>NZ_JALMFA010000047.1:0-347 GCF_023242545.1 Pseudomonas sp. MWU13-2517 | reverse complement strand
TTGCCCAATGGCGGGATCAAGCGTTATCGCTATGACGACCTTGGGCGGCAGGTGGCGCGTGAGGATGAGCACGGTGCGCTGACCCAGTACCAGTGGGACAGCGTGGGTCGCCTGGTGCGTGTGGTACTGCCGGGCGGCGCGTGTCGGGAATACAGCTACAACCCCTACGGCAAAATCACCGCCGAACGCGACGAACTCGGCCACGTCACCCGCTACGAATACGCCGACGGCCTGCACCTGATCAGCCGCCGCCTCAATGCCGACGGCACCCAGGTCAAGTACCGCTACGACAACGTGCGGTTATTGCTGACCGAGATTGAAAACGAAGTCGGCGAAACCTATCAGCT
>NZ_JALMFA010000046.1:0-358 GCF_023242545.1 Pseudomonas sp. MWU13-2517 | reverse complement strand
CTTTTTAGCCTTTCTCCTTCTTGAGTGACTGGCATTAGGATCAGTGACCCGGTTTCCTTTCGGCAACCGTCAACTTCAACAACATCTTCGACAAGTCCTACTACACCAACGTGGGCTTCTACAACCCGGCCCCCTACGGTGAGCCGCGCAACGTGATAGTCAGCACCCGCTGGGACTTCTGATGTGAAGTCTTGATCACCCTGAGTGAACGCTGTATTTGTGGCGAGGGAGCTTGCTCCCGTCGGGCCGCGAAGCGGCCCCGCTCTTCGCTCTTTGTTTACAAAGCATGGGACTGCTGCGCAGTCCAACGGGAGCAAGCTCCCTCGCCACAGGTTACTTTTCAGCCTTTCTCCTTCTT
>NZ_JALMFA010000045.1:0-391 GCF_023242545.1 Pseudomonas sp. MWU13-2517 | reverse complement strand
GTCGATGAACACGTCATCGCTTGGCGCCGGGACGGTTACGGTGCCGACGGTGTCGCCAGCCTTGATGGTGATGGACGAGCCATTGTCCAACTTCAGCGTGACGTCGGTACCCGCTTTATTGGAAAGCGTGGCGGTATACGTAATCTGACCGCCTTCGTTGACTGCGCTTGGCGCGGTCAGTGTGACGGTGGTGGTGTCAGCAGTGCCCGGTGTGTCGGTAACGGTGGTGTTCACCGGCGTAGTGCCTGGTACCAGGTTCTCGAAATGCTCGCCGCCGGTGACGCCTTTGATGGCGGTGGTGACGGTCTGGTCGCCTTTGTAGACGTCATTCGGCGCCACGGTAGTGACGGTGCCGCTCGACTGGTTCACACCGATGGTGATGGTCTTGCCG
>NZ_JALMFA010000044.1:0-394 GCF_023242545.1 Pseudomonas sp. MWU13-2517 | reverse complement strand
CGTGGGCGAAGGCGGCAACATCGTTTATACCGCCAGCCTTGTGGATAAAAACGGCGCGGCAGTGACTAACATCACCAATCCGTTGACCGTGACGCTGGATAATGGTCAGACCATCACCATTGGCGTGAACCAGTCAAGCGGCAGCGTCACTACCGTCGCGCCGAATGACGTCTACACAGGCGATCAAACCGTCACTGCCGCTATCAAAGGTGTCACAGGCGGCGAGCATTTCGAAAACCTGGTACCAGGCACTACGCCTGTGAGCACCACCGTTACCGACACACCGGGCACTGCCGATACCACGACCGTCACGCTGACCGCGCCAAGCGCAGTCAATGAGGGCGGCCAGATCACTTATACCGCGACTTTGAGCAACAAAGCCGGTACTGACGTT
>NZ_JALMFA010000043.1:0-397 GCF_023242545.1 Pseudomonas sp. MWU13-2517 | reverse complement strand
TATCGACAAAGTGGATGTGGTACTGACTGCCACAAACAGCGTTGGCGAAGGCGGCAACATCGTTTACACCGCTAGCCTTGTGGATAAAAACGGCGCGCCGGTGACCAACATCACCAACCCGTTAACCGTGACGTTGGACAATGGCAAGACCATCACTATCGGTGTGAACCAGTCGAGCGGCACCGTCACCACTGTGGCGCCGAACGACGTGTACAAAGGCGACCAGACCGTCACCACCGCCATCAAAGGCGTCACCGGTGGCGAGCACTTCGAAAACCTGGTGCCAGGCACTACGCCTGTAAACACCACCGTTACCGACACACCGGGCACTGCCGATACCACTACCGTGACCCTGACGGCTCCGTCGGCCGTCAACGAAGGCGGCCAGATTACGTAC
>NZ_JALMFA010000042.1:0-420 GCF_023242545.1 Pseudomonas sp. MWU13-2517 | reverse complement strand
AAACTCGACAATGGCTCGTCCATCACCATCAAGGCTGGCGACACCGTCGGCACCGTGACCGTCCCGGCGCCAAGCGATGACGTGTTCATCGACAAGAGCACGCAGACCGTCAAGATCACTGACGCTACTGGTGGCAACTTCGAGAAATTGGAAGTTGCAGGTAATGGCGCAACCACCACAATCAACGACACTATCGACAAAGTGGATGTGGTACTGACCGCCACCAACAGCGTTGGTGAAGGTGGCAACATCGTTTACACCGCGTCTCTGGTTGATAAGTCGGGTAATGCGGTGACTAACATCACCAACCCGCTGACCGTCACCCTGGATAATGGCCAAACCATCACTATTGGCGTGAACCAGTCCAGCGGCACCGTCACCACTGTGGCGCCGAACGACGTATACAAAGGCGACCAGACC
>NZ_JALMFA010000041.1:0-565 GCF_023242545.1 Pseudomonas sp. MWU13-2517 | reverse complement strand
CAGCGTAACGTCAGTACCAGCCTTGTTGCTCAAGGTGGCGGTGTAAGTGATTTGACCACCTTCGTTGACTGCGCTTGGCGCGGTCAGCGTGACGGTCGTGGTATCGGCAGTGCCCGGTGTGTCGGTAACGGTGGTGTTCACCGGCGTAGTGCCTGGCACCAAGTTCTCGAAGTGCTCTCCACCAGTCACACCTTTGATGGCGGTGGTGACGGTCTGGTCGCCTTTGTATACGTCGTTTGGAGCGACTACCGAGACAGAACCGCTGGACTGGTTCACTCCGATAGTGATGGTCTGGCCGTTATCCAGGGTGACGGTCAACGGCTTGGTGATGTTGGTCACTGCCGCGCCGTTTTTATCCACAAGGCTGGCGGTGTAAACGATGTTGCCGCCTTCACCAACGCTGTTGGTGGCGGTCAGAACCACATCGACCTTGTCGATGGTGTCGTTGATCGTGGTGGTTGCGCCATTACCCGCAACTTCCAGCTTCTCGAAGTTGCCGCCAGTAGCGTCGGTGATCTTGACGGTCTGGGTGCTCTTATCGATGAACACGTCATCGCTTGGCGCC
>NZ_JALMFA010000040.1:0-617 GCF_023242545.1 Pseudomonas sp. MWU13-2517 | reverse complement strand
TGGAACTGTTCGGCCACGCCGGTCATTTTGTTGCGGCGGCCCATGGACAGGATCTGGGTGAAGCCGCAGTAGAAGAAGATGCCTTCCAGGACGCAGTAGTAGGCGACCAGGTTGCGCAGCAGTTCTTTGTCGGTGTCGACGGTGCCGGTTTCGAATTTCGGATCGGAGATCGAGCGGGTGTACTTCAGGCCCCAGGCGGCTTTCTTCGCGACCGATGGGATCTCGTGGTACATGTTGAAGATCTCGCCTTCATCCATGGCCAGCGATTCGATGCAGTACTGGTAGGCGTGGGTGTGGATCGCTTCTTCGAAGGCCTGGCGCAGGATGTACTGGCGGCACTCCGGGTTGGTGATCAGGCGGTACACGGCCAGCACCAGGTTGTTGGCAACCAGGGAGTCGGCGGTGGAGAAGAAGCCCAGGTTGCGCATGACGATACGGCGTTCGTCGTCGGTCAGGCCCTCGGGGTTTTTCCACAGGGCGATGTCGGCGGTCATGTTGACTTCTTGCGGCATCCAGTGGTTGGCGCAGCCGTCGAGGTACTTCTGCCAGGCCCAGTCGTACTTGAACGGCACGAGTTGGTTGAGGTCGGCGCGGCAGTTGATCATGCGCTTTTCATC
>NZ_JALMFA010000004.1:0-363655 GCF_023242545.1 Pseudomonas sp. MWU13-2517 | reverse complement strand
CCTCGCCACAAATACAGCGTTCACCCTTAACTGACTGGCATTAGCCGCAATCACCGCTTTTCCTTGAAGCTTGCAGCTTGTAACTCTCCACTGCTCCTGATCAATAATCGAAGAACACTGTTTCCTTGTCTGTGCCCTGCAAAATCACGTTCCACTGATGAACACCGTCTGCATCCTGCCGGGCAATCAAGGTACTGCGCCGTTCTTGCTGCACGCATGCCAGCAGCGGGTCATCGCCATTCATGACCTCACCGTCAAAGTAAATCCGCGTCAGCAGGTGCTTCACCAACCCACGGGCAAACACCAGCACCACCAAGTGCGGCGCCTGAGTCGTGCCCTTCAGCCCCGGCACCGCGCCCGGCTTGATGGTGGTAAAGCGAAAACGCCCTTCGGCGTCCACCGGCACCCGACCGAAACCTTCGAAGTTCGGGTCGACGGCTTTGTCCTGATCGTCTTCCGGGTGGTCATATTTGCCCGCGGCATTGGCTTGCCACACTTCAAGCATGGCATCGTTGACGGCATCACCGTTGCCGTCCACTACCTGCCCGCTGATCGCCACACGTTCGCCGAGGGTTGCCGGCACGGTCAGGTCTTCGCGGTTCAGCCAGGTCAGGCCGATGTGGTAATACGGCCCGACGGTGTGGGACGTGGTCGCGTTGAGTGTCATCTCATTTCTCCATCGGCGTAGCGTCGCGGCCGCGCAGGACGATGTCCCAGCGGTAGCCGAGGGCATAGGAAGGAATGGTTTTTTCCAGGTCAAAACGGGCGATCAGGCGCTGCTTGGCCGAGGTGTCCGGTACGCAGTTATAGATCGGGTCGTATTCCAGCAACGGGTCACCCGGGAAATACATCTGCGTGACCAGCCGCGTCAGCACACTCGGGCCGAACAGCGAAAAGTGGATATGCGCCGGCCGCCACGCGTTGTGGTGGTTGCCCCACGGGTAGGCACCAGGCTTGATGGTCTGGAACTGATACCAGCCATCGGCGTCGGTGATGGTGCGACCGGTTCCGGTGAAATTCGGGTCCAGCGGCGCGTCGTGCAGGTCGCGCTTGTGGTTGTAGCGCCCGGCGGCGTTGGCCTGCCAGATCTCCACAAGGATGCCCGGCAAGGGCTGGCCGTTTTCGTCCAGCACACGGCCATGAATGATGATGCGTTCGCCCTGGGGTTCACCTTCATGCTGGGCGGTGAGGTCGTTGTCCTTCGGGTTGATCCGCTCGGCGCCGATGGTAGGGCCGGTGATTTCCGACAAGGAATGGGGCAGGAACACCAACGGCTTGGACGGCGAACGCAGGTTCGTCGACTGGTAGGCCGGGTGCAGGTAATCAGGTTGAGTACCCGCTTGCGGGCGCCGGTAACCGGGCTTGTCACTCATGGTGCAATCCTCTCTTATCAGAATTCAGATGCGTTCAATCGCCAGGGCCAAGCCTTGGCCGACGCCCACACACATGGTCGCCAGGCCTTTGCGCCCCCCGGTTTTCTCAAGTTGATGCAGTGCGGTCAGCACCAATCGCGCACCGCTCATGCCCAGTGGGTGGCCAAGGGCGATGGCGCCGCCGTTCGGGTTGACTTGGGGCGCGTCGTCGGCAATCCCCAACTCGCGCAGCACCGCCAAGCCTTGGCTGGCGAAAGCTTCGTTGAGTTCGATCACGTCAAAGTCGGTGACCGCCAACCCCAGGCGCTCCACCAGCTTGCGCACCGCCGGCACCGGCCCGATCCCCATCACACGCGGCGCGACGCCGGCGCTGGCCATGCCCAACACACGGGCGCGGGCGGTGAGGCCGTGTTTTTTCACGGCCTCGGCGCTAGCCAGGATCAGCGCCGCGGCCCCGTCATTCACACCCGAGGCGTTGCCGGCGGTGACGGTCTTGTCGGGGCCGTTGACCGGCTTGAGTCTGGCCAGAGCTTCCAGGGTAGTGTCAGCTCGCGGGTGTTCATCCTGCTCGACGACGGTCTCGCCTTTTTTATGGGCGACGCGCACCGGCACGATTTCCTCGGCGAAGAACCCGGCGGCTTGTGCGACGGCGGTACGCTGCTGGCTGCGCAGGGCGAAGGCGTCCTGGTCGGCCCGGGACACCTGGTAGTCGTCGGCGACGTTATCGGCCGTCTGGGGCATGGCATCCACACCGTACTGCGCTTTCATCAACGGGTTGATAAAACGCCAGCCGATGGTGGTGTCTTCCAGTTTCATGTTGCGCGAAAACGCCGCATCGGCCTTCCCCATCACGAACGGCGCGCGGGACATCGACTCGACACCACCGGCAATCGCCAATTCCATTTCGCCGCTGGCAATGGCGCGAAAGGCAGTACCGATTGCATCCATGCCCGAGGCGCACAAGCGATTGAGCGTTACCCCAGGGATGCTCTCCGGCAGGCCCGCCAGCAACAGCGCCATACGCGCGACGTTGCGGTTGTCTTCACCGGCCTGGTTGGCGCAGCCGAGGAACACTTCATCCACAGCGGCCCAGTCCACCGACGGGTTGCGCTCGATCAAGGCCTTGATCGGCAGCGCCGCCAAGTCATCCGCGCGCACGGTGGACAGCCCACCGCCGAAACGGCCGATGGGGGTACGAATCGCGTCACAGATAAATACATCGCGCATCAGGCTTCTCCGGGTGCTTGGCCATGGGCGGCCGCCGTGCGTGCCTCAAGGTCACGCAGGGCGGTCAGCTCTGTATCAGTCGGTTCGGCAGTGGTGTCGACCTGGTCGGCAAAACGAACGGCCCAACCGGTCGCAGCCACTACTTGCTCACGGGTCACACCAGGGTGCAGCGCGGTGACCACGAATTCATGGGTGCCCTCTTCCGGCTCCATGATGCACAGGTCGGTAATAATCCCGACAGGCCCCGCACCCGGCAGGCCCAGGCGTTTACGCGAGTCGCCGCCTTCGCCATGGCCGACCGAGGTGATGAAATCCAGCTTGTCGACAAACGAACGCGCCGACTGCTTGAGGATGATCAACACGCTCTTGGCGGAACCGGCAATCTCCGGCGCACCGCCGGCACCTGGCAAGCGCACTTTGGGCTGGTGGTAGTCACCGACCACGGTGGTGTTGATATTGCCGAAACGGTCGACCTGGGCTGCGCCGAGAAAGCCTACGTCAATGCGCCCGCCTTGCAGCCAGTAGCGAAAAATCTCACCGGTCGGCACCACAGTGTCGGCGGTTTCCGCCAGCTCACCGTCACCAATCGACAGCGGCAATACCGAGGGCTTGGCGCCAATCGGGCCGGACTCGTAGATCAACACCACATCCGGCGACGAGGTCAGGCGCGCCAGGTTGGCGGCCTTGGACGGCAGACCGATGCCCACAAAGCAGACGGAGCCGTTCTTGAGACGGCGCGCCGCGGCGACGGTCATCATTTCATTGGTCGAGTAAGCCATTACTTGGCCTCCTGCGCGGTGGCCAGCTTGGCCTGGAATTCAGTGAAGTCGGCGGTACCGCGAATGTATTCATCGATCCACGCGGTAAAGGTCCCGCGGTCGCGGGCGATTGGATCCCACGCTTGGTAGAAGCGGTTATCACGCTCGTTGTAGCCATGGGCGTAGGACGGGTGCGCACCACCGGGTACATGGCACACCGCAGTCAGGGCCCAGGTCGGCAAGACGCAGCTGTTCATCGGCGCGTTCAGGTCATCGACGATTTCTTCCACAGTGACGATGCAACGCTTGGCTGCCAGTGCCGCCTCCTTCTGCACCCCCAGAATGCCCCACAGCAACACGTTGCCCTTGCGGTCGGCCTTTTGTGCGTGGATCACGGTGACGTCCGGACGCACCGATGGCACCGCCGCCAGCACTTCCGCGGTAAATGGGCAGGTCACGGTCTTGATCAGCGGGTTGACCTTGGGCAGGTCGGAACCGGCGTAGGCACGCAGCACGGCGAACGGCAGGCCCGATGCGCCGGCAACGTAGGCATTGGCCAGGTCGGCATGACTGTGCTCTTCAATTTCCAGCGGTTGCGGCCATTGCTTTTCGACCGCATCGCGCAGCCGATGCAGGGAGCCCACGCCCGGGTTGCCGCCCCAGGAGAAAATCAACTTGCGGGCGCAGCCGGCACCGATCAACTGGTCGTAAATCAGGTCAGGCGTCATACGCACCAGCGTCAGGTCTTTCTTGCCCTGACGAATGATTTCATGACCCGCTGCCGTAGGGATCAGATGGGTAAAGCCTTCCAGAGCGACGGTGTCACCGTCGTTCACAAATTGCTTCACCGCGTCACGCAGCGCGAGAATTTCAGCCATGGGGTTAGGGCTCCCGATATGGATCGAAAAAGGCGCTGAGGTGGCGCCGAAGTGCTTGAAGATTAAGCCGGGAAAATACCCCGAACAATCCGATAATCGACTCAGCGTTCGATTATCGAACCAATTGTTACCTAGCTAATCTTTTCTGGTGCATCAACGAATGCGGGAGGGGTCCACCCCTCCCCCATTTGGCCGGACCCGGACTCAGGTCGCGTCGGCGTGGCTGACCATGCCCTTGATCACTACAGCGGTGGTGGCCAATGCCGCCGGAATCACCAAGGCGGTCAGCACCTGCTCGAAGTTCCAGCCCAGGCCGAGCAAGGTCGCGCCCATCCACGCGCCGAGGATGGCGCCGAAGCGGCCAATACCGAGCATCCACGACACGCCTGTGGCGCGCCCCTGGGTCGGGTAGAAACGCGCGGCCAGGGACGGCATCGCCGATTGCGCGCCGTTGACGCACATCCCGGCGATCAACACCAAGGTCGCCAGCAGCGTGATATTGCCCAGACTCTGCCCCACCGCGTAGGCAAACACCCCGGCCAACAGATAGAAAGTACCGATGACCTTGTGCGGGTTGAACCGGTCCATCGCCCAGCCCACACCGACAGCGCTCAGCACGCCACCGAACTGGAACAAAGCACCGATAAACGCCGCTTGCTCCATGCTGGCACCGCTGTCACGCATCAGGGTCGGCAGCCAACTGGTCAGCAGGTAAACAATCACCAGGCCCATGAAATAAGTCAGCCACAGCAACAACGTGCCGGCGCTGTAGGTGCCGGAGAAAATCACCGCGAACACGTTGCGCGCCTTGACGGTTTTCTGCTCGGGCACGCTGAAGCTGGTGGCCTGGGCGACCAGATGGGGCGCGATGGGAGACAAGGTTTTACGCACCTTGTCGCTGCCGCGATTGCGCACCACCAGATAACGCGCCGATTCGGGCAGCCATCTCCACAGCACGACCACCAGGATCAACGGCAGGATGCCCCCCATCAGCAGCAGGCTATGCCAACCGAACGCCGGAATCAGCTTGGCCGAGATAAACCCGCCACCCGCCATACCCAGGTTGAAGCCGCAGAACATACTGGTCACCAACAACGACTTGTGGCGTTCCGGGGTGTACTCGGACAGCAGCGTGGTGGCATTCGGCATGCCGGCCCCCAGGCCCAACCCGGTGAGGAAGCGCAATACCAGCAACTGGTCGACGTTGGTGCTGTAGGCCGATGCCAGGCTGAATGCGCCAAACACCAGTACTGCGCCCACCAGCACCACTTTGCGCCCAAAGCGGTCGGCCAACGGACCGGAGCCCAACGCACCGAAGACCATGCCGATCAATGCGGCACTCATCACCGGGCCGAGGCTGGCGCGGTCGATGCCCCAGTCCTGGGACAGCGCCGGTGCGATAAAGCCCATGGCGGCAGTGTCGAGGCCATCGAGGAAGACAATCAGGAAACACAGGATTACCACGCGCCACTGATAGCGTGACAACGGCTGGGCATTGATAAAGGACTGTACGTCCAGGTTAGTGCCGACAGAAGGCTGATTCATTATTGTTATTTCCACACCGATGGGCGGGTCAACGACCTGAGGCCGTCATTATTATTGGGGGCAGCGATAGCGCTGCCGCACATTAATAAGCCAAGGGAAATACCGTCAATTGATCAAGCCGGGATCTGTGCGGTCACCGAACACTTAGGCAAACAGCTGGGTGCTCAATTCGCGGCTGGCGCTGAGCATGCTCGGCAAGAAGCGCTGCTCCAACTCGTTGCGGCTGACCCGGCCGGCGTGGGTACTGACATTCAGCGCGGCCAGCACTTGGCCCGACGCGTCATACACCGGTACGGCAATGGAGCGCAGGCCCTGTTCCAGTTCCTGGTCGACAATGCACCAGCCCTGCTGACGCACTTGTTGCAGGCATTCCAACAAGGCTTGCGGTGTGGTCAGGGTACGGCTGGTCTTGGTTTGCAGGTCGGCGTGGTCGAGGTAGTCCTTGAGCGAGGAATCATCCAGCGCCGCCAGCAGGATGCGGCCCATCGAGGTGCAATAGGCCGGCAAGCGTCCTCCCACCGACAGGTCTACTGAGATCAAGCGCTGGGTGGTGGCCGAACGGGCGATATAGAGGATGTCGTCGCCCTCCAAGGTCGCCATGTTGCAGGCTTCGTGGAGTTGCTCGCTCATGCGGTCCAGATAGGGCTGGGCCGACACCGCCAAAGGCGTGGAGGATAAATAGGCATGGCCCAGGGTCAGCACTTTGGGCAACAGCGAGTAGGTGCGTCCATCCGTGGTGGCGTAGCCGAGTTTGATCAAGGTATGCAGGCAACGGCGCACGGCGGCGCGAGGGATTTCGGTGCGGTGGCTGATCTGGGCGATAGTCAGGTGGCGCTTGCGCTCCTGGAACGCCTGGACCACGGCCAAGCCTCGGGCCAGGGACGTCATGAAATCCGGATCCCCCGTGAACGCTTGGATGCGCTTGGCCGGTGAGGCCACGATCGGCGGCGCCACTGATGCGAAGGAATTGCGCAATTGATCGTTCATTTCGGGGCCCTTTATCTTTTTTAATCGCTGGGAGGGTTGGCTGCAATGAGCTATTACCAGCCGCGTGGCCCGATGCACAAGGTGGCCATGGCAACATTGGGCGATTATCGGACAACCAAGCGATTATCGCAATTTACCGGGTACATCAGTTCTTAACAGTGCGGGATGAATATGAAAGCCGCGCACTCGACAGGTATCTAGATGGCTGCAGATTTTATAAAGCTATGTTTCGAAAAATCAGATGCAGACATGTAACAAAACTCTCACACGACATAGCATTTTTTTTAACTTCACAATGATAGTGTTATTCGTACGCGTCGCTATAATGCAGCGTGTACGGAGGTCAGCCCGGTAATGATGTCGGGATGGGAGCTCGTCAGGCGCTGCGGGTTGTATGCGGCGTCGGTAACCACAAGGTCACAACAAAAACAAATAGTCGCCAAGAGATTCTGCCCTTTGGCCCTTCAAACTTGAACGGTCCTACTGTTCATATTGACGTAGCCCGGGAACGAGTTTCAGCTACGACGTTGCACAACACACAAACTCAACTCAAATTAGGTAACACTGTGACGAAAGACGAACTGCGCGCGGAACTTGAGCGCCAGGAACAACGTTACAAGGACGTTTACGGCGGGGAAGTCACCACCTACGCCGCCCAACCTGAGCCGGAACGCAAGCCATGGCGCAAACGAGCCAGCCTGCTGGATCAGGCATTTGCCCAGGAAATTCAAAAGATTGAACAGGAGCTCAAAGCCGAAGAGCCATAAGCACTTCGACGCGAGCTCTCAGGGTTTTGCTGTCTCCGCCGTTCTACCTGCGGCGGAGGGCACCTTCCTTCTTCCAATTGGCCAGGGTCCTGCTGCTGCCAACGAAATTTCATACAAATGTTTCAAACATGATATTTGCCTGAAAAAACCCGCCCTCGCCGACCTGTACTTTATAAATCAAAGACTTGCCAAGCCCCCGAAAACCCTGGGATGAACGCCCTTCCCGCGGTTTTTTTCAGTGAAGATTGTTACCGATGAGCAGCTAATGCATCGATTACCGAGGTTTTCTGGCATAATCGCGCCCCCTTACGACCGGGTCAGAAAACCTTCATGATCGATTTATTCAGCGGACTGGATGCTTGGGTTCTAGTGAGCCTGTTGCTCGCCCTGGCCTTTGTCCTCGCCTTCGAGTTCATCAATGGCTTTCATGACACCGCTAACGCGGTGGCCACAGTCATCTATACCAAAGCCATGCCGCCGCACCTGGCCGTGTTCTTCTCCGGGGTGTTCAACTTCCTCGGCGTATTGCTCGGTGGTGTCGGCGTCGCCTACGCCATCGTGCATTTGCTGCCGGTGGAATTGCTGATCAATGTGAACACCGGCCATGGCCTGGCAATGGTCTTCTCTTTATTGGCCGCGGCGATCACCTGGAATCTGGGCACCTGGTACTTCGGTATCCCGGCCTCCAGCTCCCACACCTTGATCGGCTCGATCCTCGGTGTCGGCCTGGCCAATGCCCTGATCAACGACATCCCCCTGGCTGATGGCGTGAACTGGCAGAAAGCGGTGGATATCGGCGCGTCCCTGGTGTTCTCGCCGATGGCCGGCTTCCTGGTCGCAGCCCTGGTGCTGCTCGGCCTGAAGTGGTGGCGCCCGCTGTCCAAGATGCACAAGACCCCGGACCAGCGCCGCAAGCTGGATGACAAGAAGCATCCACCGTTCTGGAACCGCCTGGTGCTGGTGATCTCCGCCATGGCCGTGAGCTTCGTGCATGGCTCCAACGACGGTCAGAAAGGTATCGGCCTGATCATGCTGGTGCTGATCGGTATCGTGCCGGCACAGTTCGTACTCGACCTGGGCAGTACCACTTATCAGATCGAACGTACTCGCGACGCTACCGTACACCTGAGCCAGTTCTACCAGCGCAACAACGCCACTCTCGGCGAGTTCCTGGCCCTGGGCAAAGGCGTGAAGTACGATCTGCCGGGCAAGTTCCAATGCAACCCGCAACAGACCGAGCCGACCATCAATGCCCTGATGGAAACCTTGAAAGGCGTCGCTGACTACCACTCGCTGACCGCCGAACATCGTATTGAGGTACGCCGTTACCTGCTGTGCCTGGACGACACCGCGAAGAAAGTCGGCAAGCTGCCGGGCCTGGATGCGCGCGAGAAGTCCGACCTGGACAAACTGCGCAAAGACCTGACCGCCACCACCGAATACGCACCGTTCTGGGTGATCCTGGCCGTTGCCCTGGCCTTGGGCCTGGGCACCATGGTCGGTTGGAAGCGTGTGGTATTGACCATCGGCGAGAAGATCGGCAAGCAGGGCATGACCTACGCCCAGGGCATGTCGGCTCAGATTACCACGGCGAGCATGATTGGCCTGGCCAACATCTTCAGCCTGCCGGTTTCGACGACCCACGTATTGTCGTCGGGTGTGGCCGGGACCATGGTGGCCAACAAGAGTGGGCTGCAAGGCGGCACGGTGAAGACGATTCTGATGGCTTGGGTGTTGACCCTGCCGGCGACTGTGGCCTTGTCGGCCGGGTTGTTCTGGTTGGCGTCCAAGGCGCTGGGTAGCTGATCACCCGACGGTTGAAAAAGAAGGTGCGACCTCGATGAGGATCGCACCTTTTTTTATGGCCGTTCGATTGCGGGTATATCCGTCTTTGATAACGGATATGTACACAAACTAAAAAGCAAAAAAAAGGGCGACCGAAGTCGCCCAAAATGCCTTGCGTGCCCATGTAATCCAGAAAGACTTACGGTTCTTTACGCTTGTTAGCGTCTTTCCAGATAAAAATTCCAAACCCTACAAAGAACAACACCATGAGGCTTACAGTCAGCACTCCGGCAAACACCACATTATCGAAAAACATGACCGGCCTCCTGCTCGTGCCCTGTTGCGATAGGGCTAAGTTAAAGGAGAAGGCGAAGTAGAAAATTGACGGGGATCAATGTCGTACGCAACTGGGCGTAAAGGAGGGCAATAACTGACCTGCATCAACGGATGCCGGCCGTTTCAACGTTTTTTCGGATTATTCTTCGGCTTTTTCTTAACTTTTGGCTTTTTCAAGAGCAACGGCATCGCCTGTTCGAACGCCTGGCGAACTTCATTGAGGCGTTTATCATTCAGGTCATGTACACGTTTGGCACGTTCGGCATTCAGGTCGATCAGCTTGGCGTCTTCACTCATGGCTTGGCTTACGTCGTGGCGGGAATAGCTCAATAATGCGGCCTCCCCCGCTCCACGGCAAATCAACGGGCGACAAATGGCAGGTCATCGCCCAAAATCGGCCCTTCCCCCAAGCCCCGGAGGCCTACCCAAGTGGCACTGCACAAGGACCTTCCGCCATTGCTGGCCCTGCGCGCGTTCGAGGCAGTGGCGCGACACTTGAGCTTTATCAAGGCGGCCAACGAGTTGTCGGTGACCCAAAGTGCCTTGAGCCACCAGGTACAGAAACTCGAACAGCACTTGGGCAAACCTTTGTTTATCCGACGTACCCGTGCGATTGATCTGACCACCGACGGCGAGCATTACTACAACGAAATACGCCCTGCCCTGGACGCTATCGCCGCTGCCACCCGCACGCTACGGGTCGCCCCCAGCCACACCGTGTTACGCATCGGCCTGCTGGCCTCCTTCGCCACCCTGTGGCTGGCTCCACGCCTGGCCGATTTTCTCAACCGCCACCCGCACATTCAGGTGGAATTACTGCCCGCGATCCAACTGGCAAACGTCGCCGCCGCCGAGGTCGACCTGGCCATCCGCTATGGCAAGGGCGACTGGCCCGATGTGCACGCCGTGCGCCTGATGGATGAGGCGATCTCACCCGTGTGCAGCCCCGTATTCAAGGCCAGCCAACTGCGTAAAGGCCCATTATTGATGGCCACCTCCCATCGACCGTTCGAATGGACGGATTGGTCCGCGCACTATCAGATCGAGCTCGCCGATCATCCCCGTGTCGTGCTGCATGACTACAACATCGTGGTCGAAGCCGCCGTGGCCGGCCAGGGGATCGCCATGGGCCGCCACCGTTTGATCGAGCGCAGGCTCCAGGACGGCAGCTTGGTGGAGGCGTTCGACTGGCCACCTTATCGCAGCGACATCGGCTACTGGCTGATCACTCCCCACGGGGCCACCAGCGAAGCGGCCACGTGTTTCAGCCAATGGTTGAAGGAAGCCTGCGCACACGCATGAGCTTTTTCGATACGTCGAGTGAGTTCTATCCGTTTGTCGCCCCTCGCCACGCCCCACATGCTGAAACCTCCCAATTCAAGAGGATTCATCATGAGCGACTCGATCCGCCAACGCGTTCACGCCCTCGGCCTGACGCTGCCAACGGCCAGCCAGCCGGCGGCCAACTACATCAGCCACGTCATCAGTGGGAATCAGCTGTTTGTCTCCGGACAAATTCCACTGATCGACGGCAAGCCCGCCTATGTGGGTCGACTCGGCGAATCCCTCAGCGACGAAGAAGGCACCCAGGCGGCGCAATTGGCGGCCCTGGGTCTGCTGGGGCAACTGAGCGACGCCCTCGATGATGACCTGTCGCGCCTGGCGCGCACTCTGCGCGTCGGCGTCTTTATCGCCGGCAGCGGCCACTTCAATCAGCAGAGTGCAGTAGCCAATGGCGCCTCGAACCTGTTGGTCAACGCCCTCGGCGACAAGGGTCGGCACGTGCGCACCGCGGTGGGTGTATCGAGCCTGCCGGCTGGCGTTGCCGTGGAGGTGGACGCCATTTTCGAGTTGCAGCCATGAGCCCGCTGGAAGTCCAGCACCTGCGGGACGAAACGCCGGGCTGCCAGTCGGGCATCGTGCACTTCAATCATGCCGGTGCCTCTTTGCCGAGCCGGGCGACCTTGGACGCGATCATCGACCAGTTACAACGCGAGGCCCGCGACGGCCCCATGGAAGCCGGCGAGCACGGCACAGTACTGGTGGAAAAAGCCCGCCGCGCCGCCGCGCAATTGCTCAATGCACCGGCCTCCTCAATAGCGTTTGCCGGCAGCGGTTCGACCGCGTGGAGCATGGCGTTTCAGGCCTTGGGCAGCTGGCAACCGGGCGATCGCATTCTGGTAGGCCGACAAGAATGGGGTGGCAACCTCGCCAGCATGGATCTGGCCGTGCAAGCGGGTGCGCGGGTGGAAGTCATCCCCTGCGATGAAAGCGGCGCGGTCTGCCCCGTAGCACTGGAGTCGATGATCGATTCAAACGTGAAGTTGATCGACCTGACCTGGCTTCCCGCCAACGGCGGTCTTATCAATCCCGCCCAGGCGATAGGAGTGGTGGCCAGGCGCCATGGCGTTCCTTACTTCATTGACGCAGGCCAGGCTGTCGGCCAGTTGCCGGTGGACGTGCAGGCGCTGCACTGCGATGTGCTCAAGTCGGCAGGTCGCAAACACCTGCGTGGGCCACGCGGCACCGCGCTGCTGTATGTACGGCCAGACTTTCTGCAACGTTTGAACCCGGCTCAACGCGATGTGTTTTCGGCACCCTGGACCGCCAAAGGCTTCGACTTGCGCAACGACGCCCGCCGCTTTGAAACCAGTGAAGCGTCCTATGCCTTGTTGGCGGGATTGGGCAATGCGCTGCAAGAAGCCAACCGTTTGGGTGTGGAGCGAACCTGGGAAAGGGTCTTACTACTCAGCAAGCGAATTCGTGAAGAACTGCGTGAGATCCCGCGCCTTTCCCTGCATGACTCGGGCACGGCTCATTCGGGTCTGATCGCCTTCAACCTCGCCGGCTGGGACGCCTTCGAGCTCAAGCGCCGCCTGGGTCTCAAGCGCATCAACATCGGCGCCAACGACGTGGCTTATACCCCTTTGGACATGCAGGCGCGAGGTTTGAGCAGCATTGCGCGAGTCTCGGTCAGCCCCCTCAACAACGAGCGCGACATCGAGTTGCTGATAGCGGCACTGCGGGAATTAAGCGACTAGACCTCGACGTCCACCCATAACCCCTGGCGCGGCGCATCTTCGATCAACGGGACGACCGGCACAGTGTTGTCGGCATTCAGTACATCGCCTGGAATCGCCAAGTGCTGTTCAGGATCTTCCTCGGCTTCGCGCCGACGCTTTTGTTGTTCTTGCTGGCGACGCTGTTCTTCGCGCAGCAGAAAGGTCGATTGCTCGGCATCGCCCTTTTTCAGGTCGATCGTGCTCTCGTTGGAGCCCGCTTGTACGGGCACCACCGGCGGGATATCCGGCTTCTGGCGCGCCGGATCGAGTTGTGACGTGACCGGCACAACACTGACGGGCAGCATGGGTGGCAACATAGGCTTTATTCTCCTGATCAACAGGCTGTCGGCGGGCTGCCGGGTGACTTGAGCACCCAGTCGCCAAGCTGTGACCCAGTCCACACTCGTGAGTGCCCGCCATCTGTCGATTCAACTTTCGAACCGCCGCTCAAACAGCGTAGTTTTTGTCAGAGTCCTTTGGCTGAGGGCTGTGTTCCGTTAAGATAGTCGGCTTTTTCACGGCGGGAGTCAGGCAGCATGGCGCAGCAGTATCAACCGGGGCAACGCTGGATTAGTGACAGCGAAGCAGAGCTGGGGTTAGGCACCGTTCTGGCACAGGACGGGCGCTTGTTGACCGTGCTCTATCCGGCCACTGGCGACACTCGTCAGTATGCGCTACGGAATGCGCCCCTCACTCGCGTGAGGTTTTCGCCGGGTGACACCATCACCCATTTCGAAGGCTGGAAAATGACCGTGCAGGAAGTCGACGATGTCGACGGCCTGTTGGTGTACCACGGCCTCAATGGGCAGAACGAGCAGGTCACCCTCCCGGAAACCCAACTCTCCAACTTTATCCAGTTCCGCCTGGCCAGCGACCGTCTGTTCGCCGGGCAGATCGACCCGCTGGCCTGGTTCTCGCTGCGTTACCACACCCTGGAACACACCAGCCGCCAATTACAGTCCTCGCTGTGGGGCCTGGGTGGCGTACGTGCGCAACCTATTGCTCACCAATTGCACATCGCCCGTGAAGTCGCTGACCGTATCGCGCCACGGGTATTGCTCGCCGACGAAGTGGGCCTGGGCAAAACCATCGAAGCCGGCCTGGTGATCCACCGCCAACTGCTGTCCGGCCGCGCCAGCCGCGTGCTGATCCTGGTGCCGGAAAACCTGCAGCACCAGTGGCTGTTGGAGATGCGCCGCCGCTTCAACCTGCAAGTGGCGTTGTTCGACGAAGAACGCTTTATCGAAAGCGATGCGGCCAACCCGTTCGAAGACACCCAGCTTGCACTGGTCGCACTGGAGTGGCTGGTGGACGACGAGAAGGCGCAGAACGCGCTGTTCGCCGCCGGCTGGGACCTGCTGGTGGTCGATGAAGCTCACCACCTGGTGTGGCATGAAGACAAGGTCAGCCCGGAGTACGCGCTGGTAGAACAGTTGGCCGAGGTCATCCCCGGCGTGCTGCTGCTCACCGCCACCCCGGAACAACTGGGCCAGGACAGCCACTTCGCGCGCCTGCGCCTGCTGGACCCGAACCGCTTCCACGACTTGCAAGCCTTCCGCGCAGAAAGCGAGAACTATCGCCCGGTGGCTGAGGCGGTGCAGGAACTGCTGGACAAGGGCCGCCTCTCCCCGGCCGCGCACAAGACCATCCAGGGTTTCCTCGGCAACGAAGGTGAAGCCCTGCTCACCGCCGTCAACGATGGCGACACCGAAGCCAGTGCACGCCTGGTGCGTGAACTGCTCGACCGCCACGGCACCGGCCGCGTGCTGTTCCGCAATACCCGCGCTGCGGTGCAGGGTTTCCCGGAGCGCAAGCTGCATGCCTACCCGCTGCCGAACCCGGACGAATACCTCGAGTTGCCGCTGGGCGAACACGCCGACTTGTACCCGGAAGTCAGCTTCCAGTCGCAGCCGGATGTCGAGGAAGACAATCGCTGGTGGCGCTTCGACCCACGGGTCGAGTGGCTGATCGATCAACTGAAAATGCTCAAGCGCACCAAAGTCCTGGTGATCTGCGCCCACGCCGAAACCGCCATGGACCTGGAAGACGCCCTGCGCGTGCGCTCCGGTATCCCGGCCACGGTGTTCCACGAGGGCATGAACATCCTCGAACGTGACCGCGCCGCGGCCTACTTCGCCGATGAAGAGTTCGGCGCCCAGGTGCTGATCTGTTCGGAAATCGGCAGTGAAGGCCGCAACTTCCAGTTCTCCCATCACCTGGTGCTGTTCGATCTGCCGTCCCACCCCGACCTGCTGGAACAGCGGATCGGCCGTCTGGACCGGATCGGCCAGAAACACGTGATCGAATTGCACGTGCCGTACCTGGAAACCAGCCCGCAAGAGCGCCTGTTCCAGTGGTACCACGAAGCGCTGAACGCGTTCCTCAACACCTGCCCGACCGGCAACGCCTTGCAGCATCAGTTCGGCCCGCGCCTGCTGCCGCTGCTGGAAAACGCTGACGACGCCGAGTGGCAGGCCCTGATCGACGAGGCCCGCGCCGAGCGCGAGCGCCTGGAAGAAGAGTTGCACACCGGTCGCGACCGCCTGCTGGAGCTCAACTCCGGCGGTGCGGGTGAAGGCGATGCGTTGGTGGAAGATATTCTTGAGCAAGACGACCAGTTCGCCCTGCCGATCTACATGGAAACCCTGTTCGACGCGTTCGGCATCGACAGCGAAGACCATTCGGAAAACGCGCTGATCCTCAAGCCCAGCGAAAAAATGCTCGACGCCAGCTTCCCCCTAGGCGACGACGAAGGTGTGACCATCACCTACGACCGTAACCAGGCCCTGTCGCGCGAAGATATGCAGTTCATCACCTGGGAACACCCGATGGTGCAGGGCGGCATGGACCTGGTGCTGTCCGGTTCCATGGGCAACACCGCCGTGGCGCTGATCAAGAACAAGGCGCTCAAGCCAGGCACCGTGTTGCTGGAACTGCTGTATGTCAGTGAAGTGGTTGCACCACGTGCGCTGCAACTGGGCCGTTACCTGCCACCGGCGGCCTTGCGCTGCCTGCTGGACGCCAACGGCAACGACCTGTCGGGCCGTGTCTCGTTCGAGACCCTGAATGACCAATTGGAAAGCGTGCCACGGGCCAGCGCCAACAAGTTCGTCCAGGCTCAGCGCGACCAGTTGACGCCACGGATCAACGCCGGCGAAGAGAAGATCGCCCCGCGCCACATCGAGCGCGTGGCCGAGGCCAAGCGTCGCCTGGCAGCGGACACCGAGGAAGAACTGGCACGCCTGACTGCGTTGCAAGCCGTCAACCCGACTGTACGTGACAGCGAACTGGTTGCCCTGCGTAACCAACGCGAGCAGGGCTTGGCCATGCTCGACAAGGCGGCGCTGCGACTGGAAGCAATCCGGGTACTGGTAGCGGGTTAATAGCCGCTTGAAGCAAAAAGAAGGCCCGCGCAATGCGGGCCTTCTTTCATTCGTCTTGAGGGGCTCATCGGGTGCAGGCCTCCTCCCACACATTGGAACCCATCCAATTGTGGTAGGCCGCGTACTCCCGATGGCGTTACCGCAGTATCAAACCGTGGCCGCCGAAGCCGGCACCTCAACCGCACTCAGGCCCTCTTTCATCCTCTTGGCATCCCGCACAAAGCTGCGCGAGGCCTGGAACAGAAACAGCATGGTCAGCAACAGCGCCACCGGGATCAGGTACATGGCGTCGTGCAGCCCCACCGCTTTATAAGCTTCGGTCATCTGCTGCGCCCCCGCCGCGTACATGGCCGAGTGGGCAAAATGGTCCGACAGGCCGCCCACCACGATCGGGCCCATACCACCGCCCAGCAAGTACAACCCGGCAAAGAACAGCGCCATCGCCGTCGCCCGCAAACGTGGCTCGACCACGTCCTGGATCGCCGTGTACACGCAGGTGTAGAAGTTATAGGCGAACAACCAGCCGACACTGAACAAGGCCACAAACACACCGATCTCGATGCGCCCGGCATGCAAGGCCCACGCGGTGGTCACGGTGGAAATGATCAGGCTGCACGCGGCAAACAACAGCCGACCATTGGCGACCCGCTGATGGATCTTGTCGGCAATCCAGCCGCCCAGGGTCAAGCCCACCAGGCCGGTGAGACCGACAATCACCCCGGTGGCCACGGCCGCATCCTGCAATGGCATAAGGAAGTAGCGCTGCAACATCGGCACCAGGAACGAATTGCACGCATAGGTGGCGAAGTTGAAACACAGCCCGGCCAGCACCAGCCACAGGAAGGTCGGCACCGCCAGCACGCGACGGATCGGGCGATCGACGCGCTCCTGGGAGACTTGTACGGTTTCCGCCGCGCCGCGCTTAGGCTCTTTGATATAGAACATAAACATCGCCAGGATCAGCCCCGGCACGGCTGCGATAAAGAACGGTGCGCGCCAGCTGTCGAAAGCCTTGACCATCGCGCCAATGGTGAAAAAGGCCAGCAGCAGGCCCAATGGCAGGCCCAACATGAAAATGCCCATGGCCCGCGCCCGACGGTGTGCCGGAAACAGATCGCCGATCAGCGAGTTGGCCGCGGGCGCATAGCTGGCTTCGCCGATGCCAATACCCATGCGCACCAGCAGGAAGGTCCAGAAACTACCGACCATGCCATTGATCGCGGTCAGCCCGCTCCAGGCGAACAGGCCCCAGCCCATCAGTTTGCTGCGTGAACCGGTATCGGCCATGCGCCCCAGCGGCAAGCCGGCGATGGCGTAGACAATGGTGAAGGCGGTGCCGATGATACCGAGCTGGAAGTCGCTGAGATGCCATTCCATGCGGATGGGCTCGATGATAATTGCGGGAATGGTACGGTCGAAGAAGTTGAACAGGTTGGCCAGGAACAGCAGGAACAGAATGCGCCAGGCATTCGCCGCTTGGGTCGAGTTCTGCATGGGTCCGTCTCTTTATTGTTATAGGAGCTGCGATGTCCGATGCATCCTGCTCAGGTACCTGCAACATAGTCAGGCTGGCCCCGGTTGTCTGTAATGATTCGTAAAGCTGATAGGGCATGATTTCGCCCGTGGCCATGGGACTTTGCCTACACAAAATATAAGTGCGCCCCCTCTTCCCAACGGCTACGGCACGGATAGAATGGCGAGCCTTCCCCGAAACACCCTACTTCTACTTTTCTAATCGATGACGCCCATGTCCGAAGCCAGTCCGTGTCTGAATTGCGGTGCCTGCTGTTCATACTTTCGTGTGTCTTTCTTCTGGGGTGAGTGCGCCTCATCGGGGGGTACGGTCCCCGACGATTTGGTCGTACAGATCAACCCCACCCGCGTGGCGATGATCGGCACAGACCAGAAACCCGCACGCTGCTGCAGCCTCGAGGGTGAAGTGGGTAAAGAGACCCGTTGTACGATTTATGAACAGCGGTCGAGCCCGTGCCGCGAGTTCGACGCATCGTGGAGCCAGGGTGAACACAATGTCGATTGCGACGCTGCCCGTGCGGCGTTCGGCCTGGCCCCACTGGAAGCACCTGTCGAGCAGGAGCTGCCCCTCAGCGCTTAGCATCAAACGCTATGGGTCAGATGCCAAAAAAATCAGAATCAAAGTGCCATTATCCATGGTGAATCCCGCGAAGCTTCTATACTCGCTCTCATAGGTCATCGCCTCAGGCTGTGACGTGACTCTATGACGGGACATGCTATGGAATGGCTTGGGTTGCATTTCTTTACCGACCTTCCGGAAAAAGGGCATTTATTACTCAATTGCAGTCATAACCCCTTTCTGGTGCTGTTGGCTTACCTGGTCGCTTGCGCGGCCGGGTTCGGCACGCTGGATATGGCCGAGCGGGTCGGGCATGTGGAAGCCCCCACCGCCCGGCGGCATTGGCGCTGGCTGGGTGCCGGGTGCCTGGCGGGCGGAATCTGGTCAACCCACTTCATCAGCATGCTGGCTTTCCAGGCCCCAATCACTATTCATTACGATCTGATCCTGACGTTCGCCTCGCTGGCGATCGCCTTGATCGCTTCGCTATTCGCCATGCAAACCCTCAGTCACCCGCACCTGCGGTTCCATCAATACTTGCTGGCGTCGGCCTGGATGGGGCTCGGCATCGCCCTGATGCATTATGTCGGTATGTCAGCCATGCGCTCCCAAGCCCTGGTGTACTTCGAATCGGGGTTGTTCATAGCGTCGGTGGCTATCGCCATTGGCGCCAGCCTGGCCGCGTTGTTGTTGTCCAACTACCTGCGCAACGGCGCCGGCATGTTTCATCAATTGCTCAAGTACGCCGCCAGCCTGACGCTGGGCGCCGGCATTATCAGCATGCACTTCACCGGCATGGCCGCCATGCAGATGGTGATTCCCACTGGCGCTGATCTGTCGTCACCGCTGGACAACAACCCCATTCAACTTGGCCTGTCGGTGGCGGTGATTACGCTGCTGGTCATCGGCAGCAGCATCAGCGCCGCCTTGGCGGACAAAAAACTGCAGCACAAGGAGCGCGACCTGCGCCGGGTCAACGCACTGCTCAGTGAACTCGATCAGGCGCGTGCGTCGCTGCAACAAGTCGCCCATTTCGACGCGCTGACCAGCCTGCTCAATCGCCGGGGGTTCAACCAGCTCTTCGCGGAGAAAGTCGCGGAAAAAACCGCAACCAAAGGCATGATGGCGGTGATCTTTCTGGATATCGACCACTTCAAGCGGATCAACGATAGCCTGGGGCACGATGCCGGCGACCAGTTGCTCAGCGTGTTGGCCGGGCACATCAAGGGCTCGGTGCGCAGTCATGAAGATGTGGTCGCGCGCTTTGGTGGCGATGAATTCTGCATCCTGATCAACATCCACCACCGCGATGAAGCGCGCCACATGGCCCAGCGCATCATGCAAAAGATGAAAGACCCGATCGAACTGGCCGGGCGACGCATGGTAATGACCACCAGCATCGGCATCAGCGTGTTCCCCGATGACGGCCTGACCTGCGAAGAACTGTTGAAAACCGCCGACCTGGCGCTGTACCAATCCAAGGATAGCGGGCGCAATAACCTGAGTTTCTTCAGCTCCAACCTGAAAACCCGCGCGTTCCTTGAGTTGCAATTGGAAGAGGAACTGCGCACGGCCTTGCGTGCGCGCAACCAATTGGTGCTGTTCTACCAACCGATCTTCGACATGAAGCTTGGCAAGGTCACTCGCCTGGAAGCCCTAGTGCGCTGGCAGCATCCGCAACACGGGCTGCTGGCGCCGGACCGTTTTATCGGCATCGCCGAAAGCAATGGGCTGATTGCCGAACTGGATCACTGGGTGCTGCGCCAGGCGTGTCATGACCTGAGTTTGTTGTCCGACCGTGGCTACACCGGGCTGACCATGGCCGTGAACTGCTCAGCCTTGAATCTGGCCCGTGATGAATTGGCGGATGAAATCGAAGACGCCCTGCGCTTTGCCGGGATTGCCGCCAATCGTCTGGAGCTGGAGGTTACCGAAAATGCGTTGATGGGCAATATCAGCAGCACTCTGGCGCTGTTGCGACAGATTCGTGCACTGGGTGTCTCCCTGGCCATCGATGACTTCGGCACGGGCTACTCATCCCTGGCCTACCTCAAGCGCCTGCCGTTGAACACCTTGAAGATCGACCGTTCGTTCATCCAGGACATTCCCAAATCCACCGCCGATATCGAGATCGTCCAGGTGATTATCGGCATGGCCCACACCCTGCACCTGCAGGTGGTTACCGAAGGCGTGGAAACCCAGGCGCAATTCGAACTGCTGCTCAAGCATGGCTGTGATTTCGTGCAAGGCTACCTGCTCAGCCCGGCGGTGCCTGCCAGTGACATCATCGGTGTGATGCAGGGCATCCAGATGCGCAACCCGCTCCACTCGCTTAGCGCGGAAGGCAACAAGGAGGCTCCCCCATTGAAAGAGCCCACCCCGGGACGTACCGGCTCAACCTCTATCGTGCGGCCAATTCGCTGACGCCGGCTATTTGGCATTTCGCCATCATTTGGTTAAAGAACGCCGACGAACGGCCGATTCATCAGAGTCCGGCCGGAATTCCCCTGTAAACACTTGGGCTGAACCCCGCCGCCCCGGACTCAGACGCACTGTAAAGTCGCGAACTCTCATTCCGTGATGGCTCCTCGATTTTTGCGGCCATCCGTCCAGGTACATGGCGCCCAATGACTTCCAAAAACAGCTCCGCCACCGTAATCCCCGACGTGTTGCCTACAGCGCCTGCGGAAAAGCCCGCCGGTTACAACCCCGTGAGCAGCGCCCGCCCGCTGGCCACCCAACAGTACTTGTACTTCACCGAGACCAATACCGATCGCATCCTCGACAACCTCGACGGCCTGCGCGACATGGTGTTCCCACGCCCGCCCCAGCAGGAAGGTGACGGTGCCCCGGGCCATGAGCAGGAATTCCCGTCGGTGTGCCTGATCGGCCTGGGCCGCTGCGGCTCGAACATTGCCCTGGACGTGGCGGAGTTGGTGTACAACGCGCGCAAGTTTTACTTGAACGAATTCAGTGCCGAGGATAAGCCTCAATTCAAAAAGAGCCCTGTGGACAAGGGTTACAGCCCAACCCAATGGATTCGCAACAACCTGCGCCTGGGCGGCGGCAAGACCACCAAGCCGGTCTTCCTGGTGGAACCCTTGGTGATGCTGGGCGACCTGGACAAAGACATTGCCGGGCGCATCCGTTTCTCGCGCAAAGGTGAGAAAAGCGGCTTTTTGCGCGACTACAGCAAGATGAAAATCATGGACCTGTCGGAAGTCCATGCCGGTGGCGCCGGTAACGCGCCGATCCTGGGCCAGTACCTGGCCAAGATCATCCTCAACAAAGACACCCAGCGTTTCTCCAGCCCCGACTGGAAGATGATTCACTCGTACCTGATCGACTCCTGCGGCATCAAGGCCAACCAGTCGCGCCTGTACTTCTCGATCTTCAGCGCCGGCGGTGGCACCGGCTCGGGCATGGCTTCAGAGTTCGGCCTGGCCCAGCAACACTCGTACATGAACAAGACGTTCGACACCAAGCCCGCCGACGAACACGACAGCAAGAGCGGCCATGCGTTTGTGTTCGAGCCGATCTTCACCAGTGGCATCTGTGTGCTGCCGAATATCTCCGACCACCGCAGCGAAATGTCCGAAGCCCTGCACATCAACGCCGGCCGGCTGCTGTGCAAGTATCTGTCAGAAGAGTGGGATTTCTCGTACAACTTCGCCAATGAAGACAGCAGCGAAGCCAGTGTGAAAGGTCGCATCCGCCCATGGAACGCAATGATGCTGATCTCCAACGACATCATGCGTTACGCCGAAGAGAGCGATGACGGCAATATCCAGAACATTGATGTCAATGCCATGGAAAAACATGCCAACCAGTACATTTCCCAACAGATCTTCAACATTCTCACCGCGCAGGCGGTGACCACCGACTACGACCAGAACTACTTCCGGCGCGCCGGGATCGACATCGGCGAGACCATTCGCCTGGATGCCAACGACCTGTTCATGAGCCTGGCCGGCCCGGTGGCGATTGCCTACGCCGAATCCGTGGTGCCGGAAACCCCGGTACCATCGAACGACAAGTTCAAGGTGTTCGACAAAGAGCCGCAGCGCCTGAACATCGATGACCTGTTTTTCCGTTCCATCGACCTGCCGCACTTCAACAAGGTCACCCAGGCCATCGAAGGCATCAGCCTGCTGCCGATTGAGTCCAAGCGTTATCGGGCGTCGCTTGAGCAATACAAGAATTCCGGCTATGACGCGGCGGCGCTACATGACCTGCACTTCTTCAAGAACTGCTCGTCGGTAGTATCCATCGTATCGCTGCCCAAGGATTACAAGCTGTCCTACATGGACCTGAACCGGCTCAAGACCCATCTCAACAGCCTGTTTCCCAACACCACGCTCAAGCGCTATGCGTTGGTGATCGGCGCATCGGCCAACCTGTCGCTGACCACACTGATCGCCAAGAGCCCGTGCCTTTCGGATGACTTCCTGACGCTGATCGTCGCCTTTATCAAGCGCTGCTTTGCGCGTAATCCTTACCGCTTCGATGACACGCTGGACAATTCGATCCTGGACTTCATCATCCACGAGGACTTCGACGAAGACCGCATCGATGAGTTGCTCAATGAATTCGAGAACCCAGCGAAAATCCTCGATACCAACTGGTATGCGATCAAGCCGATGTATGAGAAGAAATACCGCGAGTTGATCAACGACAAGGAAAAGTTCGTGTCGATCAACGACATTCGCCTGTCACGGGATTGCGTGAAAAAGGCAATCAAATATCTGCGTGAGATTTATCGTCACCGGATTGGCAAGACCAAGGTTATTTCGTTGAATAATCATACCGGCAAGACGGCTTAGGCTTTTGTGGTGAGGGAGATTGCTCCCTCACCACGATGATTTGCTCATCTTCTGAAACAATTCGCCCGGCACTCAGCCAGCGTCAAAACTGTTCCCGTGACGTTTACGTCACCCTCACCTGTGACCTTTCTCCACGGCAAGATGCCATCACCGTGTCAGCGGTTACTCGGCTACACACTTCACCCATGAAAAAACGCGCACCTTTTTCGTGCAGACTTTTCTTACGCCGCCCTTTCCTGGATCAGAATCCACGGCGAAACCACCACTGCCCACAAGCCCGGATCACGCGCGACCAGGTCCAATGCCCGCGTCGCAGACACTTCGCCCAGGCTCCCCGCAGCCAGCCAATCAGCGACTTTCTCGCGGTTATCCTCGGCCATTGCCTCGGCTGCCTCGATCAAATCCAGGCCTGCATCGACCCACAATAGGGCACCCTTGGCAAAGAACGGCTCAAGCTCCTTCCAGGAAATTTCGGCGGTTTCACCGAGCAGCTTGGCATAGAGGGTGCTAGGTTCTTGCGTCATGGGAATCCACCTGAAGAAAAAATCGGCGCAATCATAACGTCGTGCCTTTCGTATAAAAAGCCAGGTAGAAAAACCCAGTTGCAAATGAGGCATCGATAGAAAGTGTCAGGAAAGCCAAGGATTGCCCGGAACTCTGGCATCACCGCGCCGCAATTCTGTCTTTTTCTTTCATTTAAGCGACACGCTCGAGCTTTGCCCCCAGCAGCCAGCTTTTCAAGCGATCAACCGGCGCTCTACACTGTACCGGTACAGTTGCCAGGGCACTGCCGGGGGATACTCGAGATATCCGATCCGGTTCTGCAGCTCACAAGGCCGCTAGAACTATAAAAAATACAACAGTAAGAGTGGAGCACTATGAATAAGGCTACTAAGCAGATTTCCAAACTGTTTGCCGCTATGGTCCTGGCTGGGGTTGCCGGCCATTCGTTCGCAGCCGACACCATCAAGATCGGCATCGCAGGGCCCAAGACCGGTCCGGTGACGCAATACGGCGACATGCAATTCATGGGTGCCAAGCAAGCCATCGCCGACATCAACGCCAAGGGCGGCGTAGACGGCAAAATGCTTGAAGCCAAGGAATACGACGACGCTTGCGATCCTAAACAAGCCGTTGCCGTCGCCAACAAAGTGGTCAACGACGGCGTCAAGTTCGTGGTCGGCCACCTGTGCTCCAGCTCCACTCAACCAGCCTCCGACATCTATGAAGACGAAGGCGTGATCATGATTACCCCGGCTGCCACCAGCCCGGAAATCACCGCCCGTGGCTACAAGCTGATCTTCCGCACCATCGGCCTGGACAGCGCCCAAGGCCCGGCAGCCGGCAACTACATCGCCGACCACGTGAAGCCGAAAATCGTCGCTGTACTGCACGACAAACAGCAGTACGGTGAAGGCATCGCCACCGCCGTTAAACAGACTCTCGAGAAAAAAGGCACCAAGGTTGCCGTCTTCGAAGGCCTGAACGCCGGCGACAAAGACTTCTCCTCGATCATCCAGAAGCTCAAGCAAGCCAACGTCGACTTCGTCTACTACGGCGGCTACCACCCTGAGCTGGGCCTGATCCTGCGCCAAGCCAAGGAAAAAGGCCTGAACGCCAAGTTCATGGGCCCAGAGGGCGTCGGCAACGACTCCATCTCGCAAATCGCCCAGGACGCTTCCGAAGGCCTGCTGGTGACCCTGCCTAAATCCTTCGACACCGACCCGGCCAACAAAGCCATCGTTGAAGAGTTCGCCAAGAACAAGCAGGACCCAACCGGTCCGTTCGTGTTCCCAGCCTACTCGGCCATTGAAGTGATCGCCGGCGGTATCACCGCTGCGAAGAGCGAAGACACCGCCAAAGTGGCAGCCGCCATCCACGCGGGCACCTTCAAGACTCCTACCGGCGACCTGAGCTTCGACGCCAAGGGCGACCTGAAGGACTTCAAATTCGTGGTCTACGAATGGCACTTCGGTAAACCAAAAACCGAAGTTTCCCCTCAGTAAGCCAGGCGTTACTGGTCCACAAGCCCACTGTGCAAGCAGTGGGCTTTGTTTTACGAGGTTTATGGGCCTGACACCCGCGATCCGGGCGCTGGCTCACCTGAAAATCTTAAAACCGTCACCAGCGGTTCGCTGGCAAACGCTCTGTGCAAATGTGCTCAAAGAACACAGCACGGGGCCGGAACATGACTCCACCAGTGAAATGCGTATCGGGTTTTTAGGAGCGCTGTAATGCCTGAGATCTATCATTTTTTCCAACAGCTGGTTAATGGCCTGACCATTGGCAGCACCTATGCCTTGATAGCCATTGGCTACACAATGGTTTACGGCATCATTGGAATGATCAACTTCGCCCATGGCGAGGTGTACATGATTGGTTCCTACGTGGCCTTTATCGCCCTTGCCGGGTTGGCCATGATGGGTATCCACTCCCTGCCGCTGTTGATGACCGCCGCGTTTATCGCGTCAATCGTTGTAACCAGTGCCTATGGCTACAGTATCGAGCGTGTTGCCTACCGTCCCTTGCGTGGCAGCAACCGCTTGATCCCACTGATTTCCGCCATCGGCATGTCGATTTTCCTGCAGAACACCGTATTGCTGTCTCAGGATTCCAAGGACAAATCCATCCCCAACCTGATCCCGGGGAGCATCTCCTTCGGCCCAGGTGGTGCGGAAGAAGTCTTGATTTCCTACATGCAGATCCTGGTCTTCATTGTCACCCTGGTGGCCATGCTGGGCCTGACCCTGTTCATCTCCCGCTCCCGTCTGGGCCGCGCCTGCCGGGCCTGCGCCGAAGACATCAAGATGGCCAACCTGCTGGGCATCAACACCAACAACATCATCGCCCTGACCTTCGTGATCGGCGCCGCATTGGCGGCTGTCGCGGCGGTACTGCTAAGCATGCAGTACGGCGTGATCAACCCCAACGCCGGCTTCCTGGTGGGGCTCAAAGCCTTTACCGCGGCGGTCTTGGGCGGCATCGGCAGTATCCCGGGCGCCATGCTCGGCGGGCTGGTGCTGGGTGTGGCCGAAGCCTTTGGCGCCGATATCTTCGGCGACCAGTACAAGGACGTCGTGGCGTTCGGCCTGTTGGTTCTGGTGCTGTTGTTCCGTCCGACCGGCATCCTGGGCCGTCCGGAGGTTGAGAAAGTATGAGCAAATATCTTAAATCGGCGTTTTTCAGCGCCTTGCTGGTATGGGCCGTGGCCTTTCCGGTACTCGGCCTCAAGCTGAGCATTGTCGGCATCAACCTGGAAGTGCATGGCACCGGTCCCGTGACGCTGAGCATCATCGCCCTGTGCTCGGTACTGATGTTCCTGCGCGTGCTGTTCACCCAGCAGGTCGGCGCCCTGTTCAAGGGCAACCGTGGGCCGTTGGTGTCGCCCAAGGTCAGCCAATTCCTGACCCTGCCGCGCACCCAACGCTACATTATCATCGGCCTGATCATCGCCGCCCTGATCTGGCCGTTCTTCGGCTCGCGCGGCGCGGTCGACATCGCCACCCTGATCCTGATCTACGTGTTGCTGGGCCTGGGCCTGAACATCGTGGTCGGCCTGGCCGGCCTGCTCGACCTGGGTTATGTGGGCTTCTACGCCGTGGGTGCCTACACCTACGCGCTGCTCTCGCATTACCTGGGCTGGAGCTTCTGGATCTGCCTGCCACTGGCGGGGATGGCAGCGGCGACGTTCGGCTTCCTGCTGGGCTTCCCGGTGCTGCGTTTGCGCGGTGACTACCTGGCCATCGTGACCCTCGGTTTCGGTGAAATCATCCGGTTGTTCCTGCGTAACCTCACCGATATCACGGGCGGCCCCAACGGCATCAGCAGCATTCCCAAGCCGACGTTCTTCGGGCTGTCGTTCGACCGCACCGCGGCCGAAGGCATGCAGACCTTCCACGAGTACTTCGGGATCGACTACAACCCGGTGAGCAAAGTGGTGTTCCTGTACCTGGTCGCGCTGTTGCTGGCACTGGCGGCCCTGTTCGTGATCAACCGCCTGCTGCGCATGCCGATCGGTCGCGCCTGGGAAGCTTTGCGCGAAGACGAAATCGCCTGCCGGGCATTGGGCCTGAACCCTACCGTCATCAAGCTTTCCGCCTTCACCCTGGGCGCCGCATTCGCCGGTTTTGCCGGCAGCTTCTTCGCGGCGCGCCAAGGGCTGGTGACGCCCGAGTCGTTCACCTTCATCGAGTCGGCGATCATCCTCGCCATCGTGGTGCTGGGTGGCATGGGCTCGCAGTTGGGCGTGATCCTGGCCGCAATCGTGATGATCCTGCTGCCGGAAATGATGCGTGAGTTCAGTGAATACCGCATGTTGATGTTCGGCGCCCTGATGGTGCTGATGATGATCTGGCGACCTCAAGGCCTGCTGCCCATGCAACGTCCACACATGGAGCTGCGCAAATGAGCCGCGAGATCCTGAAAGTCGAAAATCTGAGCATGCGCTTTGGTGGCCTGCTCGCGGTCAATGGCGTGGCCCTGACTGTTAAAGAGAAACAAGTGGTAGCCCTGATCGGCCCGAACGGCGCCGGCAAGACGACGGTGTTCAACTGCCTCACCGGTTTCTACAAGCCCAGCGGCGGCAGCATCCTGCTGGATGGGCAGCCGATCCAGGGGCTGGCCGGCCACGAAATCGCCCGCAAGGGCGTGGTGCGCACCTTCCAGAACGTGCGGTTGTTCAAGGACATGACGGCGGTCGAGAACCTGCTGATCGCCCAGCATCGCCACCTGAACACCAACTTCCTGGCGGGTCTGTTCAAGACCCCGGCGTTTCGCAAGAGCGAGCGTGAGGCCATGGAATACGCGGCGTACTGGCTGGACAAGGTCAACCTCACCGAGTTCGCCAACCGCCCTGCCGGCACGCTGGCCTATGGTCAGCAACGTCGCCTGGAGATCGCCCGCTGCATGATGACCCGCCCGCGGATTCTCATGCTCGACGAACCGGCCGCCGGCCTGAACCCCAAGGAAACCGAAGACCTCAAGGCGTTGATCAGCGTGTTGCGTGAGGAAAACAACGCCACGGTGTTGTTGATCGAGCACGACATGAAACTGGTCATGAGCATTTCTGACCATATCGTGGTGATCAACCAGGGCACGCCGCTGGCCAACGGAACGCCGGAGCAGGTCCGCGATAATCCGCAAGTGATCAAAGCCTATCTGGGGGAAGCGTAAAATGCTGCAATTCGAAAACGTTTCCACTTTCTACGGAAAGATCCAGGCCCTGCACAGCGTCAACGTGGAAGTGCGCCAGGGTGAAATCGTCACGCTGATCGGCGCCAACGGGGCCGGCAAGTCGACCCTGCTGATGACCTTGTGCGGTTCGCCCCAGGCTCATAGCGGCAGCGTCCGCTACATGGGTGAGGAACTGGTGGGCCAGTCGTCGTCACAGATCATGCGCAAGAGCATTGCCGTGGTACCGGAAGGTCGCCGCGTGTTCTCGCGCCTGACCGTGGAAGAGAACCTGGCCATGGGCGGGTTCTTCACCGACAAGGGTGACTATCAGGAGCAGATGGATAAAGTGCTGCACCTGTTTCCCCGGCTCAAGGAACGCTTCAGCCAGCGCGGCGGCACCATGTCCGGCGGCGAGCAGCAAATGCTCGCCATCGGCCGGGCGCTGATGAGCAAACCCAAGCTGTTGCTGCTGGACGAACCCTCCCTGGGCCTGGCGCCGATCATCATCCAGCAGATTTTCGACATCATCGAACAACTGCGTAAGGACGGTGTGACGGTGTTCCTGGTGGAACAGAACGCCAACCAGGCGCTGAAGATCGCCGACCGTGCCTATGTGCTGGAAAACGGCCGGGTGGTGATGCAGGGTACTGGCGAGCAGTTGTTGACCGACCCGAAAGTGCGTGAGGCCTACCTGGGGGGTTAAGAAACGGCTCTGAATGTGGGAGTGGGTTTGCTCCCGATAGCGGTGTATCAGTCAATGCGCAACTGACTGAACCACTGCTATCGGGAGCAAGCCCCCTCCCATTTTTTTTGCGCTGTCTGAAATTATTTTCGGCCGGCTTGTAACAAAAATCATTGTGCTACCTCTAGTGGAGTAAGCAGGCAATCAAGCCCGCCACAACCATCCACTGCTGGAGATACACCATGACCACCAAGACCCGTTCGCTGTCCGCCGCTACCCTCATTCTGGCCCTGGGCTCAGCCCTGAGCCTGTCCACCCTGGCCACCACCGCCCATGCTGCCGATGACATGCAGAAATGCTTCGGCGTCGCCGAAGCCGGCAAGAACGATTGCGCCGCGGGCGCCGGCACGACCTGCGCGGGTACCTCCAAAGTCAAGGATCAGGCCAATGCCTGGAAACTGGTCCCCGCCGGCACCTGCGCTAAAACCCCAAGCTCCACCTCGCCGACTGGTTTCGGCCAGGAAGCTGCATTCACCGCCAAGTCTTGAAACCCGCCACAACCTGAGTACGGACGATGACGCTTTCACACCAACACAGGGTCTCTCCCGCTCAGGTGCCCGGCCTTCCCCCCAAGGCCGGGCTGGGGCTGAAGAATGAGCACTTCATCGAAGTGCTCGAGACCTCGCCCGACATCGGTTTTTTTGAAGTACACGCCGAAAACTATATGGTGGCCGGCGGCCCGTTTCATCACTACCTGGGCTTGATCCGCGAGCAGTACCCACTGTCATTGCATGGCGTGGGCCTGTCCATCGGTGGCGAAGGCCCGCTGGACCGTGAGCACCTGGCACGGTTGGCCACGCTGATCGAGCGCTATCAACCCCACTCTTTTTCCGAACACCTGGCTTGGTCCAGCCATGGCCCGGTGTTTCTGAATGACTTGTTGCCCCTGGCCTACGACACCGTAACCCTGAACCGGGTGTGCGAACACGTCGATCAGGTACAGAACGCTCTGAAGCGCCCCATGCTGCTGGAAAACCCGTCGACGTACGTGCAGTTCCAGCGTTCGACCCTGGACGAGGCGGACTTCATCAGTGAAATCATCCGTCGTACGGGCTGCGGCCTGTTACTGGACGTCAACAACGTCTACGTATCGTGCATCAATCACCAACGTGACCCGCTTGCCTACATCAACGCACTGCCGTTGCATGCGGTGGGTGAGATCCATGTGGCTGGTTTCGCCGAAGACACTGACAGCCTGGGTGATCGCCTGCTGATAGATGATCACGGCGCGCCCATCGATAACGCGGTGTGGCAATTGTATGAGCAGGTACTGACACGCACCGGCCCGATCGCCACGTTGATCGAGCGGGATAACCAGGTACCGGCCTTCCGTGTGCTGCTGGGCGAAGCGCAACAGGCCGACTGGCATCTGTCGCAGGTCACCCCATGAGCCATCACGATGCGTTTACCCGTGCCCTGCTCTCACCTGACCTTGCCTGCCCGGATGGCCTGTTCAGCAGCAACGGCGCCGACCCGGTCAGCCGTTTTATGGTCTATCGCAACAACGTCCACAGCGCGTTGATCAACGCCCTGGTAACGGCTTACCCCGTGACGTTGCAACTGGTCGCAGAGGAATTCTTCCGAGCCATGGCGGGCCTCTTCGTGCAGGCGTGCCCTCCCACCAGTCCGCTGATCAGCGAATACGGCGGTGCGTTTGCCGCGTTCATCCAGGACTTCGAGCCGGCCGCCAGCGTGCCTTATCTGGCCGATGTCGCACGGCTGGAACGGCTACGGGTACGCGCCTATCACGCCGCCGATGCCACACCAATGGATCGACAAGCCATTTTGCGCGCACTGCAAGCTGAAACCGAATTGGGGAGCCTGCGTCTGCAGCTGCATCCGTCCCTTGCTACTTTGGACTCTGCCTACGCCATTGTCGGCATCTGGGCAGCGCATCAGTCCGAAGAAGCCACTACCGACTTCAACCCCTGGCATGCCCAAAGTGCCTTGGTGTTACGCCAAGGGTTGTCAGTCAACGTGTTCGCCATCGACCCAGCCACGGTCGCGTTCATCAACCATCTGAACCAAGGCGCGGAGCTTGAAACGGCAGTGGAATACGCCCTCGACGTGTCGGCCGAATTCGACCTGCACCAAAGCCTGAACCTGCTGATCAACCACGACGTCATCACTCATTTGCACACAAAACAAAAGGGTTCGCCATGAACATATCCCCCTCGTGCCTGGTTAAACAGGTCATTGCGCTGTTCGAGAAAATCCCCTACAGCCTGATCGCCTTTCTCGCACGCTTCTCCATCGCTGCGGTGTTCTGGAAATCCGGGCAGACCAAAGTCGAAGGCTTTGCCATCGACCTGATCAGCGGCACCTTCCAACTGGGCGAACCGCGCCTGGCCGCGTCCACCCTGCCGCTGTTCCGCAGCGAATACCACGTCCCCTTGCTGTCGCCGGAGGTGGCCGCGCATATGTCTGCGTTTGCCGAACACTTCTTCCCCGTACTGATCCTGGTGGGCTTTGCCACGCGCTTCTCGGCGTTAGCGCTGATTGGCATGACACTGGTCATTCAGCTGTTCGTTTACCCGGAAGCCTATCCGACTCACGGCACCTGGATCGCGATACTGCTGTTGTTGGTCGCCAAAGGCCCCGGTCGCCTGTCCATCGACCACCTGATCGCCCGTCGCTACCGCTGAAGTCGATCCAGGGCCTGGCCGCTGCGTTTGAACCACTCCACCAGGTAATCGGCCAACACCTGGGTACGACGCGGCAGCCCGCCCTGGTAAGGATGAACCAGGTACATCGGCATACTGCGTGTCGAATAGTCACGCAGCAGCCAGCGTAAACGGCCGTCAGCTAATTCAGCAGGCAATACGTAGGACGGTAACCGCGCGATACCCGCCCCCACCAGGGCAGCCTTTTTCAGCAGGTTGTAGTGGTTGGAGGCGAAGGTGCCGCTGACCCGCACCCGCAACAGCTCGTGCTGCTGGTGGTACAACCATTCCTCACGCCCGCTGTAGTGGCTGTTGAGCAGGCAGGTATGTGTCGCCAGATCCGCTGGGGTCAACGGCTCACCATGCTGTTCCAGATAGGCCGGGCTGGCGCAGGTCATCTCGTGCCAGGCGAGCAAGGGCTTGGCCACCAAGCGTTCATTCTCGATGGCGCCCGAACGTACGCCCAGATCAAAACCGTCCCGGGCCAGGTCCCGATAGCTGTTGTTCAGTTCCAGCTCGATCTGCACCTGCGGGTATTGCTTGGAAAACTCCAGCAGCAATCCATCAAAGAAGGTTTCCCCCAACGACACCGGAACCGTCATACGCACCGGCCCGGCGAGGTCATCCTTGAGTCGCGCCAATGCCTGACGGGCGCGCTCCACTTGCACCACCAGCGCTTGAGCCTGCGGCAACAATGCCGCGCCGGCGGCGGTGAGGCTGAGCTTACGGGTGGTGCGATGCAGCAACACCACGCAAAACTGCGCTTCCAACTGGCTGATACGCTTGGACAGTTGGCCCTTGCTGCACCCCAACTGCTCGGCTGCCACGGTAAAGCTGCCGGCTTCGATCAGAACGGCAAACGCCGCCAGGTCATCCATCTCGCTCATGTATTGTTTCCATTTGAAAACCAAAGGTTGCCCATTAGCGCGTTTATCCACTCAAAAAGCCACACTAGACTGAACCTTCATTTATCTCCCCGGAGGAACAGCACGATGAAAATCCTATTGATTGGCGCCAACGGTACGGTCGGTTCAGCCGTCAAGGCGGAACTGGCGCAGCGTCACGAAGTGATCAGCATCGGTCGCAGCAGCGGCGACTTCCAGGTGGACATCAGCGACAGTGCGTCGATCCGCAAGCTGTTCGAGCAGACCGGCAAATTCGATGCGCTGGTCTGCGCCGCCGGCAGTGTGAGCTTCGTACCACTGGGTGAGATGAGCGAAAGCGATTTTGAACTGGGCCTGCGGGACAAGCTGATGGGCCAGGTCAACCTGCTGCTGATCGGCCGTGAATACGCCAACGACGGTGCCTCGTTCACCTTCACCAGCGGCATCCTCAACCGCGACCCGATCCGCACCGGAGCCTCGGCGGCGCTGGTCAACGGCGCACTGGATGCCTTCGTCAAAGCAGCCGCGATCGAATTGCCACGCGGCCTGCGCATCAACTCCGTCAGCCCGACCGTCTTGTTGGAAGCCATGGGCAGCTACGCGCCTTACTTCCGTGGCTACAAGCCGGCTCCTGGTGCAGATGTAGCACTGGCCTACGCAAAAAGCGTCGAGGGACTGCAAACGGGGCAGACGTTTATCGTCGGCTGATTTTCAGGTCTGTAAGAATCTCCTGAAGCAGGGCGCGGGACTTGTGATGCCGCCCCAGCCTGCGTAACGTGACGGCACTTGTCTGGAGACCCGATAATGCGCGCCGCCCGTACCCTCGCCCTGTTTGCCTTGCTTCCCCTGTTCGCCGCCTGCCAGATGTTCGAAAGCGAACCGGCCAAGCCGTCTACCGCCGGCCTGACCCGTATGCAGGGTGAGCTGACGGCAGTAGGCGGCAAGCTGCTGTTCCAGCCGTGCAACGACCAGCGCAACTATGTGGTCAATGACACCGGCGGTACCAGCGTGCTGCAGGAAGCCGCCTCGCTGGCCGGCCAGCAAGGCAAGCTGTTTGCCGACTTGCGCGGCAAGTTCTCCGGGGTTGCCAGCGGCACCCAGGGCTCGGTGGAACTGCAACAGCTCTATCGCGTCGAGCGCTCGACGTCGGCCTGCAACGATCCGGATTTCAAACGCATGACCTTGCGCGCCAGCGGCCATAAACCAGCCTGGGCCATGAACGTCACCGCCAAGGGCATGGTGCTTGAACGCGAAGGCCAGCTGCCCTTGGCGGTGCCTTATGTCGAAGAGCAGATCGGTGATGGCCGCTTCAACCTGATGACCGAAGCCAACAACCAGCACGTCGAACTATGGGTGGCGCCGCAGCGTTGCGTGGACAGCGTCAGCGGCAGCCTGCAACACATGACCGCCGAATTGCGGGTCAACGGCCAGGTACAGCGGGGTTGTGCGGCGTTTGGTGGTTCGCGGGACGACTGATTCAGCCCTGCGCTGTTTTAACCTGACGGAAAACTGCCATTGGGGCTTATAATCGCCGGTTTGCAAAACAGCCGGCCTCCTTGCCCGCCGCCTACCGGACCCTGTCATGTTACGAATCACCGAACTCAAGCTGCCCATCGACCATCCCGAAGAAGACCTGCGGCTCGCCATCGTGCAGCGCCTGGGCATCGCCAGTGATGACCTGCTCGATTTCACCCTGTTCAAGCGCAGCTACGACGCGCGCAAGAAAACGTCGGAGCTGTGCTTCATCTACACCATTGACCTGAACGTAAAAGGCGAAGCCGCCCTGCTGCTCAAGTTCGCCGACGACCGCAACGTCAACCCGGCTCCGGACGTCAGCTACAAAATGGTCGGCCAGGCTCCACAAGACCTGGTCGAACGACCGATCGTGGTGGGTTTTGGTCCTTGCGGCATCTTCGCCGGCCTGCTGTTGGCGCAAATGGGCTTCAAGCCGATCATCCTCGAGCGCGGCAAGGAAGTCCGCCAGCGCACCAAGGACACCTGGGGCCTGTGGCGCAAAAGCGTGCTCAACCCTGAATCCAATGTGCAGTTCGGTGAGGGCGGCGCCGGGACCTTTTCCGACGGCAAGCTGTACAGCCAGATCAAGGACCCGAAATTCCACGGCCGCAAAGTGCTGCACGAGTTCGTCAAAGCCGGCGCACCGGAAGAAATCCTCTATGTCAGCAAGCCGCACATCGGCACCTTCCGCCTGACCGGCGTAGTGGAAAACATGCGCGAGCAGATCATCGCCATGGGCGGTGAAGTGCGTTTCGAGCAGCGCGTCACCGACGTGTTGATCGAAAATGGCCAGTTGAACGGCGTGGTGATCGATGGCGGCGAGCAACTGCTCTCCAAGCATGTGGTCCTGGCCTTGGGTCACAGCGCCCGCGATACCTTCCGCATGCTCCACGAGCGTGGCGTTTACATGGAAGCCAAGCCGTTCTCCGTAGGCTTTCGCATCGAACACCCGCAGTCGCTGATCGATGCCGCGCGCCTGGGCAAATACGCCGGGCATCCGAAACTCGGCGCCGCCGACTACAAGCTGGTACACCACGCCAAGAACGGCCGTTCGGTCTACAGCTTCTGCATGTGCCCGGGCGGAACAGTAGTCGCAGCAACGTCCGAGCCAAACCGCGTGGTCACCAACGGCATGAGCCAGTACTCGCGTAACGAACGCAATGCCAACTCCGGCATCGTGGTCGGCATCACGCCTGAAGTGGACTACCCAGGTGGCCCGCTGGCCGGTATCGAGTTGCAGGAGCGCCTGGAGTCTCACGCCTACATCCTCGGCGGCAGCAACTATGAAGCGCCGGCGCAGCTGGTGGGTGATTTCATCGCCGGCAAGCCCTCCACGGCCCTTGGCAGTGTGGAACCGTCCTACAAGCCCGGCGTAGCACTGGGTGATTTGGCCCTGGCCCTGCCGGACTTCGCCATCGAGGCCATCCGCGAAGCCTTGCCGGCATTCGAAAAGCAGATCAAAGGCTACTCGCTGCACGATGCGGTGCTGACGGGTATCGAGACCCGCACTTCGTCGCCGTTGCGGATTACCCGTAACGAGTCGTTGCAGAGTTTGAACGTAAAAGGCCTGTTCCCGGCCGGCGAGGGCGCGGGTTACGCCGGTGGGATTCTGTCGGCGGGTGTTGACGGCATTCGGATTGCCGAGGCGTTGGCGCGGGATATGTTGGGCAGCCAAGGCTGAAGTTGCGAGTTTTTAGCTGAAAGCTGCAAGTCAAAGCCGGTATTGAGCCTGTTCTTTCTTGCAGCTTTGCAGCCTTTCTCAGATGTTTGCGCGCAGGATGCTATCCGGCAACGGCTCGCCTCGCTCGACACTGGCCGCAACCGCGGCAATAAGCCCTTCCAATGCATATCCCTGGGCTGCCAGCCACGCTTGGTCGTAATACGTGGTGGCATAACGCTCTCCCCCATCGCACAAGATCGCCACGATCGACCCCGACTCTCCCGCCGCTTTCATCTGCTGCGCCGCCACCAGGGCGCCAACCAGATTGGTCCCGCTGGAGCCGCCGACCCGACGCCCCAGACGCTCGGCCAGGTAATGCATGGCCGCCAGCGACAAAGCATCCGGCACCTTGACCATCGCATCAATCACCTTGGGCAAAAACGACGCCTCGACCCGTGGCCGACCAATCCCTTCGATCCGAGAGCCACAGTCCAGGCGCAAACTGGCGTCGCCGCTTTGATAAAAGTCGAAAAATACCGAACGCTCGGCATCCGCGCACAGCACCCGCGTGCAATGCTGGCGGTAACGCACATAGCGTCCCAGCGTCGCGATGGTACCCCCGGTGCCGGGGCTTGAGATCAACCAGCTCGGTTCCGGGTGATGCTCGAAACGCATCTGCTGGAAGATCGATTCGGCAATGTTGTTATTCGCCCGCCAGTCCGTGGCCCGCTCGGCGTAGGTGAATTGGTCCATGAAGTGACCGCCGCTTTCCTTCGCCAGGCGTTCGGACTCGGCGTAGATCTGCGTCGGATCCTGTACCAAATGACTTTTGCCACCATAGAAGGCGATCTGGGCGATCTTTTCCTGGGACGTGGTAGCCGGCATGACCGCAATGAACGGCAGGCCAAGCAGGCGGGCAAAATAGGCTTCCGAGATGGCCGTCGAACCGCTGGAGGCCTCGATCACCGGTGCGCCCGGCTTGAGCCAACCATTACACAGCGCGTACAGAAACAGTGACCGGGCCAGCCGATGTTTCAGGCTGCCCGTGGGGTGGCTGGACTCATCCTTGAAGTACAACTCGATACCCGGAAGACCCGGCAATGGCAACGGGATCAGGTGCGTGTCGGCGCTGCGCTGGAAGTCCGCTTCAATGATGCGAATGGCTTCGCGGGCCCAGGTACGGTGGTCGCTCATAAGATGGTTCTCTAAAGATTTCAGCCGAATTCTAGGGGGTTTCCTACACTGCACACAGATACAGTGAGGACTCAATTAGACACACAATTGCTAGGCTTTGGCGCAGTCCCGGTCCTGCCCCTCGCTTATAACAAATAAGAATATAACTTTTGTTTTAACAACTAACGGTACGGGTTAGGGTACCCACCTATTGAACCTTGGATTGGAGAGCAACCTTGCCTCTGCGTAGCACTTTCACCCGTTTCTTCCAACTGGAAGCCGCCAGCGGTCTGTTGTTGATCGCCGCTGCCGCCTTGGCGCTGATCGTTAACAATTCTCCGCTGTCGCACCTGTATAACGCCTTTCTCGAGGTGCCGGTGGTGGCACAGATCGGCGCGCTGAAAATCGCCAAACCCGCCCTGCTGTGGATCAACGACGGCCTGATGGCCCTGTTCTTCCTGTTGATCGGCCTGGAAGTGAAACGAGAACTCCTCGACGGTCATCTGTCCAAGCCGTCGCAAGTGGTGTTGCCCGGTGCCGCGGCCATTGGCGGCATGGTGGTGCCGGCGCTGATCTACTGGGCGATCAACAAGGACTACCCTGCCGCCATGTCCGGCTGGGCGATCCCCATGGCCACCGATATCGCCTTTGCCCTGGGCGTCCTGGCGCTGCTGGGCAAGCGGGTACCGGTGTCGCTGAAACTGTTCCTGATGACCTTGGCCATCATCGATGACCTCGGTGCCATTATCGTCATCGCGTTGTTCTACTCCGCCGATCTGTCCGGTGCCTCACTGGCGGGCGCGGGCGCTTGCCTGATTGCGTTGATCGCGATGAACCGCCTGGGTGTGATCAAGCTGGGCCCCTACCTGATCGTTGGCCTGATCCTGTGGGTGTGCGTGCTCAAGAGTGGCGTGCACGCCACCCTGGCCGGCGTGACCCTGGCATTCTGCATCCCGATGCGCACCAAAAATGCCGAACCCTCGCCCCTGCTGACCCTGGAACACGCCCTGCATCCCTGGGTGGCCTACGGCATCCTGCCGCTGTTCGCATTTGCCAATGCCGGTGTATCTCTCGCGGGCGTCAGCCTGGACAGCTTCACCCACCACGTACCCCTGGGTATTGCCGCAGGCTTGTTGATCGGCAAGACCTTGGGCGTGTTCGGCCTCACCTGGCTCGCCATCAAGACCGGCCTCGCCGCCCTGCCCAGCGGCGCCAACTGGGGCCAGGTATTCGGTGTGGCGATCCTGTGCGGCATCGGCTTCACCATGAGCCTGTTCGTCGGCTCCCTGGCGTTCGTGCCGGGCGCCAGCGAGTTCGCGGGTGAAGACCGAATGGGAATCCTGACCGGATCGATCCTGGCCGCCTGTATCGGCTATGCGGTGACGGCGATGGCCAGTCGCAAGAAAGCCTGAGCCCGTTGCAGGAGCCGGTAGCCGGCTCCTGCTCTTTCCCTCTCATCCAGTCCCCCCGCCCCACATCCAGATGTTCACATAGCCCCGGTCGCGTGTTGTTTCACAACGGCGCCGCGGCAACCTGGCACGATCTGCCGATGCTTTGTCTTTAAGGCCCTAAAGACTTCCCTCCTCCCGCCGACTATCTGATGTGGCGATCTTGCTGTTCCTCCCCGGGACACCCGCCCGACCCTGCTCTCCAACGCGTTTCCAGCCCGAGCGACAATCCCATGTTCCTGAGAAATATAAGAATCGCAGCCAGAGCCTTCATCGGCTTCGCTGCTATTGCGTCACTGAGTGTGTTTCTCGGCCTGTTCGCCCTCAAGCAGATCGGCGAAGTGCAGTCCCAGGCTGCCGACATACAGAACAACTGGCTGCAGCGCGTCCGACTGCTGGCCCTGGCCAATGCCTCGCTCGACCGTTTCCGCCTGGGGGAAATGGCGCACATCCTGTCCTCAAGCGATGCAGACATGCAGACCTACGAAGACAAATCCGCTGGGCGCCTGAAGGCCGTCAAGGAACAGTTGGCGCAATACGCGGGGCTCCTGAACACCGCCGAGGAGAAATCCCGCCTCGACGCTTTCAACCAGAGCCTGGAAGCGTATGCGAAGAACCACGCCGAGATGCTCAAACGCTCACGTTCAGGCGACAAGACCGGCGCCCGCGACTTTCTCAACAGCATCCGGGAAAGCTACGAGCACATGACCAAGAACTTCGACCAACTGATCGACCTCGCCAATAAAGGTGCGGAACAAGCGGGTTTGACCTCGGTTGACGCTTATCAACACGCCGTGAAGGGCATCGCACTCGTCATCCTGCTGGTGAGTGGCGGCACTTTACTGGTTGCCTGGCTGCTGACCCGCAGCATCACCAGCCCCATCAACGAAGCGGTGCTGGTAGCCGAAACCATCGCCAAGGGCGATCTCACCCAGCCCATCAACCCAACGGGCAATGACGAGGCCACTCGCCTGCTCAGGGCGCAGGAGACGATGCGTAACAACCTGGTGCAGACCTTGCGGCAAATTACCGGTTCATCCAGCCAACTCGCCGCAGCCGCCGAAGAACTGAATGCCGTGACCGCCGAAGGCAGCCGCGACTTGCGGCAGCAGCATGGCGAAATCGAACAGGCCGCTACGGCCGTCACCGAGATGACTAGCGCTATTGAAGAGGTCGCGAGGAACGCCGCATCAACTTCCGACCTGTCCCAGGAGTCGCGCAGCATTGCCTTGAAAGGCCAGCAACGCATGGTGGAAGCCCTGGATGCCATCCTGGCACTGACCCGTGGCGTTGAAGTCAGCTCCGAGCAAGTGGGTAGCCTGGCCGAACAAGCCAAGGATATCGGCAAGGTACTGGATGTTATCCGCACCATCGCCGAACAAACCAACCTGCTGGCGTTGAACGCGGCCATCGAAGCCGCCCGTGCGGGCGAGGCCGGTCGCGGTTTTGCAGTAGTCGCCGACGAAGTCCGCGCCCTGGCTCATCGCACCGCTCAGTCGACCCAGGAAATCGAACACATGATCGGCAGTATTCAGTCCAACACTGCCAGCACCGTCAAGACCATGCTCGACAGCAGCAGCATGACCCAGCAAACCCTGTCACTGGCCGAGCTGGCACAACAGGCACTGGCGGATATTCTGGTAGCCAACAATGAGATCAACGACCGCAACCTGGTCATCACCACCGCTGCGGCCGAGCAAGCCGACGTTGCTCGGGCGGTCGACCGCAATTTGCTGAATATCCAGCAACTGTCGATTCAGTCCGCGGAAGGTTCGACCCAAACCACCAGCGCTTCGCAATCCCTCGCCAGCCTCGCGCATGAGCTGAATACGATGGTGAAACACTTTCAGGTTTGAAATCGCAGCCCGCAAAACCAAAAAACCCCAACCGGTCACCCGGCTGGGGTTTTGTATTTCTGCAACCGACGCTTACTGAGAAACGCGGCTTTGACCGTTAACACTCATGATGCGCACGCGTTGACCGATGCGGAAGATTTCATTCGGGTCAACGGCCTGGACGTAGGCGCGCATGCTGCCATCGTCTTCGCGAACGGTGATTTCGACGCCCTGAGTGCGGGTCAGGCCTTCTTCGGCCGCGGAACCCAGCAGGCCACCGGCAACCGCACCGATAACACCCGTGACGATACTGCCACGGCCACCGCCGATAGCACTGCCGCCAACGCCACCGACCACTGCACCGGCAACGCTGCCGATTGGGGTCTTGGTGCCTTCGATTTTCACTGGACGCAGGGATTCGATGGTACCCATGCGAACGGTTTGTACACGTCGCGCGTCATCACGGGAGTACGAGTCGCCGGTCAGACTCGAGGCGCAGCCACCCAACAGCAACGACAGGGTGGTAAAGCAGGCAACCAGTAAAACGGACTTACGCATAGCATCAACTCCAAAGGACAGGGTTTCATTAAACGCTGCGACTCGACGCCTGTCACGGCAAGCCCGGCAGAAAATTGCTTTCATTCAGCCCTAGTACAGACTGCCAGCACCATAAAAACCGACAAACGGTAGCAATTACCCTATTCCAAGGAATGTCATGAAGGCGCGTTTATCAGTGTGGCTGCGCAGTCGCAAACACCTGAAGCCTCTTTAACCGAGGCTCAGTATGAAAGGGTAAACCCTTGGAACGGAGAGCTCAGGGAGCCAGGCGCTCACGCACCCAGTCGGCCCCTTGCAGGCGGTAGTTCAGGCGGTCATGCAGGCGGCTGGCGCGGCCTTGCCAGAACTCGATGCGTTCCGGCAGCAAACGGTAACCACCCCAATGCTCCGGGCAATCGGGCTGGGTATCGCTGAAGCGCTGCTCGGTGACCTTAAGCAATTCCTGCAGTTCTTCACGGTCACGAATGACCTTGCTCTGCGGGGACGCCCAAGCCCCCAGGCGGCTGCCCAACGGGCGAACCTGGTAATAAGCATCGGACTCTTCAGGCGTGACCTTCACCACCCGTCCTTCGATACGCACCTGGCGCTCCAGGGTCGGCCAGAAGAATGTCATGGCCGCGAAGGGCCGCGCCGCGAGTTGTTCACCCTTGGCGCTCTGATAGTTGGTGAAGAAGGTAAAGCCCTGTGCATCCAGGCCCTTGAGCAGCAGGATGCGACAGTGCGGGCGACCTTCCTGGTCAACCGTGGCCAACGTCATGGCATTGGCCTCCACCGGTGGCTGCTCGGTCTTTACCGCCTCGCCGAACCACTGGTGGAACAAGGCAAACGGCTCGCCTGGGGCCTGGGCCTCACTCAAACCGTCCCGTGTGTAGTCACGGCGCATATCGGCCAGTGCCTGGGTCATGCGGCTTTATCCTTCTGGTTCACCGAATCAGTTCTTTGCCTGGTCGTTCGAAGCCGGTGCGGCGGCTTTGGCAGGGGCTGGCTTTTTAGCAGCGGGCTTGGCCGCCACTTTCTTGGCAGCCGGTTTGGCAGCCGCTTTCTTGGCCGGAGCCTTTTTCGCCGGCGCTGCTTTTTTGGCCGCCGGCGCTACCGGTGCCGGAACGTCCTGCACAGCGATCATTTCAGCCTTCGGCGGGTTAGCCGAGTTGTACTTGCTCAACAACGCCAACATGGTGGTGCGCTGGGTGAACATGATTTCCATACGACGGTTCAGGGCGCGGCCCTGGTTGCTGTCGTTGGCGGCACGCGGCATCAGGTCACCCATGCCACGCAGCATGAGGCGGTCCTGCTTCAAGCCGCTGAGGCTGAAAATCGAGGCGATGGATTGTGCACGTTCCTTGGTCAGCGCCTGGCTTTGCGGTTCGGCACCGTTAGCGTCGACATGGCCCAGTACCAGCACGGCAGTCTTCGGGTCACCTTCAACGGCCTTGGCAACACGGGTGAACGGCCCCAGGGTCACCGGCAGCAACATGGCCGGGCGTTTCGGGTTATAGGAACCGTCCACCGGCGCGATGATCACCAACACATTGTCGCGGCGCTCAAGTTGCAGGTTGCTGTCCTTGATCGCAGTGCGCAGGCGGGGCTCGTAGTCGTCGAGCCAGGCTTGGGTAATTTTCGGGTCAGGCATCGGCACGTTGGTCACATCGACCTTGGCCAGTGGTTTTGGCTTGCTTTCGAATGGCCACCACCAGTGAGCTTCGCTATCGGTCTTGGCGACGGCAGGTGCTGCAGCCGGCGTTGCTGTCGGCGTGGCGGCCTGCAGGTCGGCTTTCAGATCGGCCTTGGCATCGGCAGCTTTTTCATCGGCACTCTTGGAGGAGAACGGCCACCAGCTGGAACCCGTGTCGGCCTTGGCTACCGGGGCAGGCGTTGGCGCATTGGCTGCGGGGGCTGCAGGGGCTGCGGCGGCCACGGGTGCGGCAGGCTTGGCGCCAGCGGCAGGCTTGGCATCCGGTTTGGTTTCGGTTTGGGTCACTGCATCCTTGGTAGCGGCCTTGTCAGATCCAAATGACCACCAATGCCCACCTTCGGCATCATTTTGTGGAGTTTGTGCGCAGCCAGTAATAGTGAGGCACAGCGCCAGTGCCAAGGACTTGTTCGATAACATGAGATATCCACAAATGAGAAAAAACCGGAGGGTCTGGAGGACCCGTTAAACAGACACTTAAAGAACATTGAAGTTACTTCATTTCGTTCAGCGTCTTCTTATACATGCCTTTGTAACAAAAAATTGTGAAACAGCAAGCGGTTTACAGACAACCGGCCAATATTCCGACCAACTTCTGCGCACGCGGGTCCATAAGTACATAGGGGCCCAGCGTATTAGTCACAAAACCGAACGCTACATCATGTTCCGGGTCGGCAAAACCCACCGAGCCCCCTGCCCCAGGATGCCCAAACGCACGCGGGCCAAGGCCGAAGGTAGCGTTGGGCAACTGCGGTTGATCCAACATGCACCCCAGGCCGAATCGGGTTTGGGTCAATAAGGTTTTATCCGGCCCGATACTGTGTTCACGGGTCAATTGTTCGAGCATGTCGCTTTCCAGCAAACTACCGTCCAACAAACCGCTATAAAACCCTGCCAGGCTTCGTGCATTACCGTGACCATTTGCCGCTGGCTGCTGCATGCGTCGCCATTCAGGCTTATTAGTGCTGGTAAGAATAGACGGTGGATTGGCGAATGCGCGGGTCGTCATTGCCGCGGGTTCGCGCATCATTACTTGCAACAATCTTTGTGCCGCTTCGTCGCCCATGTTGCCTTTGCTGCGCGCTATATGGGCGACACGATAAAACTCTTCGTCCGCCAAACCTATATGGAAGTCCAGCCCCAGAGGCCGTGCAACCCGCGCCACGATGGATTCCCCAGGCCCGCGCCCGTCGGCACGGCGCAGCAGTTCGCCGACCAGCCAGCCATAGGTGATGGCTTCATAGCCATGTCCTTGGCCGGGCGTCCACCACGGGAACTCGGCCGCCAGGGTGTCGACCATCAATTGCCAGTCGTACAGGGCCTCGGCAGGCAGCATTTCGCGGATTGCCGGCAACCCGGCCTGGTGGCAGAGCAACTGGCGCAACGTCACCGCGTCTTTTCCGGCGGCCGCAAATTCAGGCCAGTAGTCGGCCACGGGGGCGTCCAGCTTCAGCTTGCCTTCGGCCACCAGTTGCAAAGCCGCGACGGCGGTGAAGGTCTTGGTGCAGGAGAACAGGTTGACGATGGTATCGCTGTGCCAGGCCTCGGCCCCGTCCTTATCGGCGGTGCCGGCCCACAGGTCGACCACGGTTTCGCCACCGATCTGGATGCACAGCCCCGCGCCTCGTTCCTGCGGGTCATCGAACAACGCGGCAAACGCTTCGCGCACCGCTTCGAACTGGAGTTCGTAATGACCCTGAATCTGCACCTGAGCGCCCTCGAAAAACACTGTAAAAAGTGGCCGACATTGTTCCAGCCATTATGGGTTTTGTGAACCCGTCAACGCTCAATCAGTGACCATTTCCAGAGTGCCCGCCGGCATGCCCGGTGCCCTGCCCTGCACCTTTGCCCTCGTGCCCGGACTTGCCGCCTTCGCTTTCACGCACCGCGCTGTCCGCCTTGGCTTTCTGCGCCTCCTTGCCCAGTTGATCGACGGCCGACAGGTTGCTTTTACGCACACTCTCGACAAAGCCCTGGTAGGGCACGTCAGTGATACCGACCAGGCCAAAATGGCCGTTCTCGCCGTCCAGCAAACGGCCGGTTACCGGCTGGTCCAGGTACTGGAACCAGTGCACACCGACGATCGACGGTTCAGCCATGGCCTGCTTGAGGAAGTTGCCGTACGCCGCGCCGCGGTCTTCTTCCTTGGCCAGTTGCGTTACGCCCCCCCAGAACGGGCCACGGTCCGCCGAGCCGAAATTGAACTCTGTGATCAACACCGGCTTATCAAGCGCACGCAAGGCGGCGAAGTCATAGCCGTCCTGGGGCTTGAGGGTGTACATGTTGAAACTCAGCACATCGCAATATTGCGCGCAGGACGCCACGGCTTCCGGCGTACTCACGGCGTAACGACCGCCCAGCAGCAGCTGGTTCGGTGCGTGCCATTTCAGCGAGTCGGAAATGGTCTTGAAGTAGGCGTCGGCGAAGGTCTTCTGGAAGTATTTGAAATCAGCTTCGATTTCCGGGTGTTCAGGGCTCGGCATCGGCGGTACGAAACCTGGGTCCTCCATCAGCTCCCAGCCGGTGAGGTGGATGCCCCAGGCTCTCGAAAGCCCCTCTTCGTTGCGATACTTGTCGCGCAATTGCTTGAGGAACGCGCGCTTGGCCGGCACGTCGGTGGTCAAGCGCAACGTGCCGTAGGCCAACGCGTAACGGGATTGCGGCGCATCTCCCGGGCCGGCCCAGGCCAGTTCGTTATCGGCGAAGTAGCCGATCAACCAGGGATCGTCACGATGATCACGCGTAGCAATGGCTACGGCACGTTCGGTGGCCATGGCGAAACGCGGGTCGAACGGGTCGGGCATACCGCCCCACCAGTCGGTGCCGGTGCTGATGCTGGCGTAATCGCCAACGATTGACAGCGGCAAGGTGTAAGGCACGCGATCAGCGGTGGCCAGGTCTGGATCGCTCCAGTTGCCTACGGTATTGAAGCCCCAGGCCTGCAGACGATCAAGGGTATGGCTGACCCAGCGCTTCTGGTCGAAACCTTCGGTGCCATAGGCACGTTGCAGGTTGGCACCATAGAAATCGTACCAACGCCCGGCAGCGAAGCCGCGGCCCTCACCCGATCCGTTGGCGGTGCGGTTATCGCCGCGGCCGTAGTATTTGTCGAAGGGCTCGCCGGCCTTGGGCAAGGCGGCGAACATCCATTCACGACCGGCCATATAGGTCTGGCTGTTATCCGGCGCCACAGTGTTGACCCCCAAGGAGTAGAACGGGTGGCCTTCTGGCGTCACCAGATACCAGCGCCCGTCGCGTTTCTGCGTGCGGAAGAAACCACTGGCGTCGAATGTCGGGCCTTTGCTCCAGCCGCCATATTGGTCCAGGGAAGACTTGTCACGTTCCGCCAGCCACCCCTTGAGTTGCTGCTGCTCCCTGGCCACGGCGGCCTTGAGCTGTTCGTCGCTGGCGACCTTTTCCGGCCAGCGCGCGCGGGTGGACTGGCCATAGGCGTCCACCAGGTCACTGTAGGCCGCCTTTACCACCGGCTCGCTGTCCTGCACGCCAAAACGCTCCAGCAGAATGCTCTGAGGCACATCGGGCTTGATCATCGACAGCGTCACCGATGCCACCTGGCTGCGGTCGATTTCGCCGGTACTGGCGGCCAGCAGCACACGCTGGCCATCCACGGTGATCGGCATCGGCGGGCCGGCCTTCATGCCCTGGCTCAACGGCGAGTTGGCTTGCAGCGGGATCAACAAGGTCTGGGCCGGACCGGCCGGCAGATCAACGCGACTGACCAGGGTCTTGCCATCTGTACTCTGTACTTTGACGTAGAGCGTCAGTGCCCAGTCCATGGCACTTTGGATGCGCAGGCTCATGGCACTGTTCTGGGACCAGTCCCATACGCCGGATTGTGGGCTGAGCACCAAACTCGGTTCCGCGACCGGGTTGAAGGTGATGCGGCGCAACACCTCGCCTTCGGGGGTTTGTTCGGCGTTGTATTGCGGCAGGCTGGCGTCCTGGGTCGCCACCTTGACCACATCGGCAGGACGGACGAAGTTGAACAGCGTTTGTTGCCCGGCAGGCGCGGCCATCAAAGGCGCAGCAAACAGCAGGGCAAAAAGGGCAGGCAGCGTGCGAATCATACGAACAAGACTCTCCAATCGGCCGATGAATGGCCTGATGACTTAAATCGACAGCGTTGACATAGACCACGAAATGGGCGAATCCGCCCACAGTGGCTTAGGAAATTTCGCGTCTGAACGGCGGTAAGGCATTCAGAATAGCCTTGCCGTAGCGCTGGGTGACCAGACGACGGTCAAGCAACGTGATGGTGCCCCGGTCCTGTTCCGTGCGCAGCAAGCGCCCGCAGGCCTGCACCAGTTTGAGGGAAGCGTCAGGCACCGAAATCTCCATGAACGGGTTGCCGCCCCGGGCTTCGATCCATTCGGCCAGCGCAGCTTCAACCGGATCATCCGGCACCGAGAACGGGATCTTGGCGATCACCACGTGTTCGCAGTAGGCGCCGGGCAAGTCCACACCTTCGGCGAAACTGGCCAGGCCGAACAGCACGCTGGAATCGCCGCCATCGACCCGTGCCTTATGTTTGTTCAGGGTTTCCTGCTTGGACAGGTTGCCCTGGATAAATACCTGCTTGCGCCAGTCGCGGTCGAGGCCGTCGAACACGTCCTGCATCTGCTTACGCGAGGAGAACAGCACCAGGGTGCCCCGTGAACCTTCTACCAGTTCCGGCAGGTCACGGATGATCGCGGCCGTATGCGCCGCCGCATCCCGTGGGTCAGCCTTGAGGTCCGGCACCCGCAGCACACCCGCGTCGGCGTGATGGAACGGGCTCGGCACCACTGCCGTGACGGCTTTTTTCGGCAGGCCGGCACGCATGCGGAAGCGGTCGAAGGTGCCCAGGGCGGTCAGCGTGGCCGACGTCACCAGGCAGCCGTAGGCCACGTTCCACAGGTTGCGCCGCAGCATTTCGGCGGCCAGGATGGGGCTTGCGTTGACTTCGATATCGAACAACGCGCCGCTCTCCGACAACGTCAGCCAACGGGCCATGGGCGGGTTGTCTTCCGGGTCTTCGACGGTAAAGGCGGTCCACAACTCCCAGTTGCCCTGGGACCGGGACAACAGGCTGCCAAACAGTGGGTACCATTCTTCGGCCTGGTTGCTGGCGATACCGATGTTGACCTCGCCGTCCATACCCTCCTTGAGCAAATCGGTCAGACGGGTGAACAGGTCTGTAAGGCGTGAGAAGCCCTTCTTCAGTTCGATACCCATTTCGCGCATATGCTCGGGAATCAACCCGCCGACAAAACGATGGCGTGGCCGCTCACGGCCTTCCACGTCTTCGCCGGGCTTGAAGTCAGCGACCTGTTCGCAGGCGCTGAACATGAACTGCTGCTGGGTCTTGATCTCCCGCGCCAGCTCCGGCACCTGTTCGATCAACTTGCCCAGGTCGCCCGGCAACGGGTGCTGGGCCAGCAACTTGGTGAGGTTCTTGGCGGTGGTTTCCAGCCAATCGGCGGTGGAGCGCAGGCGCGTGTAATGGGCGAAGTGGCCGATGGCCTTGTCCGGCAGGTGGTGGCCTTCGTCAAAAACGTAGAGGGTGTCCCGTGGGTCCGGCAGCACGGCGCCGCCGCCCAAGGCCAGGTCGGCCAGGACCATGTCGTGGTTGGTGACGATCACATCGACCTTGCCCATGCCTTCGCGGGCCTTGTAGAAGGCGCACTGGCCGAAGTTGGGGCAATGGCGGTTGGTGCACTGGCTGTGGTCGGTGGTCAGGCGCGCCCAGTCGGAATCTTCCAGGGCGGTGGGCCAGCTGTCGCGGTCGCCGTCCCATTTATTACCGGCCAGTTTCTCGATCATGCTGGTGAACAGCTTCTGGCTGGCTTCATCGACTTCGATCTTGAAGCCTTCTTCTTCAAACAGTTGCGCGGTAGCGGTTTGTGCGTGACCTTCCTGCAATAACACGTCGAGCTTGGACAGGCACATGTAGCGGCCACGCCCCTTGGCCAGGGCGAAGGTGAAGCTCAGGCCGCTGTTGCGCATCAGGTCAGGCAGGTCTTTGTAGACAATCTGCTCCTGCAGGGCGACGGTCGCGGTGGCGATCACCAGGCGCTTGCCGGCGGCCTTGGCCGTGGGGATCGCCGCCAGGCTGTAGGCCACAGTCTTGCCGGTACCGGTGCCGGCCTCGACGGCCACGACCGCAGGCTCACCCTCACGGCGGCCTTCGTCGTCGGTGTCGATATCCCCGAGGACCTTGGCCACTTCGGCGATCATCAGGCGCTGCCCGTACCGCGGTTTCAAGCTCTTGGCTTCGAGAAAACGCGAATAGGCGCCCTGGATCGTGGTTTTGAGTTCAGTGCTGATCATGAATAGTCGGGCGCAAAAAACGCTGGATAAATTTTCAGTGGTTCGGATCGGCCGCTATCATACCCCGCTAATTAATCCCGCGCAGAACGGAGAACCACAATGACCGTATTCAGCCTCACCTATACCCTGCATGTACTGGCCGCCCTGATCTGGGTCGGCGGCATGTTTTTCGCCTGGATGATCCTGCGCCCCGCCGCCATGGCGGCACTTGAGGGCCCCGCACGGCTCAAGCTGTGGGCAAATGTGTTTCAACGTTTTTTTGTGTGGGTGTGGGTCGCGGTGCTGATTTTGCCGATCAGCGGTGTCGGCCTGCTGCAATTGCGCTTCAGTGGTTTTGAGACGGCGCCGCGTTATGTGCAGGTAATGATGGGGCTGTACCTGGTGATGACGGCACTGTTCATCCGCATTCAGGCGTTGAAGTTCCCGGCATTGCGCGCGGCGGTGGCCGCTGAGGACTGGCCGGCGGGCGCAGCGGTTCTGGGGCGGATCCGCAGGCTGGTGGGCATCAACCTGATAGTGGGGTTGGTGGTGGTGGCGATTGCTTCGGCCCGGCCGATGTTCCAGTGAGCAGGCTTGCTCCGCGCGGGGATGCCTGGCGGCCCCAAACCCGGGCACCTCGAGCGTACTGAAACACCGCGGCGTCTGTGCTGGGGCGACTTCGCCACCCAGCGCGGGGCAACCCCGCTCACTACACCATTACAGGCGTTGGATGGTCACAGAACCGGCGGGCCCAGCCGGCCCCGGTTGGCCTTCCAAACCTGGACGGCCCTTCTCGCCGCCTTCGGCGCGGTACACCAGGCAGCCTTTGGATTGCCCACCTTTGCCGGGTTTGCCTGCCGTACCGGCCGCACCGCCAGCACCGCCATCCACCCAGACCTTGATCTGTTCCGCCGGGTAGCTTTGCGGCAGCTCAACACGCACCTGCGCACCTGCCGCCCCCGGCAGGCCGTCGCCACCGTTATCACCATTGGCTCCACGCCCGGCCGAACCCCAAGTGCAACCCGGATCCACGCCGTTGGCGCCATCCAGGCCGACATAGCCTTGGGCTCCGGCGCCACCACGGGCATCCACCGACAATTCGTCGGCGGTCAAGGCATTGATGCGCAAGGTCAGGTCACGCCCCGCCTTGGCAGGACGCTCATGGGTGCCGGGGGCACCACGGGACGTGATCTGGCTGCCATGCTCCAGTTGCGCATGGCGCACCTGCAATTGCAGCCCGGTGCTTCCCGGTGCGATAGCGATACGCGCGTCACGCCCCAGATGCAGCTCATCCACCGAGACCTGGCTGATAGTGGCCGGAATCAACAGCGTGCCGTAGTCCGCCACATCCAGGCGTTCCAGCTGTAAAACGCTGGTGCTGCTGGGCAAACGCATCAATGAATTGGTTTCGACGCTGACGCTCTGGGCCAGAGCAATGGGGCTGGCCAACAGGGCCAACAGAAAAACCTTACGCATGAATGGCCTTCTTATTTTGTGCATGGACGCACGCACAGTAACGACTTCCACAGGCGATAAGCCAGTGAAGGATAAAAAAAGCCGTGATTTCGGCGAAGATCGCCAGAGAAGCCCCTGTGGTATCCACAGGGGCAAGGGCCGTCAGCGGTTGATCTGGATTTCCACGCGACGGTTCAAAGCGCGGCCTTCAGCGGTTTTGTTATCGGCCACCGGATGGCTTTCACCGGCACCGGTCACCGACACGAAATTACCGCGAGGCACGCCCTGGCTGATCAGGTACTCAACCACCGAGTGGGCGCGTTTATCCGAGAGTTTCTGGTTGTAGGCATCTTTGCCGACGCTATCGGTATGCCCGCTGACGCGCAGTTGCGCACCGGGGGCTTCTTTTTTCAGGCGAGTGGCAATGAGATCGAGCTTGGTTTTGTCCGCAGCGGTCAGCTTGGCCGAATCGAACTGGAAGTGCACATCACGGATCACGATGGTTTCTTCCTTGACGACGACCACCTCTTCCACCACGGCCGGCTGCGCGACAGGTGGGCAACCATTGGCATCGACCTTCACACCTTTAGGTGTTCCCGGGCATTTGTCGCGGCTGTCCGGCACCCCATCGCCATCTTCATCACCGTCGCCGTGTACCCAGCAATAGGCTCCCGCCATGCCGCCAACCAGCAGGGCACCGTAGCCTGCGTAGGTCGAACTTTGCGTCGCACCGATCGCCGCACCCGTCACACCGCCGACGGCGGCACACGTGGGCCAATCGGTTTTCTGCAAGCCTGCGCACCCTGTCAATACTCCGGTTAGCAGAACCAAGGGTAGAGCTGTCCGCATGATGCTCATCTGATTTCTCCTGAGGGGATCGGCGGGGGCCGATGGGTGGAGTAAAGACGGCTCTTTTCATCTGCGCCAGTACGTCGCACCCCCGTATTCATTGAAGATCACCGCACTTTCAGGGGTTTCAGCCCCCACCCGCTCTAGGCCCGCACGCTCAGCCGCGCTAGTCTCTACAGTCCTGATGTGAGGATCTCTGATGACTGCCGGTATTTCTTCCCGTACTCCCCAGCAAGCGTTGGCCGCCCTGCTTGACCTTCATGCTCCAAAACGCCTGTTGCTATTGGGGGCCAGTCAGTTCCCGGCGCTGGACGCCTTCAAGCAGGCGCATCCTGATACGCAGGTATTCTGCGCCGCTCCAGGGCCATTGCCGGAAGAACTGGCGGCGCAACGGTTTGACCTGGCCCTGGTGGTTGACTGCCTGGAGCACCTGTCAAAACCGCAAGGCCTGACCTTGCTCGGTGGCATTCGCAACCTCAATGCCAGCCGTATTGCGGTGCTGGCGGACCTGAGCGTCTGCGGCTGGAAAGAAACCGACTTTTTCTCCCTGGCCCTGCAGGCCGGCGAACGGTTCCAGCGCGACGAGCAGGAACTGACGCTGTTCACCTATGATCTGCTTGACTATAAACAGGTGCCGGACTGGCTCAACGCCCGCTTCTGGGCCAACCCGGAAAACTTCGGAAAGTACTGGTGGTAACGTCATGAGCACATCCATTTGCCCTTGCGGCAGCGGCAACCTTCTGGATGCCTGCTGCGGCCATTATCACGCCGGCCATCCGGCGCCCTGTGCCACCGCGCTGATGCGCTCGCGCTACAGCGCCTATGTGCTGGGCCTGGTGGACTATCTGGTTGCGACCACCCTGCCTGCGCAACAAGCCGGCCTGGACCGCGCGGCCATCGCCGCCTGGAGTGCCCAGAGCACCTGGCTGGGCCTCGAAGTGGAAAACTCCGAGGTCTTTGGCGGCCAGCCGGAACACGCCTTCGTGACCTTTACCGCACGCTGGCATGACAGCAATGGCGAACACAGTCACCGTGAGCAGTCCTCTTTCGTACAGAACGAGGGGCGCTGGTACTTCATCGACCCGACAGTTGAGGTGAAGGCCGGGCGTAATGATGTATGTTTGTGCGGCAGCGGACAGAAGTTCAAGAAGTGCTGTTCCAGCTACCTCTAATCACCTGACAGGGATAACGCCATGTTTCGGATCTGCAGCTTGTTGCTGGCGTTAACCCTGGGTCTCACCGGCTGTGCCTCCTGGTTCGAGGACGACTCACCACCGCCCCACGTAGCCCTGGTAAAAGTCGAAGTGGTGCGCGCCAAGCTGCTGGAACAGAAATTCAAACTGTACTTTCGCGTGGATAACCGCGACGACGCCGACCTGACGGTACGCGGCCTGATCTACAAGGTCAGCCTGGGCGACTTCGTGCTGACCGAAGGCGAGTCCAACGAATGGCTGACGGTACCGCCGCGCAGCCACGGTTTTTTCCGGGTGACGGTGCGCACCAACCTCTGGCCACAGATTCGTGATGTGGTGCAAATGTTGAAAAACCCTACCAAGCCCGTGCCCTATCGGCTTGAGGGTGAGCTGAAAACCGGATTATTCATCGGTAATGACGTGCAGGTCGCCCACAATGGCGAGATAATCCCCGGCGATTTTATTCCGGAGCGACATCGATGACCCAGCAACCCCATGTCCATGGTCCTGACTGCAACCACGACCACGATCACCATGATCACGACCACGGCCATGTCCACGGTCCGAACTGCGGCCATGCCCACCAGGAGCCGGTGCGCAACGCCTTGAAGGACGTTGGTCGGAACGACCCTTGCCCGTGCGGCAGTGCGAAGAAATTCAAGAAGTGCCACGGGGCGTAAGCCACCTGACACCGTTTGAGCAGCGCTGAAAACCCAATGCAGGGGGGTGGCCTGCTCCCGGCTGCGGTACGTCAGCCACCCGATGCGGTGGCTGTCACCCGGTAATCGGGCGCAAGCGCCCTCCTGCATTTTCAATCGCATTCCCCCACTCAGGATTTGCGTTGAAGCTGCAGTTGCACCTCAAGCTCCCCACCCTCGCGATGACTCAATCTCAACCGCCCCTCATGCGCCCGGGCAATCGTGTGCGCAATACTCAAACCCAGCCCATACCCGCCAGTCTCGGCATTGCGTGAACCCTCCACGCGGTAGAACGGCTCCGTCACCTGTTCCAACTGCTCCTGGGGAATTCCCGGCCCACCGATGATGGTGCGCACGACATCAACCTCGCCGCACGCTTTGCCGACCCTATCGCCCTGCTCCGCCAGGGATGGTTATAGGCCAGTGGCACAGCGGATAACGTATGGGACCCGCTGATGTTCGCCGAGGTGTATGGCGTGCAGGCGCGTATTGAAAGGTGTTCGCTGCAGTCGTTACAGGGAGTGGTGGACAGAGCGGTATGAAAAGCTTCTAAGGGTATGCGCAAATGTTTCATTGAGTTTTCGTACGCCGAACATTACCTATACCTACAGGCATCCGCTCAAGCATCACCCACTTTGGAGAGCTTCATGATCGACCTGTACTACTGGACTACCCCCAACGGTCACAAAGTATCGCTGTTCCTGGAAGAAGCGGGCCTGCCCTACAAGGTGCATCCGATCAATATCGGCCAGGGCGAGCAGTTCAAGCCGGACTTCCTGAAGATCGCTCCCAACAACCGCATCCCCGCTATCGTCGACCACAACCCGACCGACGGTGGCGCGCCGATTTCGCTGTTCGAATCGGGTGCCATCCTGCTGTACCTCGCGGAAAAAACCGGTCAGTTCATTCCCAAAGACCTGCGCGGCCGTCAGGAAACGTTGCAGTGGTTATTCTGGCAAATGGGTGGGCTGGGGCCGATGGCTGGGCAGAATCATCATTTCAGCCAGTTCGCAGCGGAGAAAATCCCCTACGCGATCAAGCGCTATGTGGATGAAACCGCCCGCCTGTATGGCGTGCTGGACCGGCGTCTGGCCGACCGTACTTTTGTGGCGGGAGAGGACTACAGCATCGCCGACATGGCGATCTACCCGTGGATCGCTTCCTACCAGCGGCAAAGCCAGCGCCTGGAAGATTTCCCCCACGTGCAGCGCTGGTTCAACAGCATCAAGGCACGGCCCGCGACGGTCAGGGCCTATGAGCTGGTACAGAAAGTGAACCCGCCCACGGCATGACTTGAAACCATCCACGCTCAAAAGGTGGGTGGGGACTTAAGCCCGGCAGGGGGTGAATCAGTCACAGAGTCATTGACTGAACCCCCTCTACCGCAAGCCAGCCCCCTGCCCTGATGCCAGTCAGTCAAGGCTTTTTGGTAGGAGCGAGCAAGCTCGCTCCTACAGACGACACTGTGCAAGTTTCAAGATCTCACGCTTTACCAAAACTCCCGCTTGCGTCGTTTCGCCGCGCTCACTAACGTAGCGCCTTTACTGACGCTACCCCCCGCAGGAGCTTTGCCATGGCCTCGCCAGCCCTCTCACATTTTCTTCCCCGGTTCGGCGTTGCCGCGGCAGTGGCCAGTGCCTTGAGCCTGGCCGGTTGCCAGCTCCAGAGCACCCAGGACACCCTGCCCCCGGCTGCCGGTGTGCAGCCGCTCAAGGGCCTCGCGCAGAATGTGTCGGTACGCCGCAATGCCCAAGGCATGCCGCTGATCGAAAGCAACACCTTTCATGACGCGCTGTTCAGCCTGGGCTACGTGCACGCCGGCGATCGCATCACGCAGATGGTGACCTTGCGCCTGCTGGCCCAGGGCCGTCTGGCGGAAATGTCCGGCCCTGAAGTACTGGATGTCGACCGTTTCATGCGTGCGGTCAACCTGAAAAAAAGCGCCGGTGAGCTATACAACGCCTCATCGCCCCGCCTCAAGCGCTTCTTTGAGGTGTACGCCCGCGGCGTCAACGCCTACCTGTTCCGCTACCGCGACAAGCTGCCGCCGGACCTGGCGCAGACCGGTTACAAGCCCGAGTACTGGAAGCCGGAAGATTCGGCGCTGTTGTTCTGCCTGCTGAATTTCAGCGAATCGAGCAACCTTCAGGAAGAACTATCGTCCCTGGTGCTGGCGCAGAAAGTCGGCGTCGACAAGCTGGCCTGGCTCACCCCAAGCGCGCCGGATGAAGCCATTCCGACCGCAGAAGCCGAGAAACTCAAGGGGCTGAACCTGAGCCAGATCACCGGCCTCGCCGGGTTGGACGCGGTCAGCCAGCAACTGGGCAGCTTGAATGCGCTGGCCGTCACCACATCCAACAACTGGGCTATCGCCCCCCAGCGCAGCCGCAGCGGCAAAAGTCTGCTGGCAAGCGACCTGGCGGCCCAGCCACAAGCGCCATCGGCCTGGAGCTACGTGCAGATCCGCGCGCCGAAATACCAGGCCGTGGGCGCCTCGATCGCCGGCCTGCCATCGCTGCTGTCGGGCTTCAACGGCAAAGTCGCGTGGAGCATGAGCGCGGTGAAAGGCGATACCCAGGACCTGTTCCTGGAGAAGGTCAAACGCCAAGGCAGCGCGTTGTACTACGAGAGCAACGGCAAATGGCTGCCCGCAGGCGTGCGCAACGAAACCTTCTTCGCCAAGGGCCAGCGGCCGATTCGCGAAGTGGTGTATGAAACTCGTCACGGCGCCCTGCTCAACAGCAGCCAGGCGCTCACCAGTGGTTTCGGGCTGGCCCTGCAGACCGCCGACCTCAAGGACGACAAGAGCCTGGATGCGTTCTTCGACCTGTCCCGTGCACAGAACGCCGGCAAGGCCTCGGACGCCACCCGGGAGATTCGCGCGATTGCGCTGAACATGATCTTCGCCGACGCCAGCAATATTGGCTGGCAAGTCACTGGCCGCTTCCCCAACCGTCGCGAAGGCGAAGGCCTGCTGCCTTCACCGGGCTGGGATGCGCGCTTTGACTGGGACGGCTACGCCGATGCGATGCTGCACCCTTATGATCAAGATCCGCTCCAAGGCTGGATTGGCACCGCCAACCAGCGCACCGCGCCCCGCGGCTATGGCATGCAATTGTCCAACTCGTGGGATGCGCCGGAACGCAGCGAGCGCCTGGCGCAACTGGCCAACGCCGGCAAGCATGACAGCCGCAGCATGATCGCCATGCAGTACGACCAGACCACCACCTTCGCCGCCAAGCTCAAGACCATGTTCCAGGCGCCGGGCATGGCCCAGCCACTGAAGCAGGCGATTGACGCGCTACCCGCCGCCGAGCGGGCCAAGGCGCGCGAGGCGCTGGACCGCCTGATGGCCTTCGATGGTCGCCTCACGGCCAGTTCCGCCGACGCGGCGATCTATGAATTGTTCCTGCAGGAAAGCGCCAGGCAGATCTTCCTCGACAAGCTCGGCCCGGAAAACAGCGCCACCTGGAAAGCCTTTGTCAGCAATGCCGGCCTGTCTTACTCGGCCACGGCCGATCACTTGCTGGGCCGCGAAGACAGCCCGTTCTGGGATGACACCCGCACGCCGCAAAAAGAAGACAAGCCGGCGATTCTCGCCCGCAGCCTCGCCGCCGCGATCAGCAGCGGTGACAGCCTGCTGGGTGGCGATCACAAAGCCTGGCAATGGGGCAAGTTGCACAGCACCACGTGGAAAAACACCCATGGGCAGGTGATTCGCGGCCCGCTTGCCAGTGGTGGCGACCACAACACCTTGAATCCGGCGCCCTACAGCTGGGGGCAGGACTTCAACACCACCCAGGTGCCGGCGCTGCGCATGATCGTCGACTTCGGCCAGGCGGAACCGATGATGGGTCAAGGCGGCATCGGCCAGTCCGGCAACCCGGCCAGCCCGAACTATGCCAATGGCATCGACGCGTCGCTCAAGGCGCAATACCTGAGCTTCCCGATGCAACCGCAGAACTTTGACAAGGCCTACGGCAAGACCCGGTTGACCCTCACTCCCGGAAAATAACTGGAATAAACCGGCTCCAACCGTGGGAGGGTGTAGAACCCCCTCCCACGGTTGGGACGGTCTGCATTTAGATAGAACTTCTGTGCTGTGCCCCGCCTCCTACCTGATAAGCCCATTGCCCCGGCACGTCCATGGACCTTGTCATTGCCCGCCCCGAAGGTCTCTACTGCCCAGCCGGAGACTTCTATATCGATCCCTGGCGCCCGGTAGAGCGCTCCGTCATCACTCACGCCCACGGCGACCACGCCCGCACCGGTAACCAGCATTATCTGGCTGCCGCACCCGGCGAAGGCATCCTGCGCTCGCGGCTGGGCCAGGACATCAATCTGCAAACCCTCGCCTACGGTGAGCAACTGGTGCACCACGGCGTGACCTTGAGTTTCCACCCGGCCGGCCACGTGCTCGGCTCGGCCCAGGTACGTTTGGAATACCAAGGCGAAGTCTGGGTGGCGTCCGGCGATTACAAGGTCGAACCCGATGGCACCTGTGCGCCCTTTGAGCCGGTGCGTTGCCACACCTTCATCACCGAATCCACCTTTGGCCTGCCGATCTACCGCTGGCAGCCTCAGGCGCAGATTTTTGCCGGGATCAACGATTGGTGGCAGGCCAACATCGCAGCGGGTAAGGCCAGCGTGTTGTTCTGTTACTCCTTCGGCAAAGCGCAACGCATTCTCCATGGTATCGACGCCGGCATCGGCCCGATCCTCAGCCATGGCGCGGTCGAGCCGTTGAACCGGGTGTACCGCGAGGCCGGCATCTATATTCCCGAGACCCTGTATGCCGGCGATTTCAAAAAGACCGACCCACTCTTGCGTCAGGCGCTGATCATCGCCCCGCCTTCCGCGGGTGGCAGCAGCTGGATACGCCGCTTCGGCGACTACAGCGATGCGTTCGCCAGCGGCTGGATGCGCCTGCGCGGCACCCGACGGCGGCGGGGTGTCGATCGGGGTTTTGTGTTGTCGGACCACGCCGACTGGCCCGGCCTGCTATGGGCGATCGAGCAAACCGGTGCCGAACGGGTGATGGTCACCCACGGTTCCGTAGACGTGTTGGTGCGCCACCTGAGGGAAAAAGGCCTGGATGCCCAAGGTTTCACCACGGAATACGGCGATGACGAAGAAGAGGCCACGGCATGAAAGCCTTCGCCGAGCTGTACACCCAACTCGACGCCACCACTTCCAGCAACGCCAAGCTCGCGGCGCTGCAAGCCTATTTTCTGCAGGCACCGCCGGAGGATGCCGCATGGGCCGTGTACTTTTTATCCGGCGGCCGGCCACGGCAACTGGTGCCGACACGCCTGCTACGGGACTTGGCCACGCAAACATCAGGGATCGAGCCCTGGTTATTCGAAGAGAGCTACCAGTCGGTGGGTGATCTGGCCGAGACGGTGTCCTTGCTGTTACCCGAATACGCTTACAGCTCGCAGGACGGCCTGGCGACATGGCTTGAAGACAAGCTCCTGCCGCTGCGCGGCCTGCCCCCCCTGGAACTGATGGAGCGCCTGCCTGCACTGTGGGCGCAACTGGATCAACCGAGCTTGATGGTGTGCATCAAGTTGATCACCGGCAGCTTTCGTGTCGGTGTGTCCAAGCTGCTGGTCACCCGTGCCCTCGCCGCCATGGCCGGCCTGGACAGCAAACGTGTGGCCCAGCGCCTGGTGGGCTATACCGACTTGTCCAACCGCCCGACGGCCGAAGGCTACCTCAAGCTGATCGCCGCCGAGTCTAGCGATGAACACGCGCAACGGGGCGGGCAGCCTTATCCGTTTTTTCTCGCCCACGGACTGACGCAACCGCTGGAGCAATTCGACGCGCTGCTCGGCTCGCCCGATGATTGGCAGGTGGAGTGGAAATGGGATGGCATCCGCGCGCAGTTGGTCAAGCGTGAGGGCCGGTTATGGATCTGGTCCCGTGGCGAAGAATTGGTTACCGAGCGTTTTCCCGAGCTCAACAGCTTGGCCGGCGGCCTGCCGGATGGCACGGTGATCGACGGCGAAATCGTGGTGTGGAAGGACACGGTGCAACCCTTTGCCCTGCTGCAACAGCGTATCGGGCGCAAAACCCTGAGCAAAAAAGTCCTCGAGGACGCGCCGGTCGCCGTCCTCGCCTATGACTTGCTCGAATACCAGGGCCACGACTGGCGCAACCACACCCAGGCCGAGCGGCGTACCCAACTTGAGCAGGTCATCGCCCAGTGCAACCGCCCCGTGCTGTTGCCCTCGCCATTGCTGACGGCCACGTGTTGGACGGAATTGGCCAAGCAACGAGAAGACTCTCGCCGCCTCGGGGTGGAAGGCATGATGCTCAAGGCGCGTGACGGTTTGTATGGCGTGGGACGCACCAAGGACATGGGCGTGTGGTGGAAATGGAAAGTCGACCCGTTCAGCGTCGATGCAGTGTTGATCTACGCCCAGCGCGGCCACGGACGGCGTGCCAGCCTCTACAGCGACTACACCTTTGCGGTGTGGGACGGCCCGCCAGGCACAGAGCGCACGCTGGTGCCATTCGCCAAGGCCTATTCGGGGCTGACCGACGAAGAAATGCGCAAGGTCGACGCCATCGTGCGCAAAACCACGGTAGAGAAATTCGGCCCGGTCAGCAGCGTGACGCCAAGCATGGTGTTTGAACTGGGGTTTGAGGGGATCGCCTTGTCCAAACGGCACAAGAGCGGGATTGCGGTGCGTTTTCCCCGGATGTTGCGGTGGCGGCAGGATAAGTCGGTGGACGAGGCGGACACGCTGGTCACTCTGCAGGACTTGCTGAGCTGACAGGCAACCTCAGTTTTTATCTGCACAAGCCTCAAAATGGTGCACTGAAAAATCAGTGCCCATTTTCGGGCATCTCCTACACTCACAACTCCCCTGTCCTTCCTTTTAAAACGATCATTCGGAACTACATTCGGAACTATGGTGCAGAAATTGCTACTTGTGATCCGTCTGACACCGTTCAGTAACAGTCCTAAACGCGCCACAAGCGCTTATCTTGGTTTCCAGGGAATACATAATGAAAAAAGCATTGCTGACCCTTTCTGCACTGGCTCTGTGCATGGCTGCAGGTACCGCGCTGGCCAAGGAATACAAGGAATTGCGTTTTGGTGTCGATCCGTCCTACGCGCCATTCGAATCCAAGGCCGCCGACGGCAGCCTGGTGGGCTTCGATATCGACCTGGGCAATGCGATCTGCGCCGAGCTGAAAGTGAAGTGCAAGTGGGTTGAAAGTGACTTCGACGGCATGATTCCAGGCCTCAACGCCAACAAGTTCGACGGCGTGATTTCCTCCATGACAGTGACTGAAGCCCGTGAAAAGGCGATCGACTTCTCCAGTGAACTGTTCTCCGGCCCGACGTCGCTGGTGTTCAAGAAAGGCGCGAACTACTCCACACCTGAGTCCCTCAAGGGCAAATCCGTGGGCTACGAGCAAGGCACCATCCAGGAAGCCTACGCCAAGGCGGTACTGGACAAAGCCGGTGTCACCACCAAGGCCTACGCCAACCAGGACCAGGTCTACGCCGACCTGACCTCCGGCCGTCTCGACGCGTCGGTACAAGACATGCTGCAAGCCGAACTGGGCTTCCTGAAGTCGCCGGCGGGCGCTGACTACGAAGTCAGCAAGGCCATTGATGACCCACTGCTGCCATCCAAAACTGCGGTCGGTATCAAAAAAGGTAACAAAGAGCTCAAGGCGCTTCTCGATAAAGGTATCAAAGCGTTACACGATGATGGCACCTACGCCACCATTCAGAAGAAACACTTCGGCGATCTGAACCTGTACAGCGGTAAATAACACCCTGGCGCCCACCGTTTTCAGGTGGGCGCTTTTTTATCGCCATAGGTCCTGAATTCATGTTTGAAGATCTTTTACAAACCCTGGGGCTGAGTGCCTTCAGTTTGAAGGGGTTCGGCCCGCTGTTGCTGCAAGGTACGTGGATGACCGTAAAACTGTCGGTCGCCTCCCTGGCCGTCAGCGTCCTGCTGGGCCTGCTCGGCGCCAGCGCCAAATTGTCCAGCGTGCGCCTGCTGCGCATTCCCGCCCAGCTCTACACCACCCTGATCCGTGGCGTGCCCGACCTGGTGCTGATGCTGCTGATTTTCTACAGCCTGCAAATCTGGCTGACCGGCTTTACCGACTTCATGGAGTGGGACTACATCGAGATCGACCCATTCAGCGCCGGGGTCATCACCCTGGGCTTCATCTACGGTGCCTACTTCACCGAGACCTTTCGCGGCGCAATCCTCGCCGTGCCCCGCGGGCAACTGGAAGCGGCGACCGCTTATGGCCTCAAGCGCGGGCAGCGGTTTCGCTACGTGACCTTCCCGCAGATGATGCGCTTTGCCCTGCCGGGCATCGGCAATAACTGGATGGTGATGCTCAAGGCCACGGCACTGGTGTCGATCATCGGCCTGGCCGACCTGGTCAAGGCCGCACAGGATGCGGGCAAAAGTACCTATCAACTGTTCTATTTCCTGGTGCTTGCCGCGTTGATCTACCTGCTGATTACCAGCGCCTCCAACTTCGTCCTGCGTCGGCTTGAACGTCGCTACTCCGCTGGGTCCCGGGAGGCCGTGCGATGATCGAACTTCTGCAGCAATACTGGCGGCCCTTCCTGTATAGCGACGGCCAGCACATCACCGGGCTCGCGATGACAATGTGGCTGCTGAGCCTCTCGCTGGTGTTCGGTTTTGTGGTGTCGATCCCGCTGTCCATCGCCCGGGTGTCACGTAAGCGCTGGGTGCGCTGGCCGGTGCAGTTCTACACCTACTTGTTTCGGGGCACACCGCTGTATATCCAGTTGTTGATTTGCTACACCGGCATCTACAGCATCGCCGCCGTGCGGGCACAACCGGTGCTGGATGCATTCTTTCGCGATGCAATGAACTGCACCATCCTCGCCTTCGCCCTCAACACCTGCGCCTACACCACCGAGATTTTCGCCGGGGCGATCCGCAGCATGGCGCATGGCGAAGTCGAAGCAGCCAAAGCCTATGGTCTTACCGGCTGGAAGCTTTATGCCTACGTGATCATGCCATCGGCCCTGCGTCGCTCGTTGCCGTACTACAGCAATGAAGTGATCCTGATGTTGCACTCGACCACGGTGGCCTTCACCGCAACGGTGCCCGACATTCTCAAAGTGGCCCGGGATGCCAACTCGGCCACCTACATGACCTTTCAATCGTTCGGTATCGCTGCGCTGATCTACTTGACGGTGACGTTTGCCCTGGTGGGCCTGTTTCGTCTCGCGGAGCGCCGTTGGCTGGCCTTCCTGGGGCCAAGCCATTAAGCCGTTTTCATGTAGGAGCAGTCATGCGACATCAGGTACATGATCTGATCGCACCGGTGCCAGGCACGGCGCGACAGATTCACAGCTTTCACTTCGGCCCGGAACAGGCTGAAGGCAAGATCTACATCCAGTCATCGCTGCATGCCGATGAACTGCCGGGCATGCTGGTGGCCTGGCACCTGAAAGCGCGCCTGGCACAGTTGGAGGCGGCCGGCCGCCTGCGCAGCGAGATCGTGCTGGTGCCCATTGCCAATCCGGCAGGCCTGGAACAAGTGTTGATGGACACTCCGCTGGGCCGCTACGAACTGGAAAGCGGGCAGAACTTCAATCGCCGGTTTGTCGACCTCAGTGAAGAGGTGGGTGACCGGGTCGAGGATCTGCTCGGGGACGATCCGCAGCACAACGTCGACCTGATCCGCACCGCGCTGTTCAACGCGCTCGCCGCGCAGACGGCCGACACACAGCTGCACTCCCAACGCCTGGTGCTGCAACGCCTGGCCTGCGATGCCGACATGGTGCTCGACCTGCATTGCGACTTCGAGGCCGTGGCGCACCTGTACACCACACCCGAAGCGTGGCCGCAGGTGGAGCCGTTGGCGCGCTATCTCGGCTCGGAAGCCAACCTGCTCGCCACCGATTCCGGCGGGCAATCCTTCGATGAATGTTTCACCCTGGTGTGGTGGCAGTTGCAGCAACGTTTTAGCGAGCGCTTTCCAATTCCCATGGGCAGCTTCTCGGTGACCGTCGAGCTGCGTGGGCAGGGCGACGTCAACCACGGCCTGGCGGCCCTCGACTGCCAGGCAATGATTGATTACTTGATTCACTTCGGTGCGATTGAAGGCGACATCGCGCCATTGCCCGAACTGCCTTACCCGGCCACCCCGCTGGCGGGCGTGGAGCCTGTGGCCACGCCAGTCGGCGGCTTGCTGGTGTTCACCGCCCTGCCCGGTGAGTATCTGGAAGCCGGGCAACTGATCGCCGAAATCATCGACCCCATTACTGACCGCGTAACACCCGTGCATTGTAAAAGCGCCGGCCTGCTTTACGCCCGTTCGCTACGGCGCATGGCCACTGCCGGGATGGTAATCAGCCATGTCGCTGGCACAGAGGCCTACCGCAGTGGCTACCTACTTTCGCCTTGAGGATGCACGCTCCATGTACAAATTGACTGTTGAAGGCCTGCATAAAAGCTATGGCGACAATGAAGTGCTCAAAGGTGTCTCGCTCAAGGCCAGGACCGGCGACGTGATCAGCCTGATCGGCGCCAGCGGCTCTGGCAAGAGCACCTTTTTACGCTGCATCAATTTCCTTGAAACACCCAATGACGGGGCCATGACCCTGGACGGTCAACAGATCCGTATGGTCAGCGACCGCCACGGCATGCGCGTGGCCGACGACGCCGAACTGCAGCGCTTGCGCACGCGTTTGGCGATGGTGTTCCAACACTTCAACCTGTGGAGCCACATGAGCGTGCTGGAAAACATCACCATGGCCCCGCGCCGGGTGTTGGGCTGCAGCAAGAAGGACGCCGAAGACCGCGCCCGTCGCTACCTGGATAAAGTGGGGTTGCCGGCACGTGTGGCCGATCAGTACCCGGCGTTCCTGTCCGGCGGCCAACAGCAACGGGTAGCCATTGCTCGCGCCCTGGCCATGGAGCCCGAGGTGATGTTGTTCGACGAACCCACCTCGGCCCTCGACCCGGAGTTGGTCGGCGAAGTGTTGAAGGTGATTCAGGGCTTGGCCGAAGAAGGCCGCACCATGATCATGGTGACCCACGAGATGAGCTTTGCGCGCAAAGTGTCGAGCCAGGTGCTGTTCCTGCACAAGGGCCTGGTGGAAGAGCAAGGCGCGCCGGAAGACGTGTTGGGCAACCCGAAGAGCGAGCGCTTGCAGCAGTTCTTGAGTGGCAATTTGAAGTAAACCTTTGCAGTACCTGGAGGGTCTTTGACTTAGAGCCTCCAGAGCACCTGCCCCCATGGCAAAACCCCTCGACTTCGCCAAGACATGGTTTGCCGCCAAGGGCTGGAAGCCGTTTACCTTCCAGAAAGACGTCTGGGCTGCCGTCAAGGCGGGTCAATCGGGGTTGCTGCACGCCAGCACCGGCGCCGGTAAAACCTATGCATTGTGGTTCGCCGCGCTCAACCGCTTCGCCAAGGTGCGCCCGCCCGCCACTGGCAAACGCAAAGTGCCCGCGCAGCCGCTGACCGTACTCTGGATCACGCCGATGCGCGCCCTGGCCGCCGATACGGCGCGCGCCCTGGAAGCGCCGCTGGAAACCTTGCAGATTCCCTGGAGTGTCGGCCTGCGCACCGGCGATACCAGCAGCAGCGAGCGTGCACGCCAGACCCGACGTCAGCCCACGGCGCTGGTCACTACCCCGGAAAGCCTGACCCTGATGCTCGCCCGCGCCGACAGCGAAACGAGCCTGGCGCATGTGCGCATGGTGGTGGTGGACGAATGGCATGAACTGATCGGCAACAAGCGCGGCGTGCAGCTGCAACTGGCGCTGGCGCGGTTGCGCCGTTGGCATCCGGAATTAATGGTGTGGGGGATCTCGGCAACTTTGGGCAATCAGGCACACGCGCTTGAGGTGTTGGTCCCACAAGGCAACGGGATCAATGTGCAGGGGCAGACGGCTAAGCAACTGAAGGTCGACACCCTCTTGCCTCCCATTGCCGAACGCTTTCCCTGGGCCGGGCATATCGGCCTGAAAATGCTCCCGCAAGTGGTCGCCGAAGTCGACACCAGCAGCAGTTGCCTTGTGTTTACCAACACGCGGGCGCAGTCGGAGATCTGGTATCAGGCGCTGCTGGATGCCCGACCGGATTGGGCCGGTGTGATTGCCCTGCACCACGGCTCGCTGTCCCGGGAAACCCGTGACTGGGTAGAGCGAGCCTTGAAGGACGGCCAGCTAAAAGCAGTGGTGTGCACCTCCAGCCTGGATCTGGGCGTGGACTTTTTGCCGGTGGAACGCGTGCTGCAAATCGGCTCGGCCAAAGGCGTGGCGCGCCTGATGCAGCGAGCCGGGCGCTCCGGCCATGCGCCGGGAAGGCCATCGCGGGTAACGCTGGTGCCCACCCACAGCCTCGAGCTGGTGGAAGCCGCCGCCGCGCAGGATGCGATTGCAAAACGCCGTATCGAAGCGCGCCAATCGCCTGAAAAGCCTTTGGATGTGCTGGTGCAGCACCTGGTGAGCATGGCCCTGGGCGGAGGCTTTACGCCGCACGCCTTGTTGGCGGAAGTACGCGGCGCCTGGGCTTACCGCAACCTGACCGATGCTGACTGGGCCTGGGCCTTGGGCTTTGTGCGCCATGGCGGGCTGTCGCTGACGGCGTATCCGGATTACCGCCGGGTGGAGCCGGATGAGCACGGTATCTGGCGCGTTCCGGACGCGCGCCTGGCGCGTCGGCATCGTATGAGCGTGGGGACCATCGTCAGTGACGCCAGCATCCAGTTGAAGTTCTGGAGCAAGGGCGGCGGCGGCAAGAACCTGGGCAGCGTTGAAGAAGGCTTTATTGCACGGCTCAAACCGGGGGATGGCTTCCTGTTTGCCGGGCGGCTTCTGGAGTTGGTGCGTGTGGAAAACATGACCGCCTATGTCAAACGCAGCACGGCCAAAAAAGCCGCGGTACCGCGCTGGAATGGTGGGCGCATGCCGCTTTCCAATGAGCTGGCCCAAGCCGTGATCGAGCGCTTCGATGCGGCGGCGCACGGGCATTTCGACGGGCCGGAAATGCAAGCGGTACAACCCTTGCTGCAAACACAGCTGCGCTGGTCGGGCCTGCCGACACGCAATCACCTGCTGGCAGAGGCGTTGAAGTCACGCGAGGGCTGGCACCTATTTCTCTATCCCTTTGCCGGGCGCCAAGTGCATCTGGGCTTGGCGAGCCTGTTGGCGTGGCGGGTCAGCCGGCAACAGCCGGTGACGTTCTCGATTGCGGTCAATGATTATGGGCTGGAACTGTTGAGTGCAACGCCGCTGGATTGGCCAGCCTTGCTCACCCCGACCTTGCTGAGCCCGCAAAACCTGCTGACGGACGTGGCGGCCAGCCTGAATGCCGGGGAACTGGCCCTGCGCCGCTTTCGCGAGATCGCGCGCATCGCCGGGCTGGTATTTGCCGGTTATCCCGGTGCACCAAAAAGCACGCGACAGGTGCAGGCCTCCAGCGGTTTGTTCTTCGAAGTGTTCAAGCAATATGACCCGCAGAACCTGCTGCTGACCCAGGCGGGGGAAGAAGTCCTGCGTGATGAGTTGGATATTCGTCGACTGGAAGAAACGTTGCTGCATCTGTCCGAGTTGGAACTGGACATGTACCGGATCGAACGGCCAACGCCCCTGGCCTTTCCCCTGTTGGTTGAGCGCATGCGCGAAAGCATGAGCTCGGAAAAGCTATCGGAGCGTATTGCGCGGATGGTCAAGGATCTGGAAAAGGTCGCAGATAACGGGAAGCGCTGATGGTTTGCTCGATAACGCTTGAGAAAGAAGAGTTGTGGCTGTTGGCTGACAAAGCGATCTACTGGCCTGCACGCCGGTGCCTGTTGATTGCCGATGCGCATTTTGGCAAGGCGTCGGCTTATCGCAGCCTCGGCCAGCCGGTGCCACAAGGCACGACCCGAGAGAACCTGACAAAACTGGAGCACCTGCTGGCAACCTTTGCCTGTGAGCAGGTGATCTTTCTAGGCGACTTCCTCCATGGGCCAGGCTCACACGCCAGCGGCACACTGGGTGCGCTCAGAGCCTGGCGTGAGCGCCATCCCCACCTGGCCATGACGTTGATTCGCGGTAATCACGATAAACGCGCGGGTGACCCACCTGCCGACCTGCGGATCGAAGTGGTCGCGGAACCCCTGCTGATGGGCCCGTTTGCCCTGCAGCACGAACCCGACGCCCACGCCAGCCACCATGTATTGGCGGGGCATGTGCACCCGGTGTATCGCTTGCGGGGCAAAGGCCGACAGAGCTTGCGCCTGGCGTGTTTCAGGATCGGCAGGCGAATCAGCCTGCTGCCAGCGTTTGGCGCATTTACCGGCGGGTATTCAGTGACGTCGAGCGACGATGAGCAGGTTTTCGTAATAGCCGATCAGAACGTATGGCCAGTTCGTTGAGAGCTGGCCACAAGGCTCAAGCCACCGGTACGGGTGGAGGCTCATCGTGAGGTGGAACTCCAGCAGGCTCGTTAGGCTCATCAGGCTGCGGAGAGTCTGGATCAGGTTGGCCAGGGATACCGCCCGCATAAGCAGGGTCGGCCATCAGGGACCAGGCTAGAACGCCAATCTGGTTAGGCTCAAGCCGGGCGAGTTCGGCGCTGATTCGCGGGTCGATCTTCATAAAGCACTCCTCAAGCATGGCCCGACGTGTTTCACACACGCCGAGGCTGTACACCTAATAGAGTCGATTCCCGCAGACTAATTCCCTTTACGTGTAAGACCTTTCGATCAAGCGCGTGGGAGAGTAACGCCCCGCTGGCCCTGGTACTTGCCTCCACGGTCCTTGTAAGACACTTCGCAGGCCTCGTCGGACTGCAGGAACAGCATCTGCGCCACGCCTTCGTTGGCGTAGATCTTCGCCGGCAAGGTGGTGGTGTTAGAGAACTCCAGGGTGACGTGCCCTTCCCACTCAGGCTCAAGCGGCGTCACGTTGACGATGATGCCGCAGCGCGCGTAGGTGCTTTTGCCCAGGCAGATGGTCAATACGTCGCGCGGGATGCGGAAGAACTCCACGGTGCGCGCCAGGGCGAAGGAGTTCGGCGGGATGATGCAGACGTCGCTCTTGATGTCGACGAAGCTTTTTTCATCAAAGTTTTTCGGATCGACGGTCGCCGAGTTGATGTTGGTGAACACCTTGAATTCATCAGCGCAACGCACGTCATAGCCATAGCTGGAAACCCCGTACGAGATCAGGCGTTCGGCGCCTTCGCCACGCATCTGGCGCTCTACGAAGGGCTCGATCATGCCGTGCTCTTGCGCCATGCGGCGAATCCACTTGTCCGATTTGATGCTCATGGCGGGTGTCCTGAATAGCGAGGTGGAAAAATTCTGTTGGGCATCTTACCGGGGCCGGCCTAAGGGTTCAAAGGGCGTGGGGCTTTTCTTGATGATGCCCTTCCTTACGTGCTGGCCTGTATAAAGCCAATGCCAGCCGGACTGGGGCCTGAGTAGGCGCCGCAGGTGACCGTAAATACCACCGCCAGTCACGAAAATAGAGAAACCTAAGGAAATATCATTGGCACGTTCCAGAAAAAGGGTTAAGGTGACGTCACTGTGTTGCTTGTGTCACTGAGAATCTCTACACGATATGTTGAATTTCGATCCAACCATCTCCAAGAATTTTTCCTGCTCTTTGCACTCAGTCTCGGCCAGGGCATTTCCTGAGTCGCAGTTAACTTTGTCCAAGGAGATACACCATGTCTAATCGCCAAACTGGTACCGTTAAGTGGTTCAACGATGAAAAAGGCTTCGGCTTCATCACTCCACAATCCGGTGACGACCTGTTCGTTCACTTCAAAGCTATCCAATCCGACGGCTTCAAAAGCCTGAAAGAAGGCCAACAGGTTTCTTTCATCGCTACCCGCGGTCAGAAAGGCATGCAAGCTGAAGAAGTTCAAGTTATCTAACTTGTACTGACTTAGTCGAAAAAACCCCGCCCTCAAAGCGGGGTTTTTTTATGCCTGCCATTTGGTGCTGCCGCCGATGCAATGGCCAGGCATAAAAAATGCGGGAGCGGGCTTGCTCGCGAATGCGGTGAGTCAGTCTCTACGTATCTCGACTGACACTTCGCATTCGCGAGCAAGCCCGCTCCCACATCAGGTACTGCGTCGCTTATTGAAACAACGACTCACTCGACAAGCCATTCTTCTCAAGGATCTCACGCAGGCGCTTGAGCCCCTCCACCTGGATCTGCCGCACCCGTTCACGGGTCAGGCCGATTTCCAGGCCTACATCCTCCAGGGTACTGCTCTCGTGACCGCGCAGGCCAAAGCGGCGAATTACCACCTCGCGCTGCTTGTCCGTAAGCTCCGATAACCACTGGTCAATACTTTGGGAAAGATCATCGTCCTGCAACAGCTCGCAAGGATCTGTAGGACGATCATCCGTCAGGGTGTCCAGCAGGGTTTTATCCGAATCCGGACCCAGCGAGACATCGACCGAAGACACGCGTTCGTTCAGGCCGAGCATGCGCTTGACCTCCCCTACCGGCTTTTCCAGCAGGTTGGCGATCTCTTCAGGCGAAGGTTCATGATCGAGTTTTTGTGTCAGCTCACGCGCCGCCCGCAGGTAGACGTTGAGCTCCTTGACGACATGGATCGGCAAACGGATCGTGCGGGTCTGATTCATGATCGCCCGCTCGATGGTCTGGCGAATCCACCAGGTAGCGTAGGTAGAAAAACGGAACCCCCGCTCGGGATCGAACTTCTCCACCGCCCGGATCAAGCCCAGGTTGCCTTCCTCGATCAGGTCCAACAGGGACAAGCCACGATTGACGTAGCGTCGGGCGATCTTCACCACCAGGCGCAGGTTGCTCTCAATCATGCGCTTACGCCCAGCCGGATCACCCTTTTGCGACAAGCGCGCAAAATGGACTTCTTCTTCGGGAGTCAGCAGAGGGGAAAAGCCGATTTCATTGAGGTACAGCTGGGTCGCATCGAGCGCCCGCGTGTAGTCAATGTACTTGTGCTGCTTCAACGCGGTGGAGTTCTTGGATTTGGTGCGAACTGAAGGTGCAGACCCTTCATAATTCGACATCGATTCCGTATCGATGCTGGACTCCATAAGGAGAACCTCATCGTCGATGTCAAACTCCGGCGCTTCTTTACTGAGAGCCATTGTTATAGTCCTTTGGTGAGTTCGACCTCAAGCTCAAGCGACGCCTTTATCCTTGGCAACGCTGGAGCCTGTTCCTTCTACGTGAGGGAACAGGCTGTGCAACACATCAACGACGGGGCAGGAATTGCAGCGGATCTACAGGTTTCCCTTGGCGGCGAATCTCAAAGTGCAGTTTCACCCGGTCTGTACCAGTTGATCCCATTTCGGCAATTGTCTGTCCGACTTTGACTTGCTGCCCCTCCCGAACCAACAGCCTGCGGTTATGACCGTAGGCACTGACGTAGGTATCGCTGTGTTTGATGATGACCAGCTCGCCGTAGCCCCGTAAACCACTCCCGGCGTACACCACTGTCCCATCAGACGCAGCTAAAACAGGCTGTCCCAAATCCCCGGCGATATCAATGCCTTTATTCAAACTACCGTTTGAAGAGAATTTTCCAATCAACACGCCGTTCGAGGGCCATCCCCAACCCGTTGGCGCAGGGCCTGGAGGTGGCAGCGGCGCGGGCGCCGGTTTGCTCGCAACCGTAGGCGCGGCGCTGCCTGCAGGCCGGGTGATGATGGTTGTCTTGCTCGAAGAAGATGGCGAAGATCCGGTGTTTGTCACAACTGTCGTAGGCGCAGAGCCCGTGCGACCATCGAAACGGATGGTTTGTCCCGGATGTATCGTATATGGCACAGGAATACTGTTACGAGCGGCGAGCGCTTTGTAGTCCCAGCCGTAACGGAAGGCGATCGAGAACAACGTGTCGCCCTTTCGTACGACATATTGCCCGGTGGTAACCATGGGTTTTTGCGGCACTGAACTTGCGTTAGTACGGTCGACAACCCGCGCACCACTTGACGGTGAGCTTGAACAGCCCGCCAACAAGGAACTCAAGACAAGGCCAAGCACCAGTCGCTGAAAACTTGTTTTACTCATACGCTGCGCAAGACCTGTGAGACTCACCCGCCGCTCCCTTTGTGGTGGCTGAACATTAACGCCTGTATCAGGCCTGAAATATGACGCAATTATAACTGGGCACTGGATTTTTACCGGCAGACGGATAAAACGAAAAACCCATCATGTTTAATCCGGCTTCCGATCATGTTGACACGATAGACCCCGCCGTAAGACACATCGCCACCAACAGAATTCACTGCCAGCGAATAAATGATCAGGCCAGCGGGCCATTGAGCAAGGGTACAAAGCGCACGGCACCCAATACATGCCGAGAAAAGCCTTCGTCTTCTCGAATAATGAGCATCAATTGTTGCACTTCACCGGAGCCCACCGGGATGACCAACCGCCCGCCAGGCGCCAGTTGATCGAGCAAGGCTTGCGGCACATCGGTGGCCACCGCGGTGACAATGATGCCGTTATACGGCGCCAGGGCCGGCCAGCCTTCCCAACCATCGCCCCAACGAAACACCACGTTGCGCAGGTTCAGTTCCACCAGGCGTTCCTTTGCGCGGTCCTGCAGCACCTTGATGCGCTCCACCGAGAACACCCGCTCTACCAATTGAGACAGCACCGCCGTCTGGTAGCCCGAACCGGTGCCGATCTCCAGCACCTTGTCCAGCGGCCCCGCCGCCAACAACAGTTCGCTCATGCGCGCAACCATATAAGGCTGGGAGATGGTCTGGTTGTGGCCAATGGGCAATGCCGTATCTTCATAGGCACGGTGCGCCAGGGCTTCATCGACAAACAGATGCCGAGGCGTACGTCGGATCACTTCCAGCACCTGGGCATTGGACAAGCCCTCTTCGTACAGGCGCTGGATCAAACGCTCGCGGGTACGCTGGGAAGTCATCCCGATACCACGGCGCAACAGGTCGTCTTGTTCACGCGCCATCAACGCAGCCCCTCGAGCCAACCGTCGAGGCTACTGAAGGCATCACTGAAGGTGCGATCAAGTTGCAACGGAGTAATCGAAACATAACCTTGCATCACCGCATGAAAGTCCGTGCCGGGGCCACCGTCTTCGGCATCACCGGCCGCAGCGATCCAGTACCCTTCCTTGCCACGCGGGTCGACCACCTTCAAGGGCGCCGCCGCACGGGCACGATGGCCCAGGCGGGTGAGCTGGATGCCACGAATATGATCGAGCGGTAAATTGGGCACATTGACGTTGAGCACGGTACGCGGCGGCAACGCCAGAGAACCGTGGGCCTCCACCAGCTTGCGTGCGAAGTAGGCGGCGGTCGCCAGATTATCCAACTGCCGCGAGGCGAAGGAAAAAGCGAACGACGTCCGGCCGAGAAAGCGCCCCTCAAGGGCCGCCGCCACGGTGCCGGAATACAGCACGTCATCTCCCAGGTTTGCACCGAGGTTAATGCCCGATACCACGAGATCCGGCTCTTGATCCAACAAACTGTTGATCGCCAGGTGCACGCAGTCGGTGGGAGTACCGTTTACGCTGATAAAGCCATTAGCCAGAACCTGCGGGTGCAGCGGACGGTCGAGCGTCAGCGAACTGCTGGCGCCGCTCTTGTCCTGATCCGGGGCGACCACCACGCATTCGGCGTAATCCTGCAGCGCAGCATAGAGCGCGGCAAGACCGGGTGCGGTGGCACCGTCATCGTTTGATATCAGAATACGCATGGGTTGTCCGTCGGCCCCACCGGCACCAGATCAACAAGCTCGCGCACCAAGACAGTGGCGAAGCATCCGGCCGGCAGGACGAATTCCAATTGCAGAATGTCAGGTCCGGGATAATGCCACGTCAACCCGCCAATGGGCAGTCGCAGAATGCGACGTTCCTGGCTCATACCGGCCTTCACCAGCCAGTCACGCAGATCGGCTTCACTGGCGGCGACCGCCTGTTCCAAGGCATGAGTGGTCCCCGTGGCGGGCGAGTCACCCTCGCCCCACTGCGGCCCGGTCGGGTGCAGGTCCAGGATGGCCAGGCGCGGATCGCTGCATTCAGCCTCCCCCGCCGGAAAAAAACTGCGGCTGTCGGTAAACGCCAGCAGGTCGCCGACTTGGGCACGCTGCCAGGAACCGTCGGCGACGCGCGCGGCCAGCACTTTGTTGAACAGGAAGCTGCGCGCCGTAGACAACAGCCGCGAACGCACATTGCGCTGCTCCGGCAAGGCTTTACGCGCCGCCCACTCACGGGCGTCCACCACGTTGCCGCCGTTATGACCGAAACGCTGGGCGCCGAAGTAGTTGGGAACGCCGTGCGACGCAATCAATTGCAAGCGTGCATCAATGGCGGCCGTATCGCCTTCCAGTTGCGTCAGGCGCAATGTAAAGCCGTTGGCCGAATGTGCGCCGCGTTGCAGCTTGCGCTTGTGGCGGGTCATTTTGAGAATCTTGAGGGTGTCGTTTTCCGCACTGCTCATGTCCGGGTCGGCCTTCCCCGGCAGTTGCACGCTGAACCACTGGCGAGTCAACGCCTGACGGTCCTTGAGGCCGGCATAACTGACGGTGCGCAACGGCACGCCGGCAGCCTTGGCAATGCGCCGGGCAGCCTCTTCCGTATTCAGGCCGCGTTTTTCCACCCATAGCCACAGGTGCTCACCGTCACCGGTCAGCGGGATATCCAGCACTTCGTCGACCTGGAAATCTTCAGCCGTCGCCTTCAGCACAGCGCGGCCCAACGCCTCGCCGTAGGCCCGCGGGCCCAGCAGTTGCAGGTCATTCATGCGCGCAGCAACAAGGCAACGGAGTGCACTGCGATGCCCTCTTCACGACCGGTAAACCCGAGTTTTTCGGTGGTGGTGGCTTTCACGTTCACTTGATCCAATTCAATGTGCAGGTCAGCGGCGATCAACGCTCGCATCGATTCGATATGCGGGGCCATTTTCGGTGCCTGGGCGACGATGGTGTTGTCGACGTTGCCGACCTTCCAGCCCCTGGCGTGAATCAGGCCGACCACGTGGCGCAACAAGACACGGCTGTCCGCGCCCTTGAACGTCGGGTCGGTGTCCGGGAAATGCTTACCGATGTCACCCAGTGCCGCAGCGCCCAGCAAGGCATCGCTCAAGGCGTGCAGCAAGACATCGCCGTCGGAATGAGCCAGCAACCCATGGTGGTGCGCGATCCGCACGCCGCCCAAGGTGATGAAATCGCCTTCGGCGAAACGGTGCACATCGTAGCCATGGCCAATACGCATAAAAAAACGCCCCGATTTAATTCAGGGCGTGATTCTACCTACTTTTGCCTCACTTTAACCGAGCAAAGCACGACCATGATGTCGCAAATGGTCTTCGATGAAGCTGGCGATAAAAAAGTAGCTATGGTCGTAGCCAGGCTGCAGGCGCAACTCCAGTGGATGGCCGGCGGCCTTTGCGGCTTGTACCAGGGCCTCAGGCTTAAGCTGTACGGCGAGAAAATCGTCACGGTCACCCTGATCCACCAGCAATGGCAGCTTTTCAGTCGCTTCACCGATCAGCACGCAGGCATCCCATTCACGCCACTTTGAGCGCTCCTCACCCAGGTAACGCGAGAACGCCTTCTGGCCCCAGGGGCAATCCATCGGATTGTTGATCGGCGAAAACGCTGACACCGACTGGTAACGTCCCGGATTGCGAAACGCACAGACCAACGCACCATGCCCCCCCATGGAGTGGCCGCTGATGCCACGTTTATCCGATGCGGGGAAATGCGCTTCAACCAGCGCCGGCAATTCCTGCACCACGTAATCATGCATCCGATAGTGCTTGGCCCAAGGTTCCTGGGTGGCATTGAGGTAGAAGCCCGCGCCCAGGCCGAAATCCCAGGCGTTATCCGGATCGCCCGGCACACCCGGCCCACGGGGGCTGGTGTCCGGCGCGACGATGATCAACCCCAACTCGGCGGCTATGCGCTGGGCACCGGCCTTCTGCATGAAGTTCTCGTCGGTGCAGGTCAGGCCGGACAACCAGTACACCACCGGCAGCTTAGTGCCCTGCTCGGCTTGTGGCGGCAGGTAGACAGCGAAGGTCATGTCGCAGCCGAGCACGTGGGAGTTGTGTTTGTAGCGTTTGTGCCAGCCGCCAAAACTCTTTTGGCACGAGATATTTTCCAGGGTCATGGGAATGCTCCCAGTTACAAGCGGCACGCTCCAAGCTGCAAGTAAGGCGCGCTCACTTTCAGCTTGTAGCGTGTAGCTTGCAGCTGCTTCAAAAATGAATGACGGTACGAATGCTCTTGCCTTCATGCATCAGGTCAAACGCTTTGTTGATGTCTTCCAGACCCATGGTGTGAGTGATGAACGTATCCAGCGGAATCTCGCCGGTCTGAGCCATCTCCACGTAGCTTGGCAGTTCGCTGCGGCCATGCACGCCGCCGAAGGCCGAACCACGCCAGACGCGGCCGGTGACCAGTTGGAATGGACGGGTGGCGATTTCCTGGCCTGCCCCGGCCACACCGATGATCACCGACTCGCCCCAGCCTTTGTGGCAGCACTCAAGGGCGGCACGCATCAGTTGCACATTGCCGATGCACTCGAAGGAAAAGTCCACACCGCCGTCGGTCAAGTCGACGATGACGTCCTGGATCGGGCGATCATAGTCTTTCGGGTTGATGCAGTCGGTGGCACCCAGTTGCTTGGCGATTTCGAATTTGGCTGGGTTGATGTCGATGGCAATGATGCGACCCGCCTTGGCCTTGACCGCGCCGATGACTGCCGACAGGCCGATGCCACCCAGACCGAAGATCGCCACGGTATCACCCGGCTTGACCTTGGCGGTGTTGATCACCGCACCGATACCGGTGGTGACGCCGCAGCCGAGCAGGCAGACTTTTTCCAGCGGCGCTTCTTTTGGGATCTTGGCCACGGAGATTTCCGGCAACACGGTGAACTCGGAGAATGTCGAGGTGCCCATGTAATGGAAAATTTCCTGGCCCTTGTAGGAGAAACGCGTGGTGCCGTCGGGCATCAACCCTTTGCCTTGGGTGGAGCGGATCGCCTGGCACAGGTTGGTCTTGCCCGACAGGCAGAACTTGCACTTGCCGCACTCCGGCGTGTACAGCGGGATCACATGGTCACCCACGGCCACCGAGGTCACGCCTTCACCGATCGCTTCAACCACCGCACCGCCTTCGTGGCCGAGGATCGATGGGAAGATGCCTTCCGGATCAGCACCCGACAGGGTGTAGGCATCGGTGTGGCACACGCCCGACGCGACCACCCGCAGCAGCACCTCGCCGGCCTTGGGCATGGCCACATCCACTTCAACGATCTCAAGGGGCTTCTTGGCTTCAAAGGCTACGGCGGCGCGGGACTTGATCATCCGGGTTTCTCCATGGGTTAAAAACTGAGGGAGTGAGTGTAAAACATGGCTCATTGATAAATAATCCAGGCAAAAGCAAAACTTTATTGCCGTACAGGGATAATCAACATGCTGGAAAACCGCTGGGAAGGCATCGATGAGTTTGTCGCCGTCGCCGAATGCAACCAGTTCACGGCAGCAGCTGAACGCTTGGGCGTATCGTCGTCCCACATCAGCCGGCAGGTGGCACGCCTGGAAGAACGTCTGCAGACGCGGCTGCTGTATCGCAGTACGCGCAAGGTGACCCTGACCGAAGCCGGCCAGACCTTCCTGCAGCACTGCCAGCGCTTGCAAGACGGTCGCGAAGAAGCCCTGCGCGCTGTGGGTGACCTCACCAGTGAACCCAAGGGCATGTTGCGCATGACCTGCGCGGTGGCTTACGGCGAGCGGTTCATCGTGCCGCTGGTGACACGGTTCATGGCGCTGTATCCGCAATTGCGCGTGGATATCGAACTGACCAACCGCCAACTGGACCTGGTGCACGAAGGGCTCGACCTGGCAATTCGACTGGGGCGTCTGCAAGACTCGCGCATGGTCGCCAGCCGGCTGGCACCCCGCCGCATGTACCTGTGCGCGTCGCCGTCCTACCTTGCCAGGTATGGCAGGCCACATAGTTTGTCGGAATTGAGTCGGCATAACTGCCTGATCGGCAGCTCGGATATCTGGCAACTGGCTCAGGACGGGCGGGAATTTTCTCAACGTGTACAGGGTAACTGGCGTTGCAACAGTGGCCAGGCGGTGCTGGATGCGGCACTGCAAGGGGTTGGGTTATGCCAGTTGCCGGATTACTACGTGCTTGAGCATTTGCACAATGGCGCGCTGGTGTCGTTGCTGGAGGCGCATCAGCCGCCGAACACAGCGGTGTGGGCGTTGTATCCGCAGCAGCGGCATTTGTCGCCAAAGGTCAGGAAGCTGGTGGATTTCTTGAAGGCGGGGCTGGCCGAAAGGCTGGAGTACATCAGTTGATGGAGCAGCGGTTGAATCTACCGCTATCGAGAGCAAGTTCCCGATAGCGTCGATGCGTTGTCATTGGCTACCTGCGATTCGCCCAGCGCAACCGCAACCACTCCAAATCCTCTGGACGGGTTACCTTGATATTGTCCGAACGCCCTTCAATCAAGCGTGGCGCCTGGCCGGACCATTCCATGGCCGAGGCTTCGTCGGTGATCACAGCGTCGGCCACCAGGCTGTCGGCCAGGGCACGGTGCAACGCCCCCAGGCGAAACATCTGCGGCGTGTAGGCCTGCCAGATCAGGCTGCGGTCGACGGTTTCCATCACCCGGCCATGCTTGTCGACACGCTTGAGGGTGTCCCGGGCCGGTACGGCCAGCAGGCCGCCAACCGGGTCATCCGCCAGTTCAATCAAGAGTTTGTCGAGGTCGTCACGGCTCAGGTTGGGACGCGCGGCATCGTGCACCAACACCCAATCGTCGTCGCCGGCGCCCAGGGCATTGAGTTGCAACAGTGCATTGAGCACCGAACCCGAACGCTCCAGGCCACCGTCCGCACGATGGATACGAGCGTCAGCAGCACACGCCAGCTCGGGCCAATAAGGATCATCAGAAGCAAGACTGACCACCAGGCCCTTGAGCGATGGATGGTCGAGAAAACAGCCAAGGCTGTGTTCGAGAATTGTGCGCCCGCCCAGTTGCAGGTATTGCTTCGGACGGTCAGCGGCCATACGGGCACCGACGCCCGCGGCAGGAATCACGGCCCAGAAGGCCGGTAAACAGTAACTCATTGGGCCAACTGGTAGAGGGTTTCACCCTCCTTGACCATGCCCAACTCATGACGAGCCCGTTCTTCAACGGTCTCCGTACCTTTTTTCAGCTCAAGCACTTCGGCATCCAGGACGCGATTACGCTCCAGCAGACGTTCGTTTTCGGCGTGCTGGTCGGCAATCTGCTGGGTCAGTTCTTCTACCTGTGCAAAGCTGCCATTACCCACCCATAGGCGGTACTGCAGGCCAGCCAGCAACAAGAGCAAGACGAGGAACAACCAATTGGGACTGCGCATCGAAATCCGGGTATCCAGTGAAAAAAGCCAGCCATGTAGAACTTTTGCAGCAACTGATAGCACGAAGCCTGGAAGAACCAGGCTTGTGCTAGATAGCCATCAGATTAGCGTCGAAATACACACTGTCGTATTTTTTCCGACGCAACCCGACGACTTTTTACCATGCTTTAGCATCAAGTAGCGATCAGCCGCGAAACTCACCGCGACCGTTGTACTTGGCTTTACCTGCCAGTTGCTCTTCGATACGCAGCAATTGGTTGTACTTGGAAACACGGTCGGAGCGGCACAGGGAACCGGTCTTGATCTGGCCCGCCGAGGTGCCCACAGCCAGGTCGGCAATGGTCGAATCTTCGGTTTCGCCGGAGCGGTGGGAGATCACGGCGGTATAGCCTGCCGCCTTGGCCATCTGGATGGCTTCCAGGGTTTCGGTCAGGGTGCCGATCTGGTTGAACTTGATCAGGATCGAGTTGGCGATCTTTTTGTCGATGCCTTCTTTGAGGATCTTGGTGTTGGTCACGAACAGGTCGTCGCCCACCAGTTGGATTTTCTCGCCGATCTTGTCGGTGAGGACTTTCCAGCCAGCCCAGTCGGACTCATCCAGGCCGTCTTCGATCGAGATGATCGGATAGCGCTCGGTCAGGCCTTTGAGGTAGTCGGCAAAACCTTCGGAAGTGAATACGTGACCTTCGCCGGACAGGTTGTATTTACCGTCCTCATAGAACTCGCTGGCCGCGCAGTCCAGGGCCAGGGTCACGTCGGTGCCCAGTTTGTAGCCAGCGTTGGCCACGGCTTCGGAGATCACTTTCAGTGCATCTTCGTTGGACGCCAGGTTCGGTGCGAAACCACCTTCGTCACCCACGGCAGTGCTCAGGCCACGGGCCTTCAGTACAGCTTTCAGGTGATGAAAAATCTCGGTGCCCATGCGCAGGCCTTCGGAGAACGTCTTGGCGCCAACCGGCTGAACCATGAACTCCTGAATATCGACGTTGTTATCGGCATGCTCACCACCGTTGATGATGTTCATCATCGGCACTGGCATCGAATACACGCCCGGCGTGCCATTCAGGTTGGCGATATGGGCGTACAGCGGAAGATCCTGGTCCTGGGCGGCAGCCTTGGCAGCAGCCAGGGACACGGCGAGGATGGCGTTGGCGCCCAGGCTGCCTTTGTTTTCAGTGCCGTCGAGCTTGATCATCGCGTGGTCCAGGGCTTTCTGGTCCAGCGGATCCTTACCCAGCAACAGGTCACGGATCGGGCCGTTGATGTTGGCTACAGCCTTCAGTACACCTTTGCCCAGGTAACGGCTCTTGTCGCCATCACGCAGTTCCAGCGCTTCGCGCGAACCGGTGGAAGCACCGGACGGCGCGCAGGCGCTACCGATGATGCCGTTATCGAGAAGCACGTCGGCCTCGACGGTGGGGTTGCCACGGGAGTCGAGAACTTCACGACCTTTGATGTCGACGATTTTTGCCATTGTTGTAAACACTCCAAAGTTGACGAAAACGACGCAGCTGAAGGAAAACTTTTGACCGACCGCAAGGGTGGAACAACGGGGCAGGCTTGCAGACGACAAGGCTCAGGCCCGCAGGCCTGAGCATAAAACGAGGGAAAGTCTACCGGAGAAACGACGCTTACGCGGTTTCTACTGTCGGAAAACTCTTGACCAGTTCGTCCAATTGCTTGAGCTGGGCCAGAAACGGCTCCAGTTTGTCCAGGCGCAGGGCGCAAGGACCATCGCACTTGGCGTTGTCCGGGTCCGGGTGGGCTTCCAGGAACAGGCCGGCCAGGGACTGGCTCATGCCCGCCTTGGCCAGGTCGGTGACCTGGGCACGACGCCCACCGGCGGAGTCGGAGCGCCCACCAGGCATTTGCAGCGCGTGGGTCACGTCGAAGAACACCGGGTATTCGAACTGCTTCATGATGCCGAAACCCAGCATGTCCACCACGAGGTTGTTGTAGCCGAAGCTCGAACCACGCTCGCAGAGGATTAACTGGTCGTTACCCGCTTCCACGCACTTGCTCAGGATGTGTTTCATTTCCTGGGGCGCGAGGAACTGGGCTTTCTTGATGTTGATCACGGCACCGGTCTTCGCCATCGCGACGACCAGGTCGGTCTGGCGCGACAGGAAGGCCGGCAACTGGATGATGTCGCACACTTCGGCGACCACGGCAGCCTGTTCAGGCTCGTGGACGTCGGTGATGATCGGCACGCCGAAGGCTTGCTTGATGTCCTGGAAGATCCGCATGCCTTCTTCAAGGCCCGGGCCGCGGTAGGAGGTCACGGACGAACGGTTGGCCTTGTCGAAGCTGGCCTTGAACACATAGGGGATACCCAGTTTCTGGGTGACCCGCACATACTCTTCACAAACCTGCATCGCCATGTCGCGGCTTTCCAGCACGTTCATGCCGCCAAACAACACCATGGGCTTGTCGTTGGCAATCTCGATGTCGCCTACGCGAATGATCTTCTGGGCCATCAGGGTTACGCCTTCTTCTGATGTTGCGTCAGTGCCGCCTTGACGAAACCGCTGAACAACGGGTGACCGTCGCGCGGGGTCGACGTGAACTCAGGGTGGAACTGGCAAGCGACGAACCATGGATGATCCGGAGCTTCCACCACTTCAACCAGCGCGCCGTCACCGGAACGACCGGAGATTTTCAGGCCGGCTTCCTTGATCTGCGGCAGCAGGTTGTTGTTCACCTCGTAGCGGTGACGGTGACGCTCGACGATCACGTCCTTGCCATAGCAGTCGTGAACCAGGGAACCCGGCTCCAGCAGGCAGTCTTGCGCGCCAAGGCGCATGGTGCCGCCCAGGTCGGACGTTTCGGTACGGGTTTCAACGGCGCCGGTGGCATCCGCCCACTCGGTGATCAGGCCGACAACCGGATGGCCGCTGGTGTGATCGAACTCGGTGGAGTTAGCGTCTTTCCAGCCCAGCACGTTACGGGCGAACTCGATAACGGCCACTTGCATGCCCAGGCAGATGCCCAGGTACGGCACCTTGTTCTCACGAGCATATTGCACGGCGGTGATCTTGCCTTCCACGCCACGCAGGCCGAAACCGCCTGGAACGAGGATCGCATCAACACCTTCGAGCAGCGCGGTGCCCTGATTCTCGATGTCTTCGGAATCGATGTAGCGCAGGTTGACCTTGGTACGGTTGCTGATACCGGCGTGGCTCATCGCTTCGATCAGCGACTTGTACGCGTCCAGCAGTTCCATGTACTTGCCGACCATCGCGATGGTGACTTCGTGCTCAGGGTTGAGCTTGGCGTCAACCACCGCGTCCCACTCGGACAGGTCCGCGCCGCCGCACTGCAAGCCGAAACGCTCGACCACAAAGTCATCCAGGCCTTGCGAATGCAGGATGCCCGGGATCTTGTAGATGGTGTCGGCGTCTTCCAGGGCAATCACCGCACGTTCTTCAACGTTGGTGAATTGCGCGATCTTGCGACGCGAGGAAATGTCGATCGGGTGATCGGAACGGCATACCAGCACGTCCGGCTGCAGGCCGATGGAGCGCAGTTCCTTGACCGAATGCTGGGTAGGCTTGGTTTTGGTTTCGCCGGCAGTGGCGATGTACGGCACCAGGGTGAGGTGCATCAGCATCGCACGCTTGGCGCCGACTTCGAAACGCAGCTGGCGGATGGCTTCGAGGAACGGCTGGGATTCGATGTCACCCACGGTGCCACCGATCTCGACCATCGCCACGTCGGCATCGCCTGCACCCTTGATGATGCGGCGCTTGATTTCGTCGGTGATGTGCGGGATCACCTGGATGGTTGCACCCAGGTAGTCACCACGGCGCTCCTTGCGCAGCACGTGCTCGTAGACACGGCCGGTGGTGAAGTTGTTGTTCTGGGTCATGGTCGTGCGGATGAACCGCTCGTAGTGGCCCAGGTCCAGGTCGGTCTCGGCGCCGTCGTGGGTAACGAACACTTCACCGTGCTGGAACGGGCTCATGGTGCCCGGGTCAACGTTGATGTACGGGTCCAGCTTGAGCATGGTGACCTTAAGTCCCCGCGCCTCCAGGATGGCCGCCAATGAAGCGGAGGCAATGCCTTTCCCCAATGAAGAAACAACACCGCCCGTGACGAATATGTAGCGCGTCATGAAAAACCCTAGAAGTCTGCGTTAAAGCGGTCCGAGCCGCCGGGGAAAGCGAAGGAAGGCCGAAGCCCCCGATCACCTGCATTAATCACAGTGCACCTTTCAAAAAAACCGCCGCGTGGTGACAGACCAGTAATGAAACACCGGTACGTTGATCGCTACACATTTTTTGGAATCGCCCAGCAAAGACTGCTTGGTAATCGGCAACTCCTGCGATTCAGGCGAATCCACAGAAGTTGTATCAAGAAGGGAGCGTAGTCTACCGGAAAGGCTCTATCAGCTCAAACCTTGATCGCAGTTCTGTGGCAACCAATGTAATTGCCAGCCGTCCACCGGGCTGGACCATAGCCCCGCAAGGGTTGGGACAGCCAGCAATTGCTCACCCCGATACAGCAGCGGCAATCTGCCACGCACGAACTCCGGCAAACCACTTTCGTTAAGCAGGCGCTTCAGGTCACGCCGACCGCGACCTGGCACTTCCATGATTTCACCGCCGCGCCGATAGCGGACCTCCAACAGGCCTTCAGGCACCGCGCCAATAAATGTCAGCTGACCGTTGCCGGGTAACTCTAGTGGGTTTTGCGGGTGTGACCACCTCACCGTTGCATCGGAAAAAGCCTGCCAAGCGACGGGCAACCACCAGACGCGTTCACCACAGCGGCGAAGTTGGCCGTCGGCCAGGCGCCACAACGGCTGTGCGTCGCCCTTGGCATCGCGCAAGGAGCACCAGCCGGCCCAATGATCGCTATCGGGCAAGCGGGTCAGCGGCGCCAGCCAGTGGCGCAGGGCGTTGCGTTGACGAGCGTCGGACAGCTCACGAAGTGGCGCCAGGGCCAGTGATGGCAAGGGCAGCCAGGGAAATGCCGAAGGCTGGTCGGCAGCCTGCAGGTCCATCTGCGCCAACTCATCCAGCAAGCCTTGCGCTTCATCAAGATGCTCGGCGGTGCGGGCCAAGCTTGAAACGGCTTGCGGCCAACGCTCTGTCAGCGTCGGAAATACGCGGTGGCGCAGGTAATTACGGGAAAACCGCGAATCCGCATTGGAGGGATCGTCGATCCACTTGAGCTGCTGATCATGGGCATAGGCTTCCAACGTCTCACGCGAAACACCCAGCAGCGGCCGTAACAAATACCCCTTCGCCAATGGACGCTGGACGGGCATGGCCGCCAACCCTCGCACCCCGGCCCCACGCAACAGGCGAAACAACAGGGTTTCAGCCTGGTCGTCGCGGTGCTGCCCCGTGAGCAGCACCTCCCCTGCCCCAGTCACTTCGGCAAACGCCTGGTAACGCGCATCGCGGGCGGCACGCTCAAGGCTCGCGCCGGGCTGGACGTGCACGCGCATGACACGCAAGGGTACGCCAAGGCTGTCACACACCGATTGGCAATGGCTGGGCCAGGTGTCGGCGGCAGCCTGCAAGCCGTGGTGGACATGGATGGCATGGAGCGGCGGGAACGTTTCGGTTTTTGCCAGAGCGGCCAAAAGGTGCAGCAGAACGGTGGAATCAAGCCCACCTGAGAAGGCGACGTGCCAGGCCGGGGCGTTGCGCCATGGGGCCAGGATTTGCAGAAGTTCAGCGGCCAGCGTTGCTTTCATCACAGGTTACCGCCGCACATCTGGAATACGTTCGGCAAGAATACACAAAGCAAAAGTGGGAGGGGCGTGCTCCCGATTGCCGAGTATCGGTCAACGCATCGGGTGACCGACCCACCGCTATCGGGAGCAAGCTCCCTCCCACATTTTCAGTATTACGGCGACTTTTAGAGACCGTAGCTCATCAGACGCTCATAACGACGGGTCAGCAGCGCTTCGTTATCCAGCTTCTTGAGCATCGCCAGTTGCGAACCCAGTTCGGCGCGGATGGTCGCAGCGGCGGCAGCCGGGTCGCGGTGAGCGCCGCCCAATGGCTCGGCGATCACTTTATCCACGATCCCCAGACCTTTGAGGCGATCGGCGGTAATGCCCATGGCTTCGGCAGCGTCCGGCGCCTTTTCTGCAGTTTTCCACAGGATCGAGGCGCAACCTTCCGGCGAGATCACCGCGTAGGTCGAATACTGCAGCATGTTCAGTTGGTCGCAGACACCAATGGCCAGTGCGCCGCCGGAACCGCCTTCGCCAATCACGGTAGCGATGATCGGGGTTTTCAGGCGAGCCATGACACGCAGGTTCCACGCAATCGCTTCGCTCTGGTTGCGCTCTTCAGCGTCGATACCCGGATAGGCGCCCGGTGTGTCGATGAAGGTCAGGATCGGCATTTTGAAGCGCTCGGCCATTTCCATCAGGCGGCAAGCCTTGCGGTAGCCTTCCGGACGCGGCATGCCGAAGTTGCGGCGTACTTTCTCGCGCACTTCACGGCCTTTCTGGTGACCGATCACCATGACCGGCTGATCGTCCAGGCGAGCGATACCGCCAACAATCGCGGCGTCATCCGAGAAGTGGCGGTCGCCATGCAGCTCGTCGAACTCGGTGAAGATGTGCTGGATGTAGTCCAGGGTATACGGGCGGCGCGGATGGCGAGCCAGGCGCGCGATCTGCCAGCTGGTCAGCTTGCCGAAGATGTCTTCGGTCAGCGTCTTGCTCTTGTCTTGCAGGCGGGAGATCTCATCGCCGATATTCAGCGAATTGTCATTGCCGACCAGGCGCAGTTCTTCAATCTTGGCTTGCAGGTCAGCGATCGGCTGTTCGAAATCAAGAAAATTCGGGTTCATAAGCGTCCGTCTTGGGTCGACGGCCAAGGAGTGCCTGGCCAGCCGGTTGTCTATTCGCGCCCTACCTTAAGGGAGAGGCGCGTTTAGGTCGAGATTAAATGTTCAGCCGAGGTCAGGTGTTCTGACCGTCAGCGGTATTGGAGGAAGACGTTGTCTCGCCCGAACTGGTCACGCAAAGCTTGAATCAAGCCATCCGCGGGATCAATTCGCCACGTCTCGCCGAATTGCAACATCGCCTTGGCGTCATTGCCGGTGTATTCCATGGTCACAGGGCAAGCGCCACGGTGACGCTTGAGCAGGTCCCCCAACCAGCGTAGCTGATCACCCTTGAGCGCCTCGGTCTTGACCTTCAAACGCAGGCTTTCCGCCAGGTTGGTGCGGGCATCTTCCATACTCATGACCCGTTTGATCCGCAAGCGCAGGCCACCGGAGAAGTCATCGTTGCTGACCTCCCCTTCCACCACCACCATGGCATCGGTCTGCAGCAGCGATTGCGCAGAGTGGAACGCATCGGCAAACAGCGACGCCTCGATCCGCCCCGAACGGTCGTCGAGGGTGATGAAGCCCATCTTGTCACCCTTCTTATTCTTCATCACCCGCAGGGCGATGATCATGCCGGCAACGGTCTGGGTGTCGCGCGCCGGCTTCAGGTCGATGATGCGCTGACGGGCAAAACGACGGATTTCCCCTTCGTATTCGTCAATCGGGTGACCGGTAAGGTACAAGCCCAACGTGTCTTTCTCACCCTTGAGACGTTCCTTGAGGGTCAACTCTTTGGCCTTGCGATGGTTCGCGTACACATCCGCGTCCGCTTCGACGAACAGCCCACCAAACAGGTCCGCGTGCCCGCTGTCGTGCGTGCGGGCCGTCTGTTCGGCGGCTTTGATCGCCTCTTCCATGGCGGCCAGCAGCACCGCACGGTTACGGTCGATATTGGCCTGGTAAGCCTTCGGCTCATCATGGAAATACGGGCCGAGACGGTCAAGTGCGCCACTGCGGATCAGGCCGTCGAGGGTGCGTTTGTTGATGCGCTTGAGGTCAACCCGGGCGCAGAAGTCGAACAGGTCCTTGAATGGCCCATCCTGACGCGCTTCGGTGATCGCTTCCACCGGGCCTTCGCCGACTCCCTTGATCGCGCCCAGGCCATAGATGATGCGCCCTTCGTCGTTTACCGTGAACTTGAACTCCGAAGCGTTCACGTCCGGTGCGTCGAGGCGCAGCTTCATGGTGCGCACTTCCTCGATCAAGGTCACGACCTTGTCGGTGTTGTGCATGTCCGCCGAGAGTACCGCAGCCATGAACGGCGCCGGGTAGTGGGCTTTCAGCCAGGCGGTCTGGTACGACACCAGGCCGTAGGCAGCGGAGTGGGATTTGTTGAAACCATAACCGGCGAATTTTTCCACCAGGTCGAAAATGTTACCGGCCAGGTCGGCATCGATATTGTTGGTGGCGCAACCTTCAATGAAACCACCGCGCTGCTTGGCCATTTCCTCGGGCTTTTTCTTACCCATGGCCCGACGCAGCATATCCGCACCACCGAGGGTGTAACCGGCCATTACCTGAGCAATCTGCATCACCTGTTCCTGATACAGGATGATGCCGTAGGTCGGTGCCAGTACTGGCTTGAGGCCCTCGTACTGATAATCGGAGTGCGGGTATGCCAGCTCGGCACGCCCGTGCTTGCGGTTGATGAAGTCATCCACCATGCCCGATTGCAACGGGCCCGGGCGGAACAGGGCCACCAGTGCGATCAAGTCTTCCAGGCAGTCGGGCTTGAGCTTTTTGATCAGCTCTTTCATGCCCCGGGATTCAAGCTGGAATACCGCCGTGGTTTCGGCTTTTTGCAGCAACGAATAGGTCGGTTTGTCATCCAGCGGGATGAACGCGATATCCAGCGGCTCTTCGCCAGCCTTGGCGCGGTCGCGGTTGATCGTCTTGAGCGCCCAATCGATGATCGTCAGGGTCCGCAGGCCCAGGAAGTCGAACTTCACAAGGCCGGCCGCTTCCACGTCATCCTTGTCGAACTGAGTAACCAGGCCGTCGCCTTCTTCATCGCAGTAGATCGGCGAAAAGTCGGTGAGCTTGGTCGGCGCGATAACCACGCCACCGGCATGTTTACCAACGTTACGCACCACACCTTCGAGCTTGCGGGCCATGTCCCAGATTTCGGCGGCTTCTTCGTCGACCTTGATAAAGTCGCGCAGGATTTCTTCCTGCTCGTAGGCTTTTTCCAGGGTCATGCCGACTTCGAACGGGATCATCTTCGACAGGCGATCCGCCAGGCCATAGGACTTGCCCTGAACCCGCGCCACGTCGCGGATTACAGCCTTTGCCGCCATGGAACCGAAAGTGATGATCTGGCTTACCGCGTTGCGGCCATATTTCTCGGCCACGTACTCGATCACGCGGTCTCGGCCGTCCATGCAGAAGTCGACGTCGAAGTCGGGCATGGAGACCCGTTCCGGGTTCAGGAACCGCTCGAACAGCAGGTCATATTCCAACGGGTCAAGGTCGGTGATCTTCTGTACATAGGCTACCAGCGAGCCGGCACCCGACCCCCGGCCAGGGCCAACCGGTACGCCGTTGTTTTTGGCCCACTGGATAAAGTCCATCACGATCAGGAAGTAGCCCGGGAACCCCATCTGGATAATGATATCCAGCTCGAAATTCAGCCGATCCACGTAGACCTGACGCTTGGCGTCGTAATCCTCGGTGGTGTCCTTGGGCAGCAGAACAGCCAATCGCTCCTCAAGGCCATCGAACGACACCTTGCGGAAATACTCATCGATGGTCATGCCATCGGGAATCGGGAAGTTGGGCAGGAAGTGCTTGCCCAGTTTCACTTCAATGTTGCAGCGCTTGGCGATCTCGACGGAGTTTTCCAGGGCCTCGGGCAGGTCGCTGAACAGCTCGGCCATCTCCTCGGCGCTTTTGAGGTATTGCTCTTCGCTGTAGTTTTTCGAGCGGCGCGGGTCATCCAGGGCCCGGCCTTCGCCGATGCACACGCGCGTTTCGTGGGCCTCGAAATCTTCTTTCTTGATGAAGCGCACATCATTGGTCGCCACCAAAGGTGCGCCCAACTTGTCGGCCAGTGCCACTGCGGCGTGCAGATGCTCTTCGTCGTTTGCTCGATTGGTACGCTGGACTTCCAGGTAAAAACGGTCAGGAAAGACCTTCATCCACTCACTGGCCAGCACTTCGGCTTCCTGGGGATTGCCCCCCAACAACGCAATGCCGATCTCGCCTTCTTTGGCGGCCGACAGCATTATCAGCCCTTCGCTGGCCTCCGCCACCCACTCGCGCTCGATAATGATCGAGCCATTGCGCTGGCCGTCGATAAAACCACGGGAAATCAGTTCGGTGAGGTTGCGATAGCCCACGCCGTTCATCGCCAACAGGCTGATGCGGCTCAGGGGATTATCCGGGTCCTTGTTGGCCAGCCACAGGTCGGCACCGCAGATCGGCTTGATGCCGGCGCCCATGGCGTTCTTGTAGAACTTGACCAGGGAACACATGTTGTTCTGGTCGGTAACCGCCACCGCAGGCATGTTCATGCCTACCAGGGTTTTGACCAGCGGTTTGATCCGTACCAGGCCGTCGACCAGGGAGTATTCAGTGTGCAGGCGTAGGTGAACGAATGAAGCCGGCATAGTGATCCTGTCTAGATACGTGGAAACAACAAGGCCCGGATTGTACCGGGCCTTGAGCAAAACATCAGCCTCACGACTACACCTCGGTGAGGCTCTCCCGTGCCTCGTAAGCCAGGCGCACCGGGGCGAACGAGCGACGGTGGATCGGCGTGGGGCCGAGACGGGCCAAGGCTTCCAGATGAACGGGGGTGGGGTAGCCCTTGTGACCACCCATGCCGTAGCCGGGGTAGATCAATTCGAAGGCCGCCATTTCACGGTCGCGACTGACCTTGGCCAGGATTGAAGCCGCTGCAATAGCAGGCACCTTGCTATCACCCTTCACCACCGCTTCCGACGGCATCGCCAATTTCGGGCAGCGATTACCATCAATCATCGCCATCTTGGGCGTGATGTGCAGGCCTTCTACCGCACGCTGCATGGCGAGCATGGTGGCGTGCAGGATGTTCAGCTCGTCGATTTCTTCGACCTCGGCACGGGCGATATACCAGCTCAGGGCTTTCTCACAGATCTCGTCGTAGAGTTTTTCGCGGCGCGCTTCGGTCAGTTTCTTCGAGTCATCAAGCCCGAGAATCGGACGGTTCGGGTCAAGAATGACTGCCGCCGTAACGACTGCGCCGCACAGCGGCCCGCGTCCTACTTCATCAACACCGGCCACCAGCTCATGAGCTTGGGCAACCAGGCTGAAGTCCAGACCCATCTGTGTGGTCATAGGTTTTCCTGTTTGTGGCCGATCAAGGAGAGTACGGCATCAGCCGCCTGGTTCGACGCATCACGGCGCAACGTGCGGTGAATATCGTCAAAGCCACGGGTCTGCTCTTCGCCGCCATCGATCAAGGGCAGCAAGGTTTGCGCCAGGGCTTCAGGGGTCGCATCGTCCTGTAACAACTCCGGCACCAACAGACGCTGGGCCAGCAGATTGGGCAAGGAGATGTAGGGGCTTTTGACCATGCGCTTGAGAATCCAGAACGTCAGCGGCGCAAGACGATAGGCCACGACCATTGGTCGCTTGTACAGCAAGGCTTCAAGAGTCGCTGTGCCCGAGGCAATCAGCACCGCATCACAGGCCGCGAGCGCCAGGTGCGACTGGCCATCCAGCAGCGTCACCGGCAAGTTACGGCCGACAAGCAGTGCCTCGACCTGAGCACGACGTTGCGGGCTGGCGCACGGCAGTACGAAACGCACACCGGGTTTCAGGACCATCAAACGCTCGGCGGCATCAAAAAACAGCGCGCCCAACCGCCCGACTTCACCGCCGCGGCTGCCTGGCATCAATGCCACCAGCGGGCCATCGGCCAGGCCCAACTCGGCACGCGCCGCTGCGCGATCGGCTTGCAGAGGGATGGTGTCGGCCAATGTGTGACCCACAAAGCGTACCGGCACGCCCTTCTCTTCATAGAATCGGGCTTCGAATGGCAGCAAGGTCAGCATCAAGTCGCAGCCTTCGCGGATCTTCAGCACGCGCTTCTGCCGCCACGCCCACACGGACGGGCTGACGTAGTGCACGGTCTTGATGCCGGCCTGACGCAATTTGAGTTCGATGTTGAGGGTGAAGTCCGGAGCGTCGATGCCGATAAAGACGTCGGGCTTTTCTTCAATAAGTGTCTGGATCAGCAGTTTGCGGCGAGCCAGCAGCTCTCGAAGTCGCCCCAGCACTTCCACCAACCCCATGACGGACAAACGCTCCATGGGGAAATAGGACGTGAGGCCCTCGGCCTGCATCAACGGCCCACCCACTCCAATAAACTCCACGGCAGGGTGCCGGACCTTGAGCGCACGCATCAGGCCAGCCCCCAGAATATCGCCGGAAGCTTCTCCGGCCACCAGCGCTACACGCAGATTGGCCATGATTAACGGGTGATGCCGCGAGTCGACGCCTGGATCGAGTCCCGGAACACCGCCACTTCCGGAAACTGGGCAGCCGACTCGGCCAGTTCGATCAACGCCTGTTCAACCGTCAGCCCTTGGCGGTATACCACTTTGTAGGCGCGACGCAGGGCATGAATCTGGTCTTCGCTGAAACCACGACGGCGCATGCCTTCGAAGTTCATGCTGCGAGCCTCGGCCGGGTTGCCGAATACCGTGACGAATGCCGGAACGTCCTTGCCGATCGCAGTACCCATGCCGGAAAAGCTATGGGCGCCGATGTGGCAGTACTGATGGACCAGTGTGAATCCGGACAGAATCGCCCAGTCGCCAACATGCACATGGCCCGCCAACGCAGTGTTGTTGACCAGGATGCAGTGGTTGCCGATCACACTGTCATGGCCGATGTGCGCATAGGCCATGATCAGATTGTGATCACCCAACGTGGTCTCGGCACGATCCTGCACGGTGCCACGGTGAATGGTCACACCTTCACGGATGATGTTGTGGTCACCGATTACCAGGCGTGTCTCTTCACCCTTGTACTTCATGTCAGGGGTGTCTTCGCCTACCGAAGAAAACTGGTAGATACGATTGTGCTTACCAATGCGGGTCGGACCTTTAAGGATCACGTGCGGCCCGATGACAGTCCCCTCGCCGATTTCAACACCTGCGCCGACGATCGACCAAGGGCCAACCTCAACGTCGGCGGCCAGGACGGCCGACGGATCGATGATTGCGCGAGGGTCAATCAAACTCATAGTTTGCGTTCCGCACAGATGATCTCAGCCGAGCACACCGGCTTGCCATCCACCGAGGCCTGGCATTCGAACTTCCAGATCTGGCGCTTGCAGCTGATGAACTTGGCTTCCAGGATCAACTGGTCGCCCGGCGTGACCGGATTGCGGAAACGCAGTTTGTCGGAGCCCACGAAATAGTAGAGCGTGCCATCGGCAGGCTTGAGGTCGAGCATTTTGAAACCAAGGATACCGGCAGCCTGGGCCATAGCTTCAATGATCAGCACGCCTGGCATGATTGGATGCGCGGGAAAGTGGCCGTTGAAGAAAGGTTCGTTGATGCTGACATTCTTGTAGGCACGAATGCGCTTTTCCTCGACATTGAGGTCCACTACGCGATCCACCAGCAGGAACGGGTAACGGTGAGGCAGGTATTCGCGAATCTCGTTGATGTCCATCATTTCGGGGGGAAGCCTGTAATAAAGATTGGGGGCGGGCGAACTAAAAGCACGCCCCGCTAGCAAATCAAGGAGGCCGTCCAACGGCTGCGCACACTTGATATGGAAATGGTATCAGCCTTCTGATGAAGCATTACCGTCAGGGGTCACGTCCCCAACACGCTTTTCAAGCTGTTTGAGGCGTCGGGCCATGTCGTCAAGCTGCCTCAAGCGCGCTGCACTTTTACGCCACTCAGCCGCCGGCTGCATGGCGGTACCGGAAGAGTAGGCACCTGGCTCGGTAATCGAGTGGGTAACCATGGTCATGCCGGTGATGAAAACGTTGTCGCAAATGTCGATATGCCCGACCAGCCCTACGCCACCGGCGAGCATGCAATGCTTGCCGATCCTGGTGCTACCGGAGATACCGACGCACGCCGCCATGGCGGTGTGATCACCAATCTGCACGTTGTGGGCAATCTGGATCTGGTTGTCGAGCTTCACCCCGTTACCGATCACGGTATCGGCGAGCGCCCCGCGGTCCACGGCGGTATTGACGCCGATTTCCACGTCATCACCAATCAAAACGCCGCCAACCTGGGCGATCTTGTGCCAAACACCCTTGGAATTGGCAAAGCCAAAACCTTCACCGCCGAGCACGGCACCCGATTGAATAACCACGCGCTCACCGATGCGCACGTCGTGGTAAAGGGTGACACGCGGAGCCAGCCATCCATCGGCACCGATTTCACTGCGCGCACCGATAAAGCAATGGGCGCCCACGGTGACGCCCGCGGCAATGCGCGCGCCACTCTCGATCACGGCAAAAGCACCAATGTTGGCCGCGGGGTCAACCCGGGCATCATCGGCAATCACGGCGGTGGGATGAATACCACCGGCCGCCTTGGGTTTTGGATCGAACAGGTGCGACGCCTTCGCATACGACAGGTACGGGTCGGCCACTACCAGCGCATCCCCGGCGTAACCCTCAGCATCAGCAGCCTTCAGCAACACTGCTGCGGCCTGGCAACCGACCAGGTATTTACGGTATTGAGGATTTGCGAGGAAGCTCAACTGAGCTGGGCCAGCCTCCTGCAAGGTGGCTAGCCCAGTGATTTCCTTCTCCGGGGAGCCGTGCAAGACGGCCCCCAGGAACTCGGCCAACTCGCCGAGCTTGATAGTCGCGGTCATGGCTTACTTCAGCTGGTTCATGCGCTCGATCACCTGGCGGGTGATGTCGTATTGAGGCTTGACGTCGATTACAGCGCCACGCTCGAACACCAGGTCAAAGGCACCTTTCTTGATGACTTCTTCCACAGCGCTGTCGAGTTTCGGCTTGAGCTGCTTGAGCATTTCACGGTCAGCAACGGCCTTGGCTTCGTTCAATTCCTTGGACTGGAACTGGTAGTCACGGGCCTTTTGCTTGAACTCAAGCTCCAGGCGCTCGCGCTCGCCCTGCTGCATCTTGTCGCCACCGGCTACCAGACGATCCTGAATGCCCTTGGCACTGCTTTCCAGGGTCTTGAGCTTGGTCAGTTGCGGACCGAATTTTTTCTCGGCATCCACTGCGTACTTCTTGGCCGCATCGGATTCCAACAGGGCCATCTGATAGTTCAGGACGGCGATTTTCATTTCGGCGAAGGCCGGGGTGGTTACCAGCACAGTTGCCAGCAGGACCAATTGAGTCAACTTACGCACGATGCACTCCTACAGAATCCGTTGTCGTTATCTTGGGTCAGACGCTTAGAACGTCTGGCCGAGGGAGAATTGGAAAATCTGGGTTTCAGCGTTATCCGGTTTCTTGACCGGCATGGCCAGAGCAAAGCTCAACGGGCCCAGTGCAGTCACCCATGTCACGCCAACACCAACGGAGCTCGCCAGGTTGCTGAAGCTCACGTCGTTACACTGCGTATTGGACTTCGAACCATTCGGGTTGGAGACCTGCTCGCACTTGGAGTCGAACACGTTACCCACATCCCAGAAAACCGAGGTACGCAGGGAACGCTGGTCCTTGACGAACGGCAGCGGGAACAGAATCTCCGCACCACCCTGGATCAGTACGTTACCACCGAATGGCAGCGCCTTAGTGTCCGTGTCGGCGATAGTGCCCTGGTTACCCGTAAACGCTTCACCGCGGCTCGGCGTACCACGCGGACCCAAGGTACTGTCCTTGAAGCCGCGAACCGAGTTGAAACCACCTGCATAGTAGTTCTCGTAGAACGGCAGACCACTGGTGGAACCATAACCATCGCCATAACCCAGCTCAGTGTGCAGGCGCATGGTGTAGTTATCGCTCAGCGGCTGGAACAACTGGCCACGGTAGTCGAGCTTGAAGAACGACAGGTCGCTGCCCGGTGTAGTGGCTTCCAGCGTCAAGCTCTGGGAGTGACCACGGGTCGCCAGCACGCCTTTGTTCAGGGTCGACTCGGACCAGCCGGCCGACGCCTTGAAGTTCAGGAACTGGTCGCCTTCGTTACGCACGAAGTTGAAGATTTCGTCCACGGTGTACACACCGGTCTTGATCTTGTCCTGTTGCGCGGTCAGGCCGAATGTCAGACGCGAAGTCTCACTGATCGGGTAGCCAATGTTGGCACCAACACCCATGCTGTCGATTGCATAGCTTGCAACGTCGACGTCGAGGTCTTTGTAGTCGGTGGTACGGTAGAAGGCGTTGTAGCCCAGGCTCACACCATCAGCGGTCCAGTAGGGGTCGGTATAACTGAAGTTATAACGGCTCTGGTATTCGCTTCGGGTCAGGCCGACAGACACACGGTTACCCGTACCGAGGAAGTTGTTCTGCGTGATCGAGCCACCCAGGATCAGACCGGCGCTCTGTGCAAAACCGACGCTGGCGGTAATCGAACCCGAAGCTTGCTCTTCAACGGCGTAGTTCACGTCAACCTGGTCGTCCACACCTGGGACAGCCGGGGTTTCGACGTTGACTTCCTTGAAAAAGCCCAGACGTTCAAGACGGGTCTTGGACTGGTCGATCAGGTAGGTCGACGCCCAGCCACCTTCCATCTGACGCATTTCACGACGTAGCACTTCGTCCGCAGACTTGGTGTTGCCGCGGAAGTTGATGCGGTTCACGTAGGCGCGCTTACCCGGGTCGACCACGAAGGTAATGTCCACGGTATGGTCATCATCATGCGGGGTCGGTACGCCGTTGACGTTGGCAAAGGTATAGCCTTCGTTACCCAGGCGACGGGTAATCAGTTCGGAAGTGGTGGTCATCAGCTTGCGCGAGAACACCTGGTCTTTCTGCACCAGCAACAGGGACTTCACCTGGTCTTCAGGCACTTTCAGGTCGCCGCTGAGCTTGACGTCGCGAACCTTGTATTTTTCGCCTTCGTTGACGTTGACGGTGATGTAGACGTGCTTCTTGTCCGGGGTGATGGACACCTGGGTGGAAGCGATGTCCATGTTGATATAGCCACGGTCCAGGTAGTAGGAACGCAGACGCTCCAGGTCACCGGACAGTTTTTCACGGGCGTATTTGTCATCGTTCTTGAAGAACGACAACCAGTTGGTGGTTTTGAGTTCGAACAGGTCGATCAGGTCGTCGTCAGCAAACTTGGTGTTGCCCACCACGTTGATGTGCTGAATGGCCGCCACCGTGCCTTCGTTGATGTTGACCTTCAGGCCGACACGGTTACGAGGCTGGGGGATGACTTCGGTTTCCACGGTCGCGGAGTAGCGGCCCTGGGCAACGTACTGACGTTGCAGTTCGTTACGCACACCCTCGAGGGTTGCGCGCTGGAAGATCTCGCCCTCGGCCAGGCCGGACTGCTTGAGGCCTTTCATCAGGTCTTCAGTGGAAATCGCCTTGTTACCCTCGATCGCGATGCTGGCGACGGAAGGTCGTTCGACGACCGTGATAACCAGGACGTTGCCTTCGCGACCCAGCTGGATATCTTGAAAGAACCCGGTTTTGAACAGCGCACGAGTGGATTCCACCAGGCGACGATCATCAGCCTGTTCCCCGACGTTCAACGGCAAGGCACCAAAGACGCTACCTGCGGAAACCCGCTGGAGGCCGTTGACGCGAATATCGGAGATAGTGAAGGACTCGGCGTGAACTTCGGCGATCATCAATACGGTGAGAACCGCAGTTAGCAGCAGACGTTTCATGAAGTCCTTTCTTATTCCAACTGGCAATAAACAAACTGCCGCAAAATGCGGCAGATTCGCAATTCAGCGAAGCGTTACAGACGTCCCAGATCGTTGACCAGAGCTAACAACATCACTCCAACCACCAAGCTGATACCGATCTGTATCCCCCAACCCTGCACCCGATCCGACAAGGGGCGACCACGCACCCACTCGACCAGATAAAACAACAGATGCCCCCCATCCAATACAGGAATAGGCAGCAAATTCAGAACCCCAAGGCTAATACTCAGATAAGCCAGGAAATTCAGGAAATCCGCGACACCCGACTGGGCAGAAGCGCCCGCCACTTTAGCAATGGTTATCGGTCCACTCAAGTTTTTTACCGAGAGCTCGCCGAACAACATTTTCTTGAGGGATTCGAGGGTCAGCACGCTCATGGTCCAGGTGCGTTTCGCGCCTTCGCCGATTGCGGCCAGCGGCCCGAAGCTGACCTCTCGCACCATCGATGCTGGCCACTCGACACCCTTGACCCCAGCCCCCAGATAACCCCCGGCGGCTTTGGCCTCCCCGCGAACCGACAAGGTTACGGGGACGTCGATTTGAGCACCATCACGTTCAATTTTCAGCACAATTTTGGTATCGGGCCGCACACGAACCAGATCGACTACTTGCTGCCAGTCACCGAGTGGCTGGCCATCCAGGGCCAACAGGCGATCTCCGGCTTTCAGGCCTGCGGCCTGGGCCGGACCTTTCGGATCCAGCTCCGCCAGCACCGGCGGCAACGCCGGCCGCCACGGGCGAATCCCCAGGGACTTGATCGGGTCAGGCTCATCCGCACCCTTGAGCCAATGATCCAGGGCCAGTTCACGCGCCGTCTCAATAGTGGAGTCCTGATCGCGGACCCCAACACTGACGGTACCGCTCTCCCCCAGACGCCGCACCAGTTGCAAATTGACCGCGCCCCAACCGGTGGTTGGTTCGCCATCAATGGAAACAATTTCCTGACCTGCGACCAGGCCAGCCTTGGCCGCCATGCTATCCGCTTCGACCGCACCGATAACCGGACGCACCTGCTGGCTGCCCAGCATGGCGAGAACCCAGAAGAACACCATCGCCAACAGGAAGTTGGCAATCGGACCGGCGGCGACAATTGCGATACGCTGACGAACGGTCTTGCGATTGAAAGACTGGTCCAACTGGTCCGCAGGCACTTCCCCTTCGCGCTCGTCGAGCATTTTGACGTAGCCACCCAGTGGTATGGCTGCAATCACGAACTCAGTGCCACGACGATCATGCCAGCGCAGCAAGGGCATGCCGAAACCGACTGAAAAGCGCAGTACCTTGACGCCGCAACGACGCGCCACCCAAAAGTGGCCGAATTCGTGGAAGGTCACCAACACACCCAGAGCAACCAGGGTGCCGACAATCATGTAGAGCGCACTCATCTAATTTCTCCGCCTTTCAATCCAGTGCCTGAGGACTCAACCCCACCTGCAGGCTAACGCGCGTTGCGGTTCAACCATTGCTCGGCCAGGCCTCGGGCCTTCATATCCGCGTCAAACACAGCGCCCAAGTCGTTAACAGCGACCACAGGCTCCAGACTCAGGACATCCTCGATAATACTCGCGATCTGCGGATAGCGGATGCGCCGCTCAAGAAACGCCGCTACCGCCACCTCATTGGCTGCATTGAGCATCGCCGGCGCACTGTTACCCGCCTGCGCCGCCTGACGCGCCAGGCGCAGACAAGGAAAGCGCTGCTCATCCGGCGCTTCGAAGTCCAGACGGGCAATTGCAAACAGGTCCAACGGCGCCACACCGGAATCAATACGTTCCGGCCAAGCCAGGGCATTGGCGATGGGCGTACGCATGTCCGGGTTGCCCAACTGCGCCAGCACCGAACCATCCACGTAATCGACCAGGGAATGAATCACACTTTGCGGATGAACCACCACCTCGACCTGATCCGGCCGGGCATCAAACAGCCAGCAAGCCTCAATCAGTTCCAGGCCCTTGTTCATCATGCTCGCCGAATCCACGGAGATTTTGCGCCCCATGGACCAGTTCGGGTGCGCACAGGCCTGATCCGGAGAAACATGTTCGAGCTCAGCCAGAGGCGTCTGCCGGAACGGCCCACCGGAGGCCGTCAACAGAATCCGGCGCACACCGACCTGGCTCAAGCCACGCGCAAAGTCACCCGGCATGCACTGGAAAATCGCGTTATGTTCGCTGTCGAGGGGCAGCAGTACCGCGCCACTCTTGCGCACCGCATGCATAAAGAGCGCGCCAGACATGACCAACGCTTCTTTATTGGCCAGCAGAATCTTCTTGCCCGCATCGACCGCCGCCAGCGTCGGGCGCAAACCCGCCGCACCGACAATTGCAGCCACGACGGTGTCCACCTCGGCATCGGCCGCCACCTGGCACAACCCCGCCTCGCCCACCAACACCTGAGTGGCCAGGCCGGCAGCCCGCAGGTCGTCCTGCAGACCACGCGCCACCGCCGCCTCGGGCACCACAGCAAAACGTGGCGAGTGGCGCACGCACAGCGCCAGCAACTCGCTCAGCCGCGTAAAACCGGTCAGGGCAAATACTTGATAGCGATCAGGATGACGAGCAATCACATCCAAGGTGCTCAGCCCCACTGAACCGGTCGCGCCCAGTACGGTGACTTGCTGCAGACGGCTCACGAGGCAGTCATCCACAACAACACGGCAAAGATCGGAATCGCCGCCGTGAGGCTGTCGATACGATCCAATACACCACCATGACCTGGAAGCAGGTTACTGCTGTCCTTGATACCGGCCTGGCGCTTGAACATGCTTTCAGTGAGGTCACCCACCACCGAAACGAACACGACAATAGCGGTGCCCAGCAGCGCCAGGAAGATTTCCTTCACCGACCAGTTGCGCACAATGCCGACCACCAGCGTAATCACCAGGGTCAATGCCAGGCCGCCGTAAACACCTTCCCAGCTCTTGCCCGGACTGACAGCCGGCGCCAGCTTGCGCTTGCCGAACGCCCGACCGGAGAAGTAGGCACCAATATCAGCACCCCAGACCAACACCATCACGGCCATGATCAACCAGTTACCCATGGACGAATTCTTGATCTCCACCAGGCCTTGCCAGGCGGGCAGCAGGATCAACAAGCCAATCACCAGCTTGCACGCCACACTGGACCACTGGCCGCTGGTACGTGGATAGCTGAGCACCAGGAATGTCGCCAGCGCCCACCACAGCACCGCAGCCCCCAACACCCAAGGCACGATGATGCTCGACAGGGTATGCATCAGGAACAGTGACAGCGCCACGAATGCCGCATACACCACTCGCGGCATTTGGGCATTGAAACCCGCCAGGCGCGCCCATTCCCAGGCTCCCAGCGTCACGACCACGCCGATGAACAGCGCAAAGCCGGAACCGTCGAGCAGGAAAAAACCGCACAAGGCGATTGGCAGCAGGATCAGTGCCGTGATGATTCGTTGTTTAAGCATTTAAACCCGGGCTCCAGCTTCGATCTGCTCGCTCGTTTTACCAAAGCGACGCTGACGGGAAGCGAAATCGGCCAGTGCATTACGCATGGCATCGTGTTTGAAGTCCGGCCAGAACAGGTCGGAGAAGTACAATTCGGTGTAGGCCAACTGCCACAGCAGAAAATTGCTGATGCGGTGCTCGCCACCGGTGCGGATGCACAAGTCCGGCAACGGCAGGTCGCCGGTCACCAGGCAGGTTTGCAACAGTTCGGGCGTAATGTCGTCCGGCCGCAGATGGCCGGCCTGCACTTCGCGGGCCAGGCGTTGCGCAGCCTGGGCAATATCCCACTGACCACCGTAGTTGGCTGCAATCTGCAGCACAAAACGGTTGGCACCGGCAGTCATCGCCTCGGCTTCGCGCATGGCCGCTTGCAGCTCCGGATGGAACCGCGAGCGATCACCAATGATGCGCAGACTGATGTTGTTATCGTTGAGGCGCTTGGCCTCACGCCGCAGCGCCTTGAAGAACAGGTCCATCAGGGCCGTGACTTCATCGGCGGGCCGCTGCCAGTTCTCACTGGAGAAGGCAAACAGCGTCAACACTTCAACCTTGGCCTCGGCGCACACCTCAATGACGGCGCGCACCGCATCGACACCCGCTTTATGCCCGGCAACACCCGGCATAAAGCGTTTTTTCGCCCAGCGATTATTCCCATCCATGATGATCGCGACATGGCGCGGTACCACGGAGGGCACAGTCTGCTTGGTCTTTTCCATGAAGGCGTCCTGACCCCTTATACGGCCATCAGGTCCTTTTCTTTTTCGTCAGTCGCCTTGGTGATCTGAGCCTCGGCGTCTTTGGTCAACTTGTCGATATCGGCGACGGCGCGACGCTCTTCGTCTTCGCTGATTTCTTTGTCCTTGACCAGTTTCTTCAGATCACCCAGCGCATCGCGACGGATGTTGCGCACGGCAACACGCGCGTCCTCAGCTGCGCTACGAGCCTGCTTGGTGAAGCCCTTACGGGTTTCTTCAGTCAGGGCAGGCATGGAGATCAACAGCAACTCGCCCAGGTTGGTCGGGTTGAGGTTCAAGCCGGCGCTCTGGATGGCTTTGTCGACGGCGGCGAGCATGTTGCGCTCGAATGCCACGACTTGCAGGGTACGCGAGTCCTTGACCGTCACGTTGGCCACGCTGCTCAGCGGGGTGTCGGCGCCGTAGTAAGGCACCATGACGCTGCCCAGGATGCTCGGGTGCGCCTTGCCAGTACGAATCTGGCCAAATGCGTGGCTCAGAGACTCCAGGGATTTCTGCATACGCGCTTGGGCGTCTTTCTTGATTTCGTTGATCATTGTTGGCCTTCCTCGATCAAAGTCCCTTCCGCGCCGCCGTGTACGATATTCAGCAGGGCGCCGGGCTTGTTCATGTTAAATACGCGCAGCGGCATCTGGTGGTCGCGGCACAGGCAGATTGCTGTCAGGTCCATCACGCCCAGCTTGCGATCCAGCACTTCATCGTAGGTCAGATGATCGAACTTCTCGGCATGCGGGTCTTTGAATGGGTCCGCGGTGTATACACCGTCCACTTTGGTTGCCTTGAGCACCACGTCGGCATCGATTTCGATAGCGCGCAGGCACGCAGCCGAATCGGTCGTGAAGAACGGGTTACCCGTGCCGGCAGCAAAGATCACCACTTCCTTGGCATTCAGGTGACGCATGGCTTTGCGACGATCATAGTGATCGGTCACGCCGACCATGGAAATAGCCGACATCACGATAGCCGAGATATTGGCACGCTCCAGGGCATCACGCATGGCCAGGGCGTTCATCACAGTGGCCAGCATGCCCATGTGGTCGCCAGTGACCCGATCCATGCCGGCCGCACTCAGCGCCGCACCACGGAACAGGTTGCCACCTCCAATCACCAGGCCGACCTGGACACCGATACCGACCAATTGGCCGACTTCAAGCGCCATGCGATCGAGCACCTTGGGATCGATCCCGAACTCTTCCGAGCCCATCAGGGCCTCGCCGCTAAGCTTGAGTAGAATGCGTTTATAGCGAGCCTGATAACCACTGCCCTGCTGAGCCATTGCGAATCTCTCCTGCGGCGTATTTTAAAAAATTCTTGGCGAGCCGTTTACGGCTTGCGTTCACTCTAGCTGGACGCTATCACAGCGCCATCGGAACACGGCTTTGTAAGCCAGTTCCGATAGGAAACCAAATAAAATTGGCCTTCCCATTTGAAAAGAGGCTGCGCGCGTGAGCGGGCAGCCTCTTTCGGGCGACAGTTGAAAACTGTCTTATTGCTTGGCGGCAGCCAGCTGGGCAGCAACTTCTTCAGCGAAGTTGTCGACCGGCTTCTCGATGCCTTCGCCTACTTTGAAGTAAGTGAAGGAAACGATTTCAGCACCGGCTTTCTTGGCCAGTTCGCCAACCTTGATTTCAGGGTTCTTGACGAACGCTTGCTCAACCAGGCTCGCTTCAGCCAGGAACTTGCTGATACGGCCTTTGACCATGTTCTCAACAATGTTTTCTGGCTTGCCGGCGATTTTGTCGGCGTTCAGGGTCAGGAACACACCCTTCTCACGTTCGATCGCTTCAGCGGAAACTTCCGATGGCAGCAGGAATTCAGGGTTGGTCGCCGCTACGTGCATAGCGATGTCTTTGGCCAGCTCAACGTCGCCGCCCTTCAGAACAACAGCTACACCGATCTTGTTGCCGTGCAGGTAACCACCAACAACATCACCTTCCACGCGGGTCAGGCGACGGATATTGACGTTTTCGCCAACTTTGCCGACCAGTACCAGGCGATCAGCTTCTTGAGCTTCGATCAGAGGCTCAACGGTGGTCAGCTTGTCGTCAAATGCTTTCTTGACGCTGGCAGCAACGAATGCCTTGAAGTCATCTTGCAGAGCCAGGAAGTCGGTCTGCGAGTTCACTTCCAGCAGAACTGCGGCTTTACCGTCTTCAACCAGAGCGATTGCGCCTTCAGCAGCGACGTTGCCTGCTTTCTTGGCAGCCTTGATGGCGCCGGAAGCACGCATGTCGTCGATGGCTTTTTCGATGTCGCCGCCAGCCTTGGTCAAGGCCTTTTTGCAATCCATCATGCCTTCGCCAGTACGCTCACGCAGTTCTTTAACCAACGCTGCAGTAATCTCTGCCATTTCAAAATCCTCTTGGATAGGTTTTCAACCATTCCACCCGATCAAACGGGCGTTCAATTCTTCCCGAATCTTCCTTGTAGGCTGCCGCACGTTACAGAGCAATGATGCGCTGCCACAAGTGAGCGCCAACAAATGGTTTTCGAGGTGGCAAAAAGGGGGCCAAGCCCCCTTTTTGCTTACTGAGTCAACGCCAGGGCGTCAATTACTCAGCGGCAGCTACCGGAGCTTCTTCAGCGAACTGCTCGGTACCACCAGCAACGTGGTTGCGACCACGGATTACAGCGTCAGCCATCGAACCCATGTACAGCTGGATAGCGCGGATTGCGTCATCGTTGCCTGGGATGATGTAGTCAACGCCTTCCGGGCTGCTGTTGGTATCGACTACGCCGATAACAGGGATGCCCAGCTTGTTGGCTTCGGTGATCGCGATGCGCTCGTGATCAACGTCGATTACGAACAGTGCGTCAGGCAGACCGCCCATGTCCTTGATACCACCCAGGGAACGATCGAGCTTTTCCAGGTCACGGGAGCGCATCAGCGCTTCTTTCTTGGTCAGCTTGGCGAAAGTACCGTCTTCAGCTTGCACTTCAAGGTCACGCAGACGCTTGATGGAAGCACGGATGGTTTTGAAGTTGGTCAGCATGCCGCCCAACCAGCGGTGATCGACGTACGGCGAACCGCAACGTGCTGCTTCTTCAGCAACGATCTTGCCAGCGGAACGCTTGGTGCCGACGAACAGGATCTTGTTTTTGCCCTGGGCCAGACGCTCTACGAAAGTCAGAGCTTCGTTGAACATTGGCAGGGTTTTTTCAAGGTTGATAATGTGGATCTTGTTACGCGCGCCGAAAATGTACTTGCCCATTTTCGGGTTCCAGTAACGGGTCTGGTGACCGAAGTGCACACCGGCCTTCAGCATATCGCGCATGTTGACTTGGGACATGATAGTTCCTTAATAAGTCGGGTTTGGCCTCCACGTATCCCAATGACCAACCAGCGGCATCAAGGCCTCCGGCACCCAGGTCATCGTGTCGACACGTGTGTGGATTTAAGCTTCACGGGGCATCCCCGGAAAGCGGCGCATTTTATACCACAAGAAGTCAAAAAACGAAACCCGCAATGACATTTGCCGCCCGCTGCCTTTGCCTGAGCCTTTGAATAGCGCCAACATGGCCCAACCTTATAGAGAGAAGCGATCATCAGAGGCTCATGATTTGACGCCATCGTCTGCTAGAATCGCGTTTTTTGGGGTTTGTGCGTTTTTTGTAACCTTTATTGCCGCACACCGTGAACCGTATTGATTTCAGCGCATCGCGCTAGAGAGAGCCTGTATGACCGTTACCTTGAAAACCGCCGAAGACATCGCAGGCATGCGCGTTGCCGGCAAACTGGCTGCCGACGTGCTGGAAATGATCGCCGAACACGTAAAGCCCGGCGTTACCACCGAGGCGCTGGACCGTATCTGCCACGACTATATTGTCAACGTCCAAAAGGCCATCCCTGCCCCGCTCAACTACAAGGGCTTCCCCAAGTCGATCTGCACCTCGATCAACCACGTGGTCTGCCATGGCATTCCAGGCGACAAACCGTTGAAGGACGGCGACACCCTGAACATCGACGTCACCGTGATCAAAGACGGCTACCACGGTGACACCAGCCGTATGTTCCACGTCGGCAACGTGCCGGTCTGGGCCGAGCGCCTGTCCCAGGTCACCCAGGAATGCATGTACAAGGCCATTGAGATCGTAAAACCCGGCTGCCGCCTGGGCGACATCGGCGAAGTGATCCAGAAGCACGCCGAAAAGAACGGTTTCTCGGTTGTCCGCGAGTTCTGCGGCCACGGCATCGGCAAGGTGTTCCACGAAGAGCCACAGATATTGCACTACGGCCGCGCCGGTACCGGCATGGAGCTCAAGGCAGGCATGACCTTCACCATCGAACCGATGATCAACCAGGGCAAGGCCGATACCAAGGTCCTGGGCGACGGATGGACGGCTATCACCAAGGACCGCAAGCTTTCCGCCCAGTGGGAACACACCTTGCTGGTCACCGAAACCGGTTACGAGATCTTCACCCTGCGCTCGGATGACACGATTCCGCGCCTTTCGGCATAAAGCCGGTTTGGTTTTCCCAAACGCTGTTGTGACTGACTGATAGATAGAAAGGAAAGCCAATCGATGCCCCAGGTGGACCCCGAACTCTTCGACCGTGGCCAGTTCCAGGCTGAACTGGCATTGAAGGCAAGCCCCATCGCCGCCTTCAAAAAGGCTATCCGCCAGGCCCGCGAGGTGCTCGATGAGCGCTTTCGCAACGGCCGGGATATCCGTCGACTGATCGAGGACCGCGCCTGGTTCGTCGACAATATCCTGCAGAAGGCCTGGGAGCAGTTCAGCTGGAGTAAAGATGCCGATATCGCCCTGGTGGCGGTCGGCGGCTACGGTCGTGGCGAACTGCACCCCTACTCCGACATCGACCTGTTGATCCTGCTGGACAGCGCCGACCACGAGACCTTTCGCGATTCCATCGAGCGTTTTCTGACGTTGCTGTGGGACATCGGCCTGGAAGTTGGCCAGAGCGTGCGCTCGGTCGACGAATGCGCCGAAGAGGCCCGCGCCGACCTGACGGTGATCACCAACCTGATGGAAAGCCGCACCATCGCCGGTCCCGAACGCCTGCGCCAGCGCATGCTGGAAGTCACCAGCACCGAACACATGTGGCCGAGCAAGGACTTCTTCCTGGCCAAGCGTGCCGAGCAAAAGGCCCGGCACCACAAGTACAACGACACCGAGTACAACCTGGAGCCCAATGTCAAAGGCTCGCCGGGCGGCTTGCGTGATATCCAGACGATTCTGTGGGTCGCCCGCCGCCAATACGGCACCCTCAACCTGAGGGCACTGGCTGGCGAAGGCTTTCTCGTAGAGAGTGAAAATGCACTGCTGGCTTCGTCCCAGGAATTCCTGTGGAAAGTGCGCTACGCCGTGCACATGCTCGCCGGACGCTCTGAAGACCGCCTGCTGTTCGACTATCAGCGCTCCATCGCCACCCTGTTGGGTTTTGAGGGCGAAGACGCGAAGACCAGCATTGAAAGCTTCATGCAGCAGTACTACCGGGTAGTCATGAGCATTGCCCAGCTCAGCGACCTGATCATCCAGCACTTCGAAGAAGTGATCCTGGCTCCCGAAGATGAAGCGCCGCCGCAACCGATCAATGCACGCTTCCAACTGCATGACGGCTATATCGAAGCACGCAACGACAACGTATTTCGCCGCACCCCGTTCGCCATGCTGGAAATCTTCGTGCTGATGGCCCAGCAGCCGGAAATCAAAGGCGTACGCGCCGACACCATTCGTCTGCTGCGCGAAAACCGTCACCTGATCGACGATAATTTTCGCAACGACATCCGCAACACCAGCCTGTTTATCGAGCTGTTCAAGTGCAAGATCGGCATCCACCGCAACCTGCGCCGGATGAACCGTTACGGCATTCTCGGGCGCTATCTGCCGGAGTTCGGTTTTATCGTCGGGCAGATGCAGCACGACCTGTTCCACATTTACACGGTGGACGCCCACACCCTGAACCTGATCAAGCATCTGCGTAAATTGCAGTACACCCAGGTATCCGAGAAATTCCCGCTGGCCAGCAAGCTCATGGCCAAGCTGCCCAAGCCAGAGCTGATCTACCTGGCCGGCCTGTACCACGACATCGGCAAGGGCCGGCATGGCGATCACTCGGAAATCGGCGCAGTGGATGCCGAGGCCTTTTGCCAGCGTCACCAGTTGCCGCTGTGGGACAGCCGCCTGATCGTCTGGCTGGTGCAGAACCACCTGGTGATGTCGACCACCGCCCAACGCAAGGACTTGTCCGACCCACAGGTGATCCACGACTTCGCTGGGATCGTTGGCGATGAAACTCACCTCGACTACCTGTACGTGCTGACCGTCTCCGACATCAACGCGACCAACCCCACGCTGTGGAACTCGTGGCGCGCCAGCCTGCTGCGCCAGCTGTACACCGAGACCAAGCGCGCTCTGCGCCGCGGCCTGGAAAACCCGGTGGATCGCGAAGAACAGATCCGCCGCACCCAAAGCGCGGCGCTGGATATCCTGGTGCGTGGCGGCAACGACCCCGACGATGTCGAGCAGCTCTGGTCGCAACTGGGCGATGATTATTTCCTGCGCCACACTGCCGGCGATGTGGCCTGGCACACCGATGCCATCCTGCAGCAGCCGGCCGACGGCGGCCCGCTGGTGCTGATCAAGGAAACCACCCAGCGCGAATTCGAAGGCGGTACGCAAATCTTCATTTACGCACCCGACCAGCACGATTTCTTCGCCGTGACGGTGGCCGCCATGGACCAGCTCAACCTGAACATCCATGACGCCCGGGTCATCACCTCCAGCAGCCAGTTCACCCTCGACACCTACATCGTGCTCGACACCGACGGCGACTCGATTGGCGATAACCCGGCGCGGGTGAAAAAGATCCGCGAAGGCCTGACCGAAGCCCTGCGCAATCCCGACGACTACCCGACGATCATCCAACGCCGGGTGCCGCGTCAGCTCAAGCATTTTGCCTTCGCGCCCCAGGTCACTATCTCCAACGACGCCCAGCGCCCGGTTACCGTACTGGAGCTCAGCGCACCGGACCGGCCCGGCCTGCTGGCACGTATCGGCGGGATTTTCCTGGAGTTCGACCTGTCACTGCAGAACGCCAAGATTGCAACCCTCGGCGAACGCGTGGAAGACGTGTTCTTCATCACTGACGCCGACAACCACCCACTGTCCGACCCTGAACTGTGCCTGCGCTTGCAGGAAGCGATCGTCCAGCAGTTGAGCGTGACCCAGGAGCCCGGTGTCGAGCTGACACGCCTGACGATTTGAACGGGGCTTATGCGCGGGGGGCGGTGCGACGATTCGCACTTGCCCCTCCCACACTTGGTTCTGCTGCCCCGGCAGACCGCGTTACCAACGAATTGAACGAGATACCCATGAACAACGCCCTGAACCAGTTGCAGCCCTACCCGTTCGAGAAACTGCGCGCCCTGCTGGGCAGCGTCACGCCGAACCCGGACAAGCGCCCGATTGCGTTGTCCATTGGTGAACCCAAGCACAAATCCCCGGAATTTGTGGCCAAGGCCCTGGCTGACAACCTCGACCAGATGGCGGTCTACCCGACCACCCTGGGCATCCCGGCCCTGCGCGAGGCCATCGGCGCCTGGTGCGAGCGTCGCTTCAACGTGCCCAAGGGCTGGCTGGACCCGGCGCGCAATATCCTGCCGGTGAACGGCACCCGTGAAGCGCTGTTCGCCTTCACTCAAACCGTGGTCAACCGTGGCGACGACGCCTTGGTAGTCAGCCCGAACCCGTTCTACCAGATCTACGAAGGCGCGGCGTTCCTGGCCGGTGCCAAGCCGCATTACCTGCCGTGCCTGGACGCCAACGGTTTCAACCCGGACTTCGATGCCGTAACGCCGGACATCTGGAAGCGCTGCCAGATCCTGTTCCTGTGCTCGCCCGGTAACCCAACAGGGGCGCTGATCCCCGTCGACACCCTGAAGAAACTCATCGCACTGGCCGACGAATACGACTTCGTCATCGCCGCCGACGAGTGCTACAGCGAGCTGTACTTCGATGAACAAACCCCGCCGCCGGGCCTGTTGAGCGCCTGCGTCGAACTGGGCCGCCAGGATTTCAAGCGGTGCGTGGTGTTCCATAGCCTGTCCAAGCGCTCCAACCTGCCGGGCCTGCGCTCCGGTTTCGTGGCCGGCGACGCCGACATTCTCAAGGCCTTCCTGCTGTACCGCACTTACCACGGTTGCGCGATGCCGGTACAAACCCAGTTGGCGAGCATTGCCGCCTGGCAGGACGAAGCCCACGTGCAGGCCAACCGCGACCTGTATCGTGAGAAATTCGATGCCGTGCTTGCGATTCTCAAGCCGGTGCTGGATGTGCAAAGCCCGGATGGTGGTTTCTATCTGTGGCCGAACGTGAACGGCGACGATGCTGCGTTTTGCCGTGACCTGTTCGCAGAAGAACACGTGACCGTGGTGCCGGGTTCGTACCTGTCGCGGGAAGTGGAAGGCTTGAACCCCGGCGCCGGCCGTGTGCGCATGGCGCTGGTTGCGCCGCTGGCGGAGTGCGTGGAAGCCGCTGAACGGATTCGTGCGTTCATCCAGCGTCGACGCTAAGCGTTGCCCGGGTCATTTCACATGGCCCAGGTTCGCCTCACTCATATCCAGATCCGCCAGTACCTCTCTCAATACGTCATCACCTATCTGGTGATGCCGGCTCAAGCTGTAAAGCTCCAGGCGTTGCGCCCGCAATGCCTTGAGCCGCAACTTGCGTTCCAGCAAGTCCATCTGCTGCGCCAACGCCTGGGCTTCGGCTGAGTCGTTGAAGACCTCCAACTGGTGGCGATACTCCGACATCAACCGCGCCTTGAGCTCCGTCGCCAGTGCCGCCTGGGCAGCGTCGGGGGCCACGGCGTCTAAGGGCTCCTCGGCTTCCAGCGCGTGAATCGCCGCCACGGCGGTCTTCTTCCAAGCCTCGCGGACCTCGCGGTGGCGCTTTTCATCGGGGCTCTGCTCGATGCCGCGCAGCAACAACGGCAAGGCAATGCAGGCTGCCACCAGTGAGAGCAGGATCACTCCGGCGGCGATGAAGATCAGCAGGTCCCGCTCAGGGAAGTCCTGCCCCGGCGCCAGCAGTAAAGGCACCGACATCACACCGGCCAAGGTCACGGCTCCGCGCACACCGCCGACGGTCAGCAACCAGCAGGAGCGGGCCGTAGGCACCAGGGTCAGTTCGCTTTTCCCACGCAGCCTGCGCAACAAGCCCGACAACCGCCAGATGCTCTGCACCCAGATAAATCGCAGTACCACCAACACCAGAAAGATCGCAACCACATCCAGGCAGCGATACAGCAAGGTCGGCCACAGCGTCGGCTCATGGCTCACCACCGCCTTGATGATGTCCGGCAGCTGCAGGCCCAGCAGCAGAAAGATCAAGCCGTTGAAGGCAAACTCCAGCAACGACCAAACACTGCGATTGAGCAAGCGGGTGCTGGTCTGACGCGGCAACAGGTCGAGCCAGCTTTGCATCATGCCCGCCGCCACCGCCGACAGAATGCCCGACGCGCCCAGTCGCTCGGCCAGCACATAGGCAGCAAATGGCAGCAACAACATGAACACCACGTGGGTAGCCGGGTCATCCCAACCGCGCGCGATCATCCAGGCCCGCAGGCGCCCCACCAGCCAGCTCAACGCGACACCTATCGCCAGGCCACCCACGGCCACCAGGACGAACGTCAGGCTGGCATCCGCCAGGGAAAAAACCCCAGTCAACGCGGCCGCCAAGGCGAATTTGAACGTCACCAGACCCGAAGCATCATTCATCAAGGCTTCACCCTGGAGCATGTGCATCAATGGCTTGGGTAAACGGTTCTGGGAAATGGCCGACACCGCCACGGCATCCGTCGGCGACAACACGGCCGCCAAGGCGAAGGCCACCGGCAGCGGGATCGTAGGTAATATCCAATGAATGAAGTAGCCGGCACCGACCACGGTAAACAGCACCAGCCCCACCGCCAACGTGAGGATCGGGCCGCGCAGCTGCCACAACTCACGCTTGGGCATGCGCCAGCCATCGGAAAACAACAACGGCGGCAGGAACAGAAACAGGAACAACTCGGGGTCCAGTGCCACGTGCAACCCAAGCGTAGGCCAGGCGAGCAGGGCTCCCGCGGCAATTTGCACCAAGGGTAACGGCAGAGGAATGACACGTCCGACAAGACGCGAAACGCTGACCAGCATCAGCAGGATAAGAACGGTGTAGGCGGTTTGCATAACGCGGGGTTCCCGGACAATCGACTTGCAACGACACACATCAGGCAACAACTCGCCGTTGAAGTGCCATATTAGCTGCCTATGCTGCCCGCTGGCATTGACACCTAAGTCGCACTTAGTCGCATGCCGTCACGACGAGCGGCACCCTTGCCTGCTGGTCGTGGCATAATCCCGACCTTTGGTTTTTCATCGGCACACGACATCGGATCAGAGGGGGGCAATTCCTTGACCGTTTCAAGCAAAACGTTGCACCTTTTCGGCATCAAAGCCTGCGACACCATGAAAAAAGCCCGCACCTGGCTCGACGAGCACGGGGTGAGCTATGAGTTCCACGATTACAAAACGGCCGGTATCGACCGCGAACACTTGACCCAATGGTGCAACGAGCACGGTTGGCAGGTGGTTTTGAACCGTGCGGGCACCACCTTTCGCAAACTCGAAGACGAACGCAAAGCCGATCTCGATCAGTCGAAAGCCATTGAATTGATGCTCGCACAACCCTCGATGATCAAGCGCCCGGTGCTGGATCTCGGAGACAGAACCCTGATTGGCTTCAAGCCAGATAGTTATTCGGCGGCCCTGAAGTAGGCCAGCCCTTCCATTTTTGTAGAGGTAACAGCATGTCCAATTCCCTGTTCAGCCTGGGCTTCGGCGTCGGCACCCAGAACCGTCAAGGCGCCTGGCTGGAAGTGTTTTACGCACAGCCGCTGCTCAACCCATCGGCCGAAATCGTCGCCGCCATCGCGCCGATCCTGGGTTACACCGAAGGCAACCAGGCCATCCCCTTCACCATCAACCAGGCGCTGCAGCTGGCTGATGCGCTCAAGAATGTCGACGCTGCCCAAGCCGCGCTGCTCAACCGCCTGGCGGAAAGCCACACGCCGCTGGTCGCCACCCTGCTGGCCGAAGACGCTGCGCTGACATCGACGCCTGAGGCTTACCTCAAGCTGCACCTGCTGTCCCACCGCCTGGTCAAGCCCCATGGTCTGAACCTGGCGGGCGTGTTCCCACAGTTGCCGAACGTGGCCTGGACCAGCCAGGGCGCCATCGACATCAACGAACTGGCCGAACGCCAACTGGAAGCGCGCCTGCGTGGCGAGCTGCTGGAAGTATTCTCGGTGGACAAGTTCCCGAAAATGACCGACTACGTGGTGCCGAGCGGCGTGCGTATCGCTGACGCGGCACGTCTGCGCCTGGGCGCCTACGTGGGCGAAGGCACCACCGTGATGCACGAAGGTTTCGTCAACTTCAACGCCGGCACCGAAGGCCCGGGCATGATCGAAGGCCGTGTTTCGGCAGGCGTATTCGTCGGCAAAGGCTCGGACCTGGGCGGCGGTTGCTCGACCATGGGTACCCTGTCGGGTGGCGGCAACATCGTGATCAAGGTCGGCGAAGGTTGCCTGATCGGCGCCAACGCCGGTATCGGTATCCCGTTGGGCGACCGCAACACCGTGGAATCGGGCCTGTACGTGACCGCTGGTACCAAGGTTGCCCTGTTGGACGAGCAGAACCAACTGGTCAAGGTGGTCAAGGCACGTGAACTGGCCGGCCAGTCGGACCTGCTGTTCCGCCGCAATTCCGAGACCGGTGCAGTGGAGTGCAAAACCCACAAGTCGGCCGTCGAACTGAACGAAGCGCTGCACGCTCACAACTAAGCAGCCACTCGATGCCCCTAGCGGGCCGCACCTGCGGGTTGCGGCTCGCTTATACGAGTCTTGAACACCATGCTTGTGCCCTCTCCCTGGCGCGCCGATTTCCCGGCCATCGCCGCCCTGCAACGGCAAGACCAGACCTATCTGGACAACGCCGCCACGACACAAAAACCCCAGGCCTTGCTGGATGCCATCAGCCATTACTACGCCAACGGCGCAGCCAATGTGCACCGCGCCCAGCATTTGCCGGGCGCCCATGCGACCCAGGCTTTCGAAGACAGTCGCAGCAAAGTCGCGCAGTGGTTGAACGCAGGTGACAGCGGGCAAATCGTGTTTACCCATGGCGCGACGTCTGCGCTGAACCTCCTGGCCTATGGCCTTGAGCATTTATTCACTGCGGGCGATGAGATTGTCATCAGCGCCCTGGAACACCACGCCAACCTGCTGCCCTGGCAGCAACTGGCCAAACGCCGCGCACTCACGCTGGTGGTGTTGCCGCTGGGCGATGATGGCGTCATCGACCTGCAAGCCGCCGCCGAACTGATCGGCCCACGTACGCGACTGCTGGCGGTGAGCCAACTGTCCAACGTGCTCGGCGCCTGGCAACCGCTGCAATCCTTGCTGGCACTCGCCAACACGCACGGCGCGTTGACCGTGGTGGATGGCGCCCAAGGTATCGTCCATGGCCGCCATGACGTGCAGGCGCTGGGCTGCGACTTTTACGTATTTTCCAGCCACAAGCTGTACGGTCCGGACGGTGTCGGCGTGTTGTTTGGCCGCAACGAAGCCCTGCACCACCTGCGTCACTGGCAGTTCGGTGGCGAGATGGTGCAACAGGCGGACTACCACAGCGCCAGCTTTCGCAGCGCGCCCCTGGGCTTTGAAGCAGGCACGCCACCGATTGCCGGCGTGATCGGCCTGGGCGCCAGCCTGGATTACCTGAGTTCGTTGGATCAACAGGCAGTGCTCGCCCATGAAGCCGCGTTGCATGACTACCTGTTGCGCGGGTTGAAAGCGCGAAACGGCGTGCGAGTGCTCGGTTCGCCGCAGGTGGCGCTGGTGAGCTTTGTGGTGGACGGCGTCCATAACGCCGACCTGGCTCACCTGCTGACCGAGCAAGGTATCGCCGTGCGCGCCGGGCATCATTGCGCGATGCCGCTGCTCAAGGCGATGCACTTATCCGGGGCGATCCGTGTGTCCCTGGCGCTGTACAACGACTCTGACGATCTGGAGCGCTTTTTTGACGCGTTGGACCAGGCACTGGATATGTTGCGATGAGCGTGCCGACCGATGCGCTTGCAGCGCTGCAAGCCTTCCAGTCAGTAGGCAGTTGGGAACAGCGCGCCCGCATGCTGATGCAATGGGGCGAACGGCTGCCCGCATTGGCAGATGAGGATAAGGTCGACGCCAACCTGGTGCAGGGCTGTGAGAGTCTGGTGTGGCTGGTGGGCCGTTTGGAGGACGGCCATTGGCAATTTGCCGCGAGCAGCGATGCGCGGATGATTCGTGGCTTGGTGGCATTGCTGCTGGTGCGGGTCAATGGGCTGCCGGCTGCTCAATTGCAGACGGTCGACTTGCCTGACTGGTTCAATCAGCTCGGGCTTTCCCGACAGTTGTCGCCCTCTCGTAGCAACGGCCTCAATGCCGTCTTACAGCGCATGCGCGAATTGAGCCGAACACAAAACTGAATGTGGGAGTGGGTTTGCCCTAATACTCTTCAATTAAGCGTAAGCCACCGCCTGTAGGAGCAAGCTTGCTCGCTCCTACAAAGGTTCTGAGATTCAGGTGGGCTTGACCCGCTCGGAAGGCCTGCGCACCCCGGCTACAATCTTATCCACCGCCTTGGTCGCCGCCACCATGCCGAACGTGGCGGTGACCATCATCACCGCGCCAAACCCACCGGCGCAGTCCAGCTTTACCCCATCCCCCACGAAACTCTTCTGCAGACAGATGCTCCCATCCGGCTTGGGATAGCGCAGTTGCTCGGTGGAAAACACGCAGGGCACGCTGTAATGGCGAGTCACGGTACGCGAGAAACCATAGTCGCGACGCAAGGTGGAGCGTACTTTCGAGGCCAGCGGATCGTTGAATGTACGGTTCAAATCGCACACCTGGATCAACGTCGGGTCGATCTGTCCGCCGGCGCCACCGGTGGTGATGATCTGGATCTTGCGGCGCTTGCACCAGGCAATCAGCGCTGCCTTGGCGTTGACGGCGTCGATGCAGTCGATCACGCAATCGATATCCGCTGTGATGTATTCGGCCATGGTGTCGCGAGTCACGAAGTCGGCCACCGCATGCACCGTGCAGTCGGGGTTGATACCGCGCAGACGCTCGGCCATCACTTCGACCTTGGGCTTGCCCACAGTGCTGTCCAAGGCATGCAACTGGCGGTTGCTGTTACTCACGCAGACGTCGTCCAGGTCAAACAGCGATATTTCGCCCACCCCGCAGCGGGCCATGGCTTCCGCCGCCCAGGAGCCCACGCCGCCGACGCCGACGATTGCCACATGGGCCGCCTTCAAGCGCTCCAGGCCCTCAATGCCATACAAGCGGGCGACGCCTGCAAACCGCGGATCTTCTGTACTCATGACCATTACCCCAAAAACCGGCGCGCATTATGGACTACGAAGCGACAAGTTCGAAGCGACAAGCTACAAGTAAAGAACTTAGAGGGTCTTTCGCTGACTAATGTCCGGCTTTTCTCTGTCTGCTATACGCTCAGGGAAGTGCCAGTGTAGGATGCGCGCCGTTCGGCGTTGGCCGACACCTCTTTTCGTTCCACACCCTTTGGAACCCGAAACCGCCATGTCATCGCGTAAATTTGGACTCAACCTGGTGGTAGTGCTGGCAATTGCCGCGCTGTTCACCGGCTTCTGGGCGCTGATCAACCGCCCGGTCACTACCCCCAACTGGCCTGAACAGATCTCAGGGTTCTCTTACTCGCCGTTCCAGCAAGGCCAGTTCCCACAGAAAGACCAGTATCCGACCGACGACCAGATGCGTCAGGACCTGGCGATCATGAGCAAGCTGACGGACAACATCCGTACTTACTCGGTCGATGGCACGTTGGGGGACATCCCCAAGCTGGCCGAAGAGTTCGGCCTGCGCGTGACACTGGGGATCTGGATCAGCCCGGACCTGGAGCGTAACGAACGCGAAATCCAGCGCGCCATCGAGATCGCCAATAGCTCACGCAGTGTCGTGCGCGTAGTGGTCGGTAACGAGGCATTGTTCCGCGAAGAGATCACCCCGCAAGCACTGATTGCGTTGCTGGACCGGGTACGCGCCGCCGTGAAAGTGCCGGTGACGACCTCCGAGCAGTGGCACATCTGGGAAAAGAACCCGCAACTGGCCAAGCACGTCGACCTGATCGCCGCGCACATCCTGCCGTTCTGGGAATTTATTCCGATGGACAAGGCCGGCCAGTACGTACTCGACCGTGCCCGGGACCTGAAGAAACTGTTCCCGAAAAAACCGCTGCTGCTGTCGGAGGTTGGCTGGCCGAGTAACGGACGCATGCGCGGTGGCAACGAAACGTCCCCGGCAGACCAGGCCATCTACCTGCGCACACTGGTGAACAAGCTGAACCGCCAAGGCTACAACTACTTCGTGATCGAGGCATTCGATCAGCCGTGGAAAGTCAGCGACGAAGGTTCGGCGGGCGCCTATTGGGGCGTTTATAACGCCGCACGCCAGCAAAAATTCAACTTTGAAGGCCCCGTCGTCGCAATCCCGCAATGGCGCGTACTGGCTATCGGCTCGGTGGTGCTTGCGCTGCTGTCCCTCACCCTGCTGATGATCGATGGCTCGGCCCTGCGCCAGCGCGGCCGTACCTTCCTGACCTTTATCGCGTTCCTGTGCGGTTCGGTGCTGGTATGGATCGGCTACGACTACAGCCAGCAATACAGCACCTGGTTCAGCGTGACCGTCGGTATCTTGCTGGCACTCGGCGCCCTCGGCGTGTTTATCGTGTTGCTGACCGAGGCCCACGAACTGGCGGAAGCGGTATGGACCCACAAGCGTCGGCGTGAATTTCTGCCGGTGGAGGGGGATTCGGACTACCGCCCGAAAGTATCGATCCATGTGCCTTGCTACAACGAGCCACCGGAGATGGTCAAACAGACCCTCGACGCCCTGGCCGCCCTCGATTACCCGGACTACGAAGTCCTGATCATCGACAACAACACCAAAGACCCGGCCGTATGGGAGCCGGTGCGCGACTACTGCGAAACCCTCGGCCCGCGCTTCAAGTTCTTCCATGTCTCGCCCCTGGCCGGTTTCAAGGGCGGTGCACTGAACTACCTGATCCCGCACACCGCCAAGGATGCCGAAGTGATCGCGGTGATCGACTCGGACTACTGCGTGTCGCCGAACTGGCTCAAGCACATGGTGCCGCACTTCGCCGACCCGAAAATCGCCGTGGTGCAATCGCCACAGGATTACCGCGACCAGAACGAAAGCACCTTCAAGAAGCTCTGCTATGCGGAATACAAGGGCTTCTTCCATATCGGCATGGTTACCCGTAACGACCGTGACGCGATCATCCAGCACGGCACCATGACCATGACCCGCCGCTCGGTGCTCGAAGAGCTGGGCTGGGCCGACTGGTGCATCTGTGAAGACGCGGAACTTGGCTTGCGCGTGTTCGAGAAAGGACTGTCGGCGGCGTATTACCACGACAGCTACGGCAAGGGCCTGATGCCGGACACCTTCATCGACTTCAAGAAACAGCGTTTCCGCTGGGCCTATGGCGCGATCCAGATCATCAAGCGCCACACCGCCAGCCTGTTGCGCGGCAAGGACACCGAGCTGACCCGTGGCCAGCGCTACCACTTCCTCGCGGGCTGGTTGCCGTGGGTGGCGGACGGCATGAACATCTTCTTCACCGTCGGCGCGCTGCTGTGGTCCGCAGCGATGATCATCGTACCAACGCGGGTCGACCCACCGTTGCTGATTTTCGCGATCCCGCCGTTGGCGTTGTTCGTGTTCAAGGTCGGCAAGATCATCTTCCTCTACCGCCGTGCGGTGGGTGTGAACCTCAAGGACGCGTTCTGCGCCGCCCTCGCTGGCCTGGCGCTGTCCCACACCATCGCCAAGGCGGTGCTGTATGGTTTCTTCACCACCAGTATTCCGTTCTTTCGCACACCGAAAAACGCGGATAACCACGGCTTCTGGGTCGCGATCTCGGAAGCACGCGAAGAGATGTTCATCATGCTGCTGTTGTGGGGCGCGGCGCTGGGGATCTACCTGGTGCAGGGCCTGCCGAGCAATGACATGCGCTTCTGGGTGGTGATGCTGCTGGTGCAGTCGCTGCCGTATGTGGCGGCCTTGATCATGGCGTTCCTGTCTTCGTTGCCAAAACCTGCGCCGGAACCGGAACCCGCGCCTGCCGCGTAAAAACTTGCGCAAAGCACTAAACGGCGGCCTCTGGCCGCCGTTTTGCTATAAGATAACGGCCATTTTGTTGGACCAGGCAAGCTCGCCGCCAGATTGGATCTGCGCCGTTTCAAGATTTGTATTCCACATTCGCCCAGCACCCATTACATGCTTTCCGGAGTTTTCCCATGACGGCCCATGCCGACCTTTCGCCGACCCTTCAACTCGCTATCGACCTGATCCGTCGCCCCTCGGTCACGCCGGTCGATGCCGACTGTCAGAAGCTGATGATGCAGCGCCTGGGCGACGCCGGTTTCAAGCTTGAGCCGATGCGTATTGAAGACGTGGACAACTTCTGGGCCACCCATGGCAAGCACGACGGCCCGGTACTGTGTTTTGCCGGCCATACCGATGTGGTGCCGACCGGTCCGGTGCAGGCCTGGCAGAATGATCCGTTCGATGCACTGATCGACGAAAACGGCATGCTGTGCGGCCGTGGCGCGGCGGACATGAAAGGCAGCCTGGCGGCCATGCTGGTGGCATCAGAGCGTTTCGTCGCCGACTACCCGGACCACAAGGGCTCGGTGGCCTTCCTGATCACCAGTGACGAAGAAGGCCCGGCGCACCACGGCACCAAAGCCGTGATCGAACGCCTGGCGGCACGCAAGGAGCGCCTGGACTGGTGCATCGTCGGCGAGCCGTCGAGCACCACGCTGGTGGGCGATGTGGTCAAGAACGGTCGTCGTGGCTCCCTCGGCGCAACCCTCACGGTACGCGGTGTGCAAGGTCACGTGGCGTACCCGCACCTGGCGAAGAACCCGATTCACCTGGCGGCTTCGGCCCTGGCCGAATTGGCCGCCGAGCATTGGGATGACGGCAACGCATTTTTCCCACCGACCAGCTTCCAGATTTCCAACCTCAATTCCGGCACCGGTGCCACCAACGTGATCCCAGGTGAGCTGACGGCGGTGTTCAACTTCCGCTTCTCCACCGAGTCCACCGTCGAAGGCTTGCAACAGCGCGTTGCGGCAATCCTCGACAAGCACGCTCTGGACTGGCATGTGGACTGGGCCTTGTCGGGCCTGCCGTTCCTGACCGAACCGGGTGCACTGCTGGATGCGGTGTCCGCCAGCATCAAAGCGATTACCGGGCGCGAAACCAAGGCGTCCACCAGTGGTGGCACTTCGGACGGTCGCTTTATTGCGACGCTCGGCACGCAAGTCGTCGAACTGGGTCCGGTCAACGCCACCATCCACCAGGTCAACGAGCGCATCCTGGCCAGTGACCTCGATGTGCTGACCGAAATCTATTACCAGACCCTGATCAAGTTGCTCGCCTGATGCTCGCCTGCCCCATTTGCAGCGCACCGCTCAACGCGGTGGACAATGGTGTGGTATGCCCGGCCGGGCACCGCTTCGACCGCGCGCGCCAGGGTTACCTGAACCTGCTGCCCGTGCAGCACAAGAACAGCCGCGACCCCGGTGACAACCTGGCGATGGTCGAGGCGCGCCGCGACTTCCTCAATGCCGGGCACTATGCGCCGGTGGCCAGGCGCCTGGCCGAGCTGGCTGCCGAACGTGCTCCACAGCGCTGGGTGGACATCGGTTGCGGCGAGGGTTACTACACCGCGCAAATGGCTGAGGCCCTGCCCCATGCCGACGGTTATGCGCTGGATATCTCCAAGGAAGCGGTCAAGCGCGCCTGCAAGCGCAACCCGGCGCTGACCTGGTTGATCGCCAGCATGGCCCGCGTGCCGCTGGCCGACGCCAGTTGCCAGTTCCTCGCCAGCGTGTTCAGCCCGTTGGACTGGCAGGAAGCCAAACGCTTGCTCAGCCCTGGCGGTGGCCTGATGAAAGTCGGCCCGACCAGCGGCCACTTGATGGAGCTGCGCGAGCGCCTGTACGACGAAGTGCGCGAGTACACCGACGACAAGCATCTGGCCCTGGTGCCGGAGGGCATGAGCCTGGCACACAGCGAAACCCTGACGTACAGCCTGAGCCTGGCCGAGCCGAGGGACCGCGCCAATCTGCTGGCCATGACGCCCCACGGCTGGCGCGCCAGCGCCGAGCGCCGCGCACAGGTGATCGAGGCGGCCGAGCCGCTGCTGGTAACCGTGTCGATGCGCTACGATTATTTCGTGCTTCAATAACCGACTTTTAAGTATCCGCGAATGGATTTTCGAATCCCGCAACGAGGAACATCCATGCGCCAACCTGATATCGAGATTTACCTGAAGGACGCCGACGTCGACCACAAGGCCATCGCCGCCTGGCTGGGCGCCGCCCTGGGCCCGTGCACCGACTGGGTCCAGAAAGGCCAGACCTACAAGTGCAAAGCCGGCAATGTACCCGTTACCTGGCTGCCCAAGGCCGTGGGCAAGTGGAACAGCCTGTACCTGGAGAGCGACCAGACGCCATGGGACGACGACATCGCCTGCGCCCGCGCAGCCTTTGCCGCGCTGAACGTGGAAGTGCGCTGTGCACCGGGTACCTGGGTCGAAGAGGAAGGTGAAGAAAGCGCCGACACCTGGATTCGCATCAGCGCGGACGGTGAAGAGCAGATCACCTGGAGGACGGCTTAAAGACAGCTGCAAGCTTCGAACGGCAAGCGGCAAGTCAAAGCACTTGCAGCTTGCCGCTCCAAACTTGCAGCTCGGCCTACAGGCCGACCACATCCTCCGCCTGCAAACCTTTCTCGCCGCTCACCACCGCATATTCCACCTGCTGGCCTTCAGCCAGGGAGCGGTGGCCTTCACCACGAATAGCGCGGTAGTGCACAAACACATCCTTGCCATCTTCGCGTTGGATAAAACCATAGCCCTTTGCATCGTTGAACCACTTCACATTGCCGGTTTCGCGCGTTGTCATCTGTTTTTCTCCCACATGCTTTTTATTGTTGAGTCAGCCGCATGGAACTGCCGAGTATATGGCAGGTTCAAAAAGCTTCAACTCAAGTTTATTTAGCCGCTTTTTGCCGATTTTCGGCGAATACGGCACACTACCCGCCCGAGCAACTGCTCGGTTTTTTCCACTTGAAGCAGCACGCCTATGACCCGCTCCCCGTTCCGCCGTCTGGTGTTTGGCACCTTGCGCCGACTGTTGTACCTCTGGGTTCGCTCGGAGACGATCAACCAGTCGTCCCTAACCCTCAACCTCGACCGCAGCCGGCCGGTGTTCTACGTCCTGCAATCGCCTTCCCTCACCGAATTGGCCGTGGTTGACGCCGAGTGCACCAAAGCCGGTCTGCCGCGTCCGGTGCTGCCGGTATCGGTAGGCCCACTGATGGAACCTGCCGCGTTCTTCTACCTGACGCCGGACCCCGACTGGCTTGGCCGCCAGGACAAGCGCGGCGCGCCGCCGACCCTGACCCGCCTGGTCAATACCCTGAGCGAACACGCCGAAGAGAATGCACAAATCATTCCGGTCAGCGTGTTCTGGGGCCAATCGCCCGAGAGCGAGTCCAGCCCGTGGAAACTGCTGTTTGCCGACAGTTGGGCAGTCACCGGGCGTCTGCGCCGGTTGTTGAGCATCCTGATCCTCGGTCGCAAGACCCGTGTGCAATTCTCTGCGCCAATCAACCTGCGTGAATTGATCGAGCACAATAAAGGCCACGAACGTACCGTGCGCATGGCTCAACGCATCCTGCGTGTGCACTTTCGTAACCTGAAGACCGCCGTGATCGGCCCCGACCTGTCCCACCGCCGCAACCTGGTGAAGGGCCTGGTCAATATGCCCTTGGTACGCCAAGCCATTGCCGAAGAAGCCGAACGGGAAAAAATCTCCCCGGAAAAAGCCAAGGCGCAAGCCCTGCGCTACGGCAACGAAATCGCCTCGGACTACACCTACACCGCGATCCGCTTCCTCGAAGTGGTGCTCAGCTGGTTCTGGAACAAGATCTACGACGGCATCAAGGTCAACAACATCGAGGGCGTGCAAAAGGTTGCCCAGGGCTACGAGGTCATCTACGTACCTTGCCACCGCAGCCATATCGACTACCTGCTGCTGTCGTACCTGCTGTTCAAGAACGGCCTGACCCCGCCGCACATCGCCGCCGGTATCAACCTGAACATGCCGGTGATCGGCAGCCTGTTGCGCCGTGGCGGTGCGTTTTTCATGCGCCGCACCTTCAAGGGCAACCCGCTGTACACCTCGGTGTTCAACGAATACCTGCACACCTTGTTCACCAAAGGCTTCCCGGTGGAGTACTTCGTTGAAGGCGGACGCTCGCGCACCGGACGCATGCTGCAACCGAAGACCGGGATGCTGGCGATCACCCTGCGCAGCTTCTTGCGCTCTTCACGCATGCCGATCGTGTTCGTGCCGGTGTACATCGGCTATGAGCGCGTGCTCGAAGGCCGCACCTACCTCGGTGAATTGCGCGGTGCAAGCAAGAAGAAAGAATCGATCTTCGATATTTTCAAAGTGGTCGGCGCGCTCAAGCAGCGCTTTGGCCAGGTCGCCGTCAACTTCGGCGAGCCGATCAAGCTGGCCGAGTTTCTCGACGCCGAGCAACCGGACTGGCGCGCCCAGGAATTGGGCCCGAACTACAAACCGGCGTGGCTCAATGAGACCACCAACCGCCTCGGCGAACAGGTGGCGCGCCACTTGAACGAAGCCGCGGCGGTGAATCCGGTAAACCTGGTAGCCCTGGCACTGCTGTCCACCACGCGCCTGGCCCTGGACGAACAAGCCATGGCACGCCAGTTGGACCTGTACCTGGCGCTGCTGCGCCGCGTGCCCTACTCGCCTCATACCACCTTGCCCGAAGGCGACGGACTGGCGCTGATCAAGCACGTCAAGGACATGGACCTGCTGTCGGAACAAAGCGACGCTCTGGGTAAGATCCTGTACCTGGATGAGCAGAACGCCGTCCTGATGACCTACTACCGCAACAACGTGCTGCACATTTTTGCCCTGCCGGCGCTGCTGGCGAGTTTCTTCCAGAGCAGCTCGCGGATGAACCGCGAGCAGATCCTGCGCTACACCCGCGCGCTCTACCCCTACCTGCAATCGGAGCTGTTTATCCGCTGGTCGCTGGAAGAGCTGGACACGGTCGTCGACCAATGGCTGCAAGCATTTGTGGAACAGGGCCTGCTGCGCTTCGAGAACGATGTGTACCTGCGCCCGGCCCCGAGTTCACGGCACTTTGTATTGCTTACGCTGCTGTCCAAGAGCATTGCCCAGACCCTGCAGCGTTTCTACATGGCCATCTCGCTGCTGCTCAACAGCGGCCAGAACAGCATCAGCGCCGAAGAACTGGAAGACCTGTGCACGATCATGGCCCAGCGCCTGTCGATCCTGCATGGCCTGAACGCTCCGGAATTCTTCGACAAGAGCCTTTTCCGACATTTCATCCAGACATTGCTGGAGCAAGATGTGCTGCGCCGTGACGAGGCCGGTAAATTGAGTTACCACGACCTGCTTGGCGAGTTGGCCGAAGGCGCAGCGAAACGCGTGCTGCCGGCAGAGATTCGCTTGTCGATCCGGCAAGTGGCGCTGCATCGGGTTGATGGCGCGGCCGAGGCAGCGGTCGAACCTCAAGAAACCCGCTAGATTGAATCAGGCGCCGGGCGGTTTCCGGCGCCGTTGAAAAGGAGCTGCACCGTGAAAAAAATCATCCTCCTGGGCCTGACCGCCCTGCTCGGAGCTTGCCAGTCCATGACCCCAGCCCCCAAGGCCAGCCTCGACGGCGAAGTGTTCTACCTGCAACGCATTGCCCTGCCGCCTGCGGCCACTTTGAGCGTGAGCCTGCAAGACGTGTCCCTGATGGACGCCCCGGCCGTGACGCTCGCCGAACAGAAAGGCCCGGTCAAAGGCCAGGTACCGCTGCCCTTTCACCTGAGCTACGACCCTGCGCAAGTCAAGCCGGGTCACAGTTACTCGGTCAGCGCTCGCATCGAACTGGATGGCAAGTTACTGTTTGTCACCACCGAACGGCACTCCGTACAGCTCAACGGCCAGGCTCAACCACCGCTGCGCCTGCGTGTTGATGCGGTCGCCCACTGATTCACGAACTCAAGGAAGCGTCCATGCTCCGTAACTCCCTTCGCCTTACCGCCCTGTGTGCCGGCCTCCTGCTCGGTGCCAACGCCATGGCGCTCGACCTTGGCAGCCTATCCCAGGGCGACGCCAACGGCGGCCTCAAGGACGCACTGACCCAAGGCGCACAGATCGCCGTGAAACAGCTGGGCGTGCCCGGCGGTTTTAGCAACAACCCCGAAGTGAAGATCGGCCTGCCGGGCAAACTCGGCAAAGTCGCCGACAAGCTGAAAATGTTCGGCATGGGTGACCAGGTCACCCAACTGGAAGACAGCATGAACAAAGCGGCTGAAACGGCCGTGACCCAGGCGCAACCGATCTTGGTCAATGCGGTGAAGAACATGAGCGTGACCGACGCCAAAGGCATCCTCACCGGCGGCCAGGATTCGGCGACTCAATACCTGAACAAAAGCAGCCGTGACCAGATCCGCGCCAAGTTCCTGCCGATCGTCAAGGCCGCTACCGACAAGGTGGGCGTAGCCCAGCAGTACAACGCCCTGGCCGGCAAGGCCGCAGCCTTCGGCGCGCTCGATGCCAAAAGTGCCAACGTTGAAAGCTATGTGACCGAACAGGCGCTGGACGGGTTGTTCAAGATGATCGCGCAGCAGGAAGAAACCATCCGCAAGAACCCGGCGGCGGCGGCCACCAGTTTGGCGAAGAAGGTCTTCGGCGCACTGTAAAGCCTGGACGGATCGCTCCCTGCAATGGGGAGCGATCTAATGAATGACCGAATCAGCCAGGCGGCCCAACATCAGCGTGGAAAAGCAGCCAACGGCGATTGAAGTAACACGGTTGATCCTCAGCGGCGTCAGCCAGGTCTTGTTTACCCCGGTAATCCGGCTACCGAACAGAATCCACGCCGACCCCACCGGAATGATGACCAACGCCAGCGTACTCATGAAGGCCGCATACCCCTGCAAGGTAACGAAGGCATCCATCGGCGCGATAAATGAAACGATCAACAAGCCCTTGGGGTTCATCACTGTCAGCAAAAAGAAAGACCGTCCCGAAAAACGGTCGGGGCTTGGGCCGACCACGCTGTTCTTGCGCTGCCACAAGGTGCAGGAAAGAAACAACAGGTAGCAGGCAGCAGCCAGTTGCGTCGCTTTAATCGCCCACGGCGACCAGGTTGACAGGTAAAGCAGCGCACCGCCCCACACCGATACCTGAAGCAGATAAGCCACGCATTCGATATACGCCAGGCGCCAGGAAGCGGCAAAGCCAAACAACACTCCGGCGCGCAACAACAGGGTGTTGGTCGGGCCAGGCACTACCAGCAACAACACCAATGCAGAAACGGTCCCAAACATGAGTTTATCCCCGGTCGGAAATGATCAAGCGCCTTTCCACCGATAGCCCTACTGCGTCAGCGTGAATGACCAGGCGACCGTCGCTATCATCAAAATCGCAAAGCTTACGTTAAGTACCCGGCTCCAAGTGGGATGGATGAACCAGCGGCGCAATTTGCTGCCCGCAAACAACCACAGGAAGTCGAACACCACGCAGACCAACAGACAGATCAGCGCCTTCGTCGCTTGTTCCCAGGCTGGCGCCGTACCCAGGGTGAAACTGCCCAGTAGCGCGGCAAACGCGGCATACGCCTTGATGTTCGCGGCGCCCAGCAGGAACCCTGCGCTCCAGCCGGGAGTGACGATTGGCTGCTCATCCTTGATCGGCGGCGCAGTGCCGATGCGATAAGCCAACGACAAAATATAAAGGATGGAAATGACCGCCAGCACCGTCGCCACTATCGGAAAGCTGTGCAGCACTACATACAGCCCCGTGGCTACCAATGTCATGGCAATCACCAGGCCCAACGTAATGCCGATGAAAAACTCAACTGAACGTTTCAGGCCATAAGCGGCGCCGCTCGCCGCCAGTGCCAGGGTCGCAGGACCCGGACTGGCAAGCAACGCGATGGCGGCGACGGCAAACGTCAGTGTCGCCTGGTAAACGGAAACGACGGTATCGGGCATAGGGGTCTCCTTTGAGAATGACTTAGCGAGGCAGCCCATTTTCATGGCAGTAATAGACAGTTCTGTAGTTCTTCATGAAATCGATCACACCGTTGGCGATCGCCATTGGGTCCTCTTTATGCAGCAGCACCTTGGCAATCTGATCGGCTATCCACGCCATTTCCCGCTCTTTCATGCCCAACCTGGTGACTTCGACCGTCCCCAGTCGAATGCCCGATTCCTTGTAAGGGTCCGTATCCCACGGCAGCGGCATTTCGTTGGCGATGATGTTGGCCGCTTCCAGGCGCTGAGCCGCCTCACGGCCGCTGGCAAAGGGTTTTGAATCGATGACAATCTGATGGGTGCGGGTGTAGCCCTGCTCCCTGTAAAAGGCGGTCACGCCCCTGCGGTCCAGATGCATGGCCAGCGTCTGCGCGTTACTCACGACCTGCTTCATGTAGGTCTGCCCGTACTCCAGCATCTCGGTGGCGGCCACTGCGAGTGCCGCCACCCGGTTGATTTGGTGGCTACCGGTCAGGGTAGGGAAAATCGCTTCATGCACAGGTGCCGTCAACGCAGCATCGTTCCACAGGATCACACCGCCCTGGGGACCGCTGAACGTCTTTCCGGAAGAGCCGGTCATCAGGTCCGCCCCTTCCGCCAGCGGGTCCTGGAACAGCCCTGCACTGATCAGGCCCAATTGGTGGGCGGCGTCGAAGTAGACCTTTCCGCCCCAGGGTGAAACGATGCCTTTGATATCCGCCACCGGCAGAGGAAACAGGGTCAGTGTCATGCCCAGGCCAATCACGGCAGGCTTCAGGGTTTGGGCAACTTCGCCAAAGCGCGTGAGATCGATGTCCGCCGTCTTATGCACGAAGGGAATGTCCCAGACCTTGAGCCCACGCACACCGGGCGGGCCATTGGTTCGATTGCTGGTGTCGCCTCCCCTGATCACCGGTACGGTCATGACATTATCCTGGGGGCGGGTCAACGCCGTGTACGCCGCCAGTACGGCTGCCATGCCGCCCATCAGGCGATGATCGGCTTGCTGGGCGCGCAAGGTGATTTTCAATAATTCCACGCAGAGCGATTCCAGCTCGTCGATGTTCTTCATGCCGGAGAAAAACCGGTTGTCGCGCCCGATATGCCCACCCGAAGCACGCATGCCGACCTCGCTGGACAGCAGAGCGCGCACGGACGGGCTGGTGGGTGACTCGGCGGCCACAAGGTTGATGCACTGCTGCCCGCGCCACTGTTCGTTACGAACCACCGCCGCCCGAACCAGATCAGCCATGGCAGCGTGCGATTGCGCCTGTTTGAGTAATGTATTGGCATGCTGCAAGCAGTGAATATCGTGCATAGCTATCATCCCGTGGGTGCATTTGCGGTGTTCTATGCCAGGTTTTTTGCGGCCTCTGCGTGCTGGTCTTCCCACCAACGGTCATTGCCGTGCAGGTTTCTGGACAGATCTTTTTCAGCCGCCCACGTCATGTTGAGGATGATGCGCGTGGCGTCTTCATTCAGTGGGATCGTGCGGTGCAGGGTGGTGTCCGTGCGCAGGAAATAGATATCTCCTGTCTTGAAGCCATAGGTGGCAATCGGATTACTGCACAGCAATTCATGAATCCTGGGGTTGGATTTATCCCATGAGGTATGCGGCACACATTGCAACATGCCGCCCTTGGCGATAGGAGGCGTCTCGATAATCCAGATCAACGCGAAACTGTAGTCACCCCAATGCCAACCATGGGTATCGCCTTTGCGTTCCTGCCTGGTAATCAGGTATTCCTCGTCCTGGGACACGGAGGCGACGATCTGCGTGTCGGCGATCAACGACAAGGTGCCGAGCAGCACTTCGGATTTGGACAGCGCACCGATCAATGGGCTGTTTTCAGCAATAAACTCACTGCGCACCACACTCATATAGCGCGGTGTGTTGTCGGTCGTCGCCAAGTGCAGATCGCGGCGTTCGAGTTGACGGTCGATCAAGCTGTGGACATCTGCCGTGATTACTTCGCGCAATGAATCATCGACAATATCGCGCAACTTTATAAAACCATTACGCGAAAACTCATTACGCAGCGCGAACACTCTTTTTTCGGGAAAGTTATCAGCATGGTGTTGTTGCAGGCGTGCTTCATCAAGTACGTAGTTCATTTCAATCCCTCGACAATAGAACAATTTAAAACAACAGCACAGTACTGCGTATGACTGCACGCAAAAACCATAGACAAGATATTTTAAAAAAACCATTCTTTTCTTAAGGATCTATGGTATGTAAGATTCTTCACGCTATTCTTCACTATTCGTAAGGTCAAACTAATGAAAAAGCTTACAAAGAGCGGCCAGACGTTAGACCCTATTGATAGCGCTCTGATTGTTGCTCTTCATCAGAACGCACGTACGTCCATACGCGCGCTGGCCCGCCAGGTAGGCCTGTCTGCACCGGGTTGCAGCGAGCGCATGAAGCGCCTGGAGCAGGCAGGCATCATTGTCGGGTTCAGTGTAGAGCTCGGTGCCGAGGCATTGGGGTATGCGTTGCAGGCGTTAGTCAGAGTTAAACCATTGCCGGGGAAGTTTCAAGAAGTGGAACAGCTACTCGCAAACATGACTGAATGCGTGGTGTGCTACAAAATAACCGGAGAAGACAGTTTTGTTTGCCATCTTTATACCGAGTCGGTAGGCCATTTGGACCTGACATTGCAGAAAATCACACCACTGGCCGACACAAATACATCAATTATTAAAACTGTCGTCAGGAAGCTCCCCACTCTCTAAATAAAGCGGGTGACATTCAGGCTTTGCAGGCAACTAGCGAATTTCAGACATCCACCACTCTTCCCAACCGTCATCAGGCGCATGTTTATTACATACGCCCAATAACCGCCGCCCTCTCGTTATTGCCGGGCTTCGTTCTTGATACGAAACCATGCCGCATACAGCGCTGGCAGAAACAATAAGGTCAACGCCGTCGCCACAATCAACCCGCCCATGATCGCCACCGCCATCGGCCCGAAGAACACGCTGCGCGACAGCGGGATCATCGCCAGTACCGCCGCGAGTGCCGTAAGGACAATCGGGCGGAAGCGTCGGACGGTGGCTTCGATAATGGCTTGCCACGGTGCCAGGCCGGCCTTGATGTCTTGTTCGATCTGGTCCACCAGGATCACCGAGTTACGCATGATCATGCCCGACAAGGCGATAGTGCCGAGCATCGCCACAAAGCCGAAGGGCTGGCGGAACACCAGCAGGAACAGCGTCACACCGATCAAGCCCAGCGGAGCCGTCAGAAACACCATGGCGGTGCGTGAGAAGCTGCGCAGTTGCAACATCAGCAAGGTCAGCACCACCACGATGAACAACGGCACACCGGCCTTCACCGAGTTCTGGCCACGGGCGGAGTCTTCGACGGTGCCGCCCACTTCGAGCAGGTAGCCATCCGGCAGTTCGGCGCGTACTCCCTCGAGGGTCGGCAGGATCTGCTGGACCAGGGTCGCCGGTTGTTCCTTGCCATAGATGTCGGCGCGAATGGTCACGGTCGGCAGGCGGTTACGGTGCCAGATAACGCCCTCTTCAAAGCCGTATTCAAGGGTGGCGATCTGTGACAACGCGACACTTTTGCCGTTGTCGGTCGGTACCGCCAGGCTTGGCAACAGCGACAGCTCGGTGCGCTCATGCACGGTGCCGCGCAGGAGGATTTCGATCAACTCGTTGTCCTCGCGATATTGGCTGACGGTGGAGCCGGTCAGTGAGCTCTGCAAGAACTTCGACAGGTTGGCGGTGCTTACGCCGAGCGCGCGGGCGCGGTCCTGGTCGATGTTGAGGTAGACGATCTTGCTCGGTTCTTCCCAGTCCAGGTGCACGTTGACCACGTGGGTATTTTCACGAACCTTGGCGGCGACTTTGCGCGCCAGCGCACGCACTTCCTCGATGTGCTCGCCCGTCACGCGGAACTGTACCGGGTACCCCACGGGCGGGCCGTTCTCCAGGCGCGTGACCCGCGAGCGCAGCTCGGGGAATTGCTCGTTGAGGGTTTCGATCAGCCACGTGCGCAGGCTTTCGCGCTCTTCAATGGTGTTGGCCAGCACTACAAATTGCGCAAAGCTGGCCGCCGGCAATTGCTGGTCCAGCGGCAGGTAGAAACGCGGCGAGCCGGTGCCGATATAAGCCACATAGTTGTCGATACCCGCGTGGTCCTTGAGCAAGGCTTCCAAGCGTTTGACCTGGTCGGCGGTGTTGCTCAGGGACGCGCCTTCGGCCAGTTTCAAGTCAACCATCAACTCCAGACGACCCGAAGCCGGAAAGAACTGCTGCGGCACAAAGCGGAACAGCGCGACCGAGCCGATGAACAACAGCAACGTCAGCACGATCACGGTTTTGCGCCGACGCACACACCATTCGACCAAACCTCTTACACGCTGGTAGAAGGGCGTGCCGTAGGGATCCGGACCATCGGCGCCGTGTTTGGCTGCATGAATCTTCGCCAGGTCCGGCAGGAGCTTTTCCCCCAGGTACGGCACAAACACCACGGCGGCCACCCATGAGGCCAACAGTGCGATGGTCACCACCTGGAAGATCGAGCGGGTGTATTCCCCTGTGCTCGACTGCGCCGTGGCAATCGGCAGGAAGCCGGCCGCCGTGATCAGCGTGCCGGTAAGCATCGGAAACGCAGTGCTGGTCCAGGCGAAGCTCGCCGCCTTGAGCCGGTCGTAGCCCTGCTCCATTTTGATCGCCATCATTTCCACGGCGATGATCGCGTCGTCCACCAGCAAGCCCAGGGCCAGTACCAAAGCACCAAGGGAAATCTTGTGCAGGCCGATACCCAGGTAGTACATGGTGGCAAACGTCATCGCGAGCACCAGCGGAATCGCCAGGGCCACCACCATGCCGGTACGCACACCCAGGGAGAAGAAGCTCACCAACAAGACGATGGCCAATGCCTCAGCCAGCACCTGGACGAATTCGCCGACGCTGGTTTTCACCGCAGCCGGTTGATCCGACACTTTGCGCAGTTCCATACCCGCCGGAAGGTTCTTCTGCAGACGTGCGAACTCCCCTTCAAGGGCCTTACCCAGTACCAAAATGTCGCCGCCGTCACGCATGGCCACGGCCAGGCCGATAGCATCGGCGCCCATGTAGCGCATGCGCGGCGCCGGTGGATCGTTGAAGCCGCGGTGGATGTCGGCTACATCACTGATGCGCAAAGTCCGGTCACCGACGCGAATCGGGAAGTTGCGGATCTCCTCCACGGTTTTGAAGTTACCCGACACCCGCAGTTGCACGCGCTCGGTCGGGGTTTCAAAGAAGCCTGCGGTGGAAACGGCGTTCTGCTCCTGCAAGGCTTGCTGCACGGCCGCCAAGGGCACGCCGAGGGTGGCGAGCTTGAGGTTGGACAGCTCGATCCAGACTTTCTCGTCCTGCAGGCCCAGCAGCTCGACTTTGCCCACGTCCGGCACGCGCTGCAGTTGAATCTGGATACGGTCGGCGTAGTCCTTGAGCACGGCATAGTCAAAGCCGTCGCCGGTGAGGGCGTAGATGTTGCCGAAGGTGGTGCCGAATTCGTCGTTGAAAAACGGCCCCTGGATATCCGGCGGCAAGGTCTGGCGAATGTCGCTGATCTTCTTGCGCACCTGGTACCACAAGTCAGGAATTTGCGCAGAGTGCATCGAGTCGCGGGCCATGAAGGTGACCTGGGATTCGCCGGGGCGCGAGAACGAGACAATGCGCTCGTAGTCGCCGGTCTCCATCAGTTTTTTCTCGATGCGCTCGGTCACTTGCCGCGAAACTTCCTGGGCCGTGGCCCCAGGCCAATTGGTCTTGATCACCATGGCCTTGAAGGTAAACGGCGGGTCTTCGCTTTGCCCCAGTTTGGTGTAAGACAAAGTGCCGACCACTGCCAGCAGGATCATCAGGAACAGTACGATCTGGCGATTACGCAACGCCCATTCGGAAAGATTGAAACGCATCGGGGACTACTCCTTGGCCGCCAGATTTACAACGCGGTTGGAGCGGTCCACCGGGCGCACTTGCTGGCCCTCATGGAGGACATGCACACCCGCTGCAATTACCCAATCGGTAGGGGCCAAGCCTTCCAGCACGGGCACGGTTTTTTCGCCGAAGGCACCGATACGCACCGGGGTACGCTTAAGGGAGTTATCAGGTTGCACGCGCCAGACGTAGGCGGCGCCGTTCTCCGCACTGAGGGCCGACAGCGGCACCGACAGCGCAATCACACCTTCGGTCTGTATGAAAACGCGGGCGCTCTGGCCCAGTTCAGCCGGGACTTTGCCGCCGGTGAAGGCAACGCGGGCGGCGAAGGTACGCGACTTGGGGTCTGCGGCGGGGGACAGTTCGCGGATGTGCCCGGTAAAGCGCTGGTCCGGCTGGCTCCATAACTCGACCGACACCGGCTGACCGACCTTGAACCGACCGAAGCCCTGCTCAGGCAGGCTGATCAACACTTCCCGCTCGCCGTCGGCGGCCAAGGTGAACACGGTTTGCCCGGCTGCCACCACTTGCCCGACTTCCACCGCACGCTTGGCAACCACACCGTCCTGGGGCGCGCGCAGCACGGCATAACCGGCCTGGTTACTGGACACATCGAACTCGGCCTTAATCTGCTTGAGGCGCGCTTCACCGGATCGGTAGAGGTTTTCAGAATTGTCGTACTGCGAGCGGCTGACCATCTGACGATCCATCAGGGTCTTGTAGCGATCACGCTCGGCGCGCACCAGGTTCAGGTTCGCCTCGGCGGCGGCCACTTGGGCGCGGGTGGCTTCCAGTTGCAGGCGCACATCCTGGGGGTCAAGTTCAGCCAGGGGTTGATTGGCCTTGACTCGATCACCCTCCTCCACCAGACGTTTACTGACTTTACCGCCGATGCGAAAGGCCAGGTCCGGCTCATAACGGGCGCGCACTTCGCCAGGATAACTGTCCATCGCCTGCGCCGACGGTTGTGGTTGCACCACCATGGCCGGGCGGATGGTGGTTTGGGCCGCTTCCTCATGGCCGCAGGCGGCCAGGAGGAAGACCAGGCTGGCAGGCAACGCAAGGGGCAGGAAAGTGCTGCGCATGCTGAAGGACCTTTCGCAAATGGAGCTAGGAATAATTATACTGGCCAGTATGTTATTAATACCAAACTCACCAGTCCAGTATTAAAGGTGAAAATGTCCGACAATCTTGTGAACACCAATAGCCCCGGGCGTCCCAAGGACATGGCAAAACGCCAGGCAATCCTCGAAGCAGCGAAAACCCTGTTTTTGAGCAATGGCTACGCCAGCACCAGCATGGATGCCGTGGCCCTTGAGGCAGGCGTGTCGAAATTGACCGTGTACAGCCACTTCACCGACAAAGAGACCCTGTTCACCGCTGCCGTAGTGGCCAAGTGCGAAGAACAGTTGCCGGTGATGTATTTCGAGCTGCCTGAAGGTGTGCCCGTGGAAACCGTACTGCTGAATATCGCACGGGGCTTTCATCGGCTTATCAACAGCACGGAATCGGTGAACCTGCACCGCCTGATGATGACCACCGGCAATCAGGACGTGAAACTCTCACAGATCTTCTTCGAAGCCGGCCCCATGCGCATGCTCCAGGGGATGGAGCGCCTGCTCGGCAAGATCGATCAGAGCGGCGCCCTGAGCATCGACAAACCGTTTACGGCAGCCGAACATTTCTTCTGCCTGCTCAAGGGCACGGCAAACTTCTGTTTGCTCTATGGCTGCGGTGGGCAACTGACCGAGGAAGACGCCGAAGCCCACGTGCAGGAGGTGGTGGGGTTGTTTATGCGGGCTTATCGGCCTTGAGCGCTTTCTTGGGATAGATGTCATACCGGCTGGACTTGCCATCCAACGCGTGGCTCGGCTTTGGCCCTTCGATGCACGGCGCCTTGCGCGGGCGCTTCACCACCACGCGGTGGCTGGCCAGGGCCAGGGCCGCTGCGAGCAACGCCGGGGCGTCCGGATCGTCGCCCACCAATGGACGGAACAGGCGCATTTCCTTCTTTACCAGGGCGGTTTTCTCACGATGAGGAAACATCGGGTCCAGGTAGATCACCTGGGGCGGCTCGCCTTCCCAGTTGAGCATCACGTCGATGGAGTTGCCCTTGAGCAACTTCATGCGCGCCACAATCGGCGCCACCTCGAAATCATCCGCACCGCGTGCCAGGCCGTCTTCGAGCAACGCGCCGATCAGCGGTTGGCGCTCGATCAGGCTCATCTCGCAGCCCAGGCTGGCCAGTACGAACGCGTCCTTGCCCAGGCCTGCCGTGGCATCCAGCACACGTGGGCGCACGCCCTGGGCAATGCCCACGGCCTTGGCAATCATCTGCCCGCTGCCACCGCCGTATAAGCGCCGGTGCGCCGCGCCGCCTTCGACAAAATCCACGCGCACCGGCCCCGGTGCGTCAGGCCCAAGCTGTTGCAGTTGTAGCCCTTGTTCCCCTACTTGCAGGGAAAAGTCCGCCGCCTCCAGCTGTAACGGCAGCCCAAGCTGTTCAGCCCATTGCTCGGCACGCGCCTGGAAACCTTCGGCCAAGGCCTCGACCCGAATGCGGCTGGCCGCTGGTTGTTCGCTCATCAATTGCTACGCTCAAAAATATTAAGGATCGGCCAACAGTGGCCGATAAAAACAACAGTCAGGTATTTTGCCAGAGCTGAGCGTCGACCGAGAAAAATGTCAGACATTCTTCCCCTAACCATCGGTGTACTGCCGACCCACAACCATTACGGCCTGCGCAATACTCAAGCGCTGGCCGGGGTGAGTCATGTGTGGCAGGACTTCTTCGCCCGTGCGTTGGCCGAACAGCTCGGCGATTCGCCGGACGCGCTCGCAGCCAAGGCGCCTGCACTGCTGGACCCAGCGGTAGAACCCAGTGAAGGATCCGACCTGCTGTCGCAGATCCTCACCCAGCGTGAATGCGACGTGAAAGACACCGAGATCGCCCCGCCTGAACCGCTGTTCCTGCCCATTGCCGAATTCGAACCGGACCTGCTGCCACCACCAGCCACGCCGTTCCCGCCTGAAGAAATTGTCGCCCAACAGCGCCAGCAGAATTTCGAAAGCGGCTGGGTTCGCCCGATCGTGTTGAACGCCGGCCAGCCGCTGCCCGAACCCGGCCCTGCACCGCAACCGTACCCGTTGCACCTGCCTATCGCCGAGTTCGAACTGGACCTGCTGCCACCGCCTGCCACGCCGTACCCAGCTGAAGAGCTGGTGGCCCAACAGAAGGCATTGGACTTCGACTATCACTGGGCGCGCCCGCTGATCCTCAACAACCTGCGCCTGGCCGCCTGACTCACCGCTTGAAAAATCCATTGGCCTGGCTGAACGGCATCTTGCGTTCGGTGAAGTCGAACGTGCCCGACTCATACACTTCCTGCGCCGCCCGGTAGAATTCGCCATACGCCGCCAGGGCGAAAGCCGAGCCGACGCTGATGCGCCGCACCCCGATCTCGCTCAACTGCGCCACGCTCAAGTTCAAGCCACCGGACATCAACACGTTCACAGGCTTGGGCGCGACTGCCTTGACCACGGCCACCACTTCTTCGGCATTGCGCAAAGCCGGCGCATACAACACGTCTGCACCCGCTTCGGCGTAGGCTTGCAGGCGGCGAATGGTGTCGGACAGATCCAGGCGACCATGCAGGAGGTTTTCTGCGCGGGCTGTCAGCGTGAAGGCAAAGGGCAAACTGCGCGCAGCCGCGACAGCGGCTTCAACGCGCTCAACCGATAAGTCAAACGGGTAGATCGGGTCAGCCGCGATGCCTGTGGCGTCTTCGATGGAACCGCCGACAATGCCGGTGGCCGCCGCCCGCAAAAGGGTGTGGGCGCAGCCTTCGGGGGTGTCGCTGAAGCCGTTTTCCAGGTCGGCCGCCACCGGCAGCGAGGTCGCCCGGACGATCGTTGAGGCATTGCCCAACGTCTCCTCCAGCGATAGCGCGCCTTCAGCATCCGGCCGCCCCAGGCTGAACGCAAACCCGGCGCTGGTAGTGGCCAAGGCTTCAAAACCAAGACTGGCAAGCATGATGGCGGAACCGGCATCCCACGGATTAGGCATAACGAACGCGCGATCACGTTCATGCAGGGCCTTGAAGGTTTCGCCGCGCAGGGTTTGTGCATCCATGACTCACTCCTGTCAGAAAGGGAGCCTTAGAGTAAACCCAATTGCTCCGCTACAGGTTCCCGATGCAACGTCGGCAAGGGTGGTAAACCTGGCAGGCGTGCCATCAGTTTGTCGTGAAACCGCAGCGCCAGTTGCGCGGCCAAGCGATTATCCGAGGTGTGCAAGAACACGTAGGGCGTGCGCCCTTCCTCGATCCAGCCGGCGATCTTTTCCACCCAAGGGAGCAGGAACGGATCATTGGCTTCCAGTTCCGGGTGACCAATAAACCGCACTTGAGGAAATTGGGTGAGCGCCGCGGGGCGTGGCGGTACCTTGGGCTTTTTCGATTGGGCATGCAGCACCGCGGCCGAGGTGGACGTACAGCTGAACAGGGCGCGGGGATCGAGGCAGATACGCTCGACGCCACGGTCACGCAGCAAGCGGTTGAGCATCCGTTCGGCATCGCCCTTGGCGAAGAATTCCGAATGACGAACCTCAACCGCCAGCGGGCGCTCCAGGCCATCAATGAAACCGGCCAGCTCACCCAGGCGCGATGGCGAAAACGTCGCCGGCAATTGCAGCCACAACGGCGAAATACGTTCGCCCAGCGGGCTCATCAAACCGATAAAACTTTCCGCCGCCGGCAGTTGCTCCCGCAAGTCACCGCCGTGACTGATGTCGCCGGGGAACTTGGCGGTGAACCGAAAATCCGCAGGCATGATTTCAGCCCAGCGCTGCACGGTGGCGGCCGAGGGGCGGGCATAAAATGTGGTGTTGCCTTCAACGGCGTTGAAAACCTGGGAATACAGTGCAAGGTAATCGCCGGAACGGGCGTCGGCCGGGTACAGGTATTCGCGCCAGGCGTTTTCGCTCCAGGAGGGACAACCGATGAAGTAAGGCAGGCGCATCAGATGTGGATATCGAGACCCAGCACTTCCATATCCCATTCGACAAAGCCGGCGGTGGTCAGGTAGCTGGCCAGGGCGGTGGCGACGCTTTTGCTCATGGAACGCGGGAAGACCATGTCTTGCTGGCGGGCGGGAAGACCGCCGATACGCGCGCCTGCCGAAGCCTGGGCGTTGGATGGCGAGTCGGACTGCACCTCGATGAAGTCCGGCGAATCTTCGACGGACTCGTCTACCGTGACGTTCGCCTTACGCGGCTTGCGCTTGATGGGGTAGGACTGTGAGGAAAAACCGTCTATACGCATACATGCAGACTCGGTATCAATGATGGCAATTTAGCGGCACTTTCCATGGCGCGCAAATGCTCTGGTGATAACTAGAACACATAATTTGTAAAAGGTTTAGAAACCTGGGCAAATTCTGACGGTTGGCGAAATTTGTCGCCAAATTCCCGCATTTTTGGCGTCAAATAATCCCGCGTTCGGCCTTGGTCTGCGCCACTTTATCACGCAGGTAAACCGGTGCCGCCTGATCGGCCGGGATCGCTTCGCCGCGTTCGTAAGCGAAGCGCGCCAGGTCCAGCAAGTCTTGTGCGTGGGGCAACATATCGGCCGCCTGGCCGACGGTTTTCACGCAGATGCGCTCACCATAGCCCCAGCCGGTGCCGGCACCGAACCAATCGCCCATGGCATCGTCGGGCAATACGGACGCCTCTGGCGCCTGAACCGCCTCGGCCCCCACCAGACGCATTTCCCCGGCGGTTTCGCGGTAGCACCCCCAGTAGACTTCATCCATCCGTGCATCGATGGCTGCCGCGACCTGAGTGGCACCCTGCTCACGTAACGCACGCTGGGCCAGCACCGCCAGGTTGGAAACCGGCAACACCGGGCGCTCCAGCGCAAACGCGAGGCCCTGTACCACACCGATGGCGATGCGCACGCCGGTGAACGCGCCAGGGCCACGGCCAAACGCGATGGCATCCACAGCAGAAAGCGTGGTGTCCGCCTCCTCAAGCAACTGCTTGATCATCGGCAACAGCTTCTGCGCATGCAGGCGCGGGATCACCTCGTAGTGGCTCGTTACCTTGCCATCGTGCAGCAGGGCAACGGAGCAAGCTTCAGTCGCGGTATCCAGGGCCAGCAGGGTGCTCATGGGTGTGGGTGTCCAAGTCGAAAAAAAGTGCGCCAGTATAAACAACAACGGCCCGCAAGCGGGCCGTTGTACGTGAAGCTGATCGCTGAATCAGCTCAGAGCCTGCAACACCTTGGCGGTGATGGCTTCTACCGAACCTACGCCAGGGATGTGGCTGTACTTCGGTTTGCCCTGCGCAGCGGACAACTTCTGGTAGAAATCCACCAGCAGTTTGGTCTGGGAATGGTAGACCGAGAGGCGATGGCGCACGGTTTCTTCGGTATCGTCCTTACGCTGCACCAGGTCATCGCCAGTGACATCGTCCTTGCCTTCAACCTTCGGCGGGTTGTAGACGGTGTGGTACACGCGGCCCGAGGCTTCGTGAACGCGACGACCGGCGATACGTTGAACGATCTCTTCGTCCTCAACGGCGATTTCAACCACCGCGTCCAGCTCTACGCCGGCTTTCACCAGGGCTTCAGCCTGGGGAATGGTGCGCGGGAAACCGTCGAACAGGAAACCGTTCTTGCAGTCTTCCTGGCTGATGCGCTCCTTGACCAGGTTGATGATCAGGTCATCGGAAACCAGGCCGCCGCTGTCCATCACGCTCTTGGCGATCAGGCCCAGCTCGGTGCCGGCCTTGACGGCGGCACGCAGCATGTCGCCGGTGGAGATTTGTGGAATACCGAACTTTTCAGTAATGAACTTTGCCTGAGTACCTTTACCGGCCCCGGGAGCTCCCAGCAGAATGACGCGCATCGATGTGCTCCTCAATTTTTTATAGAGATGGTGCCCGGATTCGCCGCGTAGGGGCAAATCTCGTAGAAATATGGCTCGTAAATATGTGGGTCCAGGCCGAATCAAACGGCCAAAGGCTGATCAAGATACACAGCGGGCCGTCACCATACAAGCCGCCAAAAGTCGCAGGAACCCGCGCCGGGTATGCGTCATAGGTAGGGTATGCCTGAGTGCAACCCGTCGGCACAAACGCCGGCCGCCCGTTTCCGGGCGGCCGTCGAGGTTTATCCGCAAGCCGTTGAGAACACTTGGAAAACTTCAGCCGGTGTTGCGCAAGCCGGCGGCAATACCCGCCACGGACACCAGCAGCGCCTGTTCCAGAGGGCTGTCTTGCGCGGCCTCCTGTTGACGCGAGCGTGCCAGCAACTCGGCCTGCAGCAGGTGCAGAGGGTCCAAGTAGGTATTACGCAGACGGATGAACTCCAAGGTGTCCGGGCTATGGGCCAGCAGTTGCGACTGCCCGGTCAGGCCAAGCACCACGCTGCACGCCTGCGACAATAGGTCGCGTAAGTGCGCACCCAATGGCAGCAGGTCAGGCTGCACCAGACGCTCGTCATATAGACGGGCAATGTCGGCATCGGCCTTGGCCAGCACCATTTCCAGCATGTCGATGCGCGTACGGAAGAACGGCCACTGTTCGCGCATCTGCCCCAGCAACTCACCTTCGCCGCGTTCCAGCGCCTTGGTCAATGCCGCTTCCCAGCCGAGCCAGGCCGGCAACATCAGGCGGGTCTGGGTCCAGCCGAAGATCCAGGGGATAGCGCGCAGGCTTTCAATGCCACCCGCACGCCGTTTGGCCGGGCGACTGCCCAGTGGCAGACGCCCCAGCTCCTGCTCCGGCGTGGATTGGCGGAAATACTCGACGAACTGTGGGTTTTCCCGCACTACGGCGCGGTAGGCGCTGACACCGTCTGCTGCCAGTTCATCCATCAAATGGCGCCAGGCCGGCTCGGGTGGTGGCGGCGGCAACAGTGTGGCCTCCAGTACGGCCGCCAGGTAGAGGTTGAGGTTTTGTTCGGCGATGTCCGGCAAACCGAATTTGAAGCGGATCATCTCCCCTTGCTCGGTCGTGCGAAAACGCCCCGCCACCGAACCGGGTGGCTGCGACAGAATCGCCTCGTGTGCCGGGCCGCCGCCACGGCCGACGGTGCCGCCCCGACCATGGAACAACAGCAGTTCCACCTGTTGCTCACGGCAGATGTCCACCAGCCGCTCCTGCGCCCGATACTGCGCCCAGGCAGCGGCGGTGGTGCCCGCGTCCTTGGCCGAGTCCGAGTAACCAATCATCACTTCCTGCGGGCCTTGCAGGCGTGCCCTGTACCCCGGCAACTGCAACAGTTGCTCCATCACCGGCCCAGCGTTATCCAGGTCAGCCAGGGTCTCGAACAGCGGCACCACACGCATCGGGCGTTGGACGCCCGACTCCTTGAGCAGCAATTGCACCGCCAATATATCCGACGCAGCGCCGGCCATGGAAATGACATAGGAGCCCAGCGACGCCGCCGGGGCAGCAGCGATTTCCTTGCAGGTGTTCAACACTTCAGCGGTATCCGCCGACGGCTTGAAGTAACCCGGCAGCAAGGGCCGGCGATTGGCCAATTCCTTCATCAGGAAGGCGATACGCGCCTCTTCGTCCCAGTCCTCATAACGGCCAAGGCCAAGGTAGTCGGTGATTTCGGTCATGGCCGCCGAATGACGACTGGAATCCTGGCGCACATCGAGACGCACCAGGAACAAGCCGAATGTCACCGCACGCCGCAGGCAGTCGAGCAACGGTCCATCGGCGATCACGCCCATGCCGCACTCGTGCAGCGACTGGTAGCACAGCTCCAGCGGCTCCAGCAGGTCACGGTTGCTTTGCAGCACCTCGGCGCTGGCCGGCGTAGCAGCCGTCAGCGAGGTGTGCGCCCATTGGCGCGTGGCGCGCAGACGCTCGCGCAGTTGCTTGAGCAAGGCGCGATAGGGTTCGACGCTGTCACCGACCTTGGCTTGCAATGCCGGGCTGGCTTGCTGCATCGACAGCTCCGAGGCCAGGTGATCGACATCGCGCAAATACAGATCGGCCGCCATCCAGCGTGCCAACAGCAGCACTTCACGGGTGACCGGTGCCGTGACGTTGGGGTTACCGTCGCGGTCTCCACCCATCCACGAGGCAAAGCGAATCGGTGCCGCCTCCAGAGGCAGGTGCAATCCGGTAGCGGCGAACAACGCCTTGTCGGCCTTACGCAGGTAATTGGGAATGGCGTGCCATAACGAATGCTCGATCACCGCAAAGCCCCATTTGGCTTCATCCACCGGAGTCGGCCGCACGCGACGGATTTCTTCGGTGTGCCAGGCTTCGGCGATCAGCCGCTGCAAGCGCTCGCGGATCTGCTCACGCTCGGCCGTGGTCAGGTCACGGTGATCCTGCAGGGCCAGTTGCGCGGCAATCGCATCGTATTTCTGGATCAGGGTGCGGCGGGCCACTTCGGTGGGGTGGGCGGTGAGCACCAGTTCGATCTCCAACCGCGCCAACTGGCGCGCCAGGGACTCGTTGCTGTGGCCTTCGCGTTGCAGCCGGGCCAGCAATTGCGGGAGCACCCGGGCCTCGAAGGGCGCCGGCTGCGACTCATCGCGCCGATGGATCAACTGGTACTGCTCGGCGATGTTGGCCAGGTTAAGGAATTGGTTGAAGGCCCGCGCCACAGGCAACAGTTCATTTTCCTGCAACTGGTTCAGGCTGGCGCTCAATTCATCGCCAGCCCCTCGCCGGTCGGCCTTGGCGCCTTTGCGGATCTGCTCGATCTTGTCGAGAAAATCATCACCGTACTGCTCTCGAATGGTGTTGCCCAACAGCTCACCCAGCAGGTGAACATCCTCACGCAAGCGTGCATCGATATCACTCATCAGCCAATCTCCAGCCAGAAATCCGGGACGCGCAGGGGTTCCAGAGTGCCGCCGACGTCGGTTTCTGACAAGGCTTTAAACCTTGTGAGTTGCAGCTAGTCTCAACTATTGAGTCGCGGCGTTATCCACGCCAGCGACCGGTCACTCATCAGCGCCTGCAACCAGCGGGCATATTGAGGTTGCCATGAAAATTCGAGAATTGGCCCAGCATTGGGAAGAAACCGCCAAGGGTCGCATGACCAAAACCGAATACGCGATCCATTTGGACGTGGAATCCGCCGCGAGGCTGGCGGCCATTGCCGAGATGTACCCAAAGCGCAATACCGAAGAATTGCTCGGTGAACTGATCGGCGCCGCCCTTGAAGAGCTGGAAGCCAGCTTTCCATACATCAAGGGCCAACAGGTGATTGCCACCGATGAAGAGGGCGATCCGTTGTACGAGGACGTTGGCCCTACCCCACGTTTCCTCACATTGTCCCGGCGCTATCTGCATGATTTATCGGCCAGTGCCGATGAACAGAAGCACTGATAACCAGTTATAAATTCCTTCAATGTCCCGGTATTCCGGGCCCCTCAGGGGCTCGGGGTACCGCTGTGCGCGACGAAAGTTCCACCTCAAAGGCGCTGACCAATCAGTCAGATATTTTTTTAGGCAAATCGCCATCTTCTCTGAACTTTTGAAAAAAGCCTCAGGTCACAGCCAGTAAGCCATCAACTTGGAACGGCCGTTTGAAAGGGCATCTGGTGCTTTACCGCCGGGCCCCAACCGCTGACCAACGAAGTGGATTTTGATGTTTTTCAGGAGCTATCCAATGGAGTTGAAGACGATGAAAACCAGCACTGCCAAATCCTCGTTTAACCACCTGCGCGGGCTCAAATTGGCCGCGCTGGCAATCGGCACCAGCTTCGTACTGGCGGGTTGCGCAGGTAACCCTCCGACCGAGCAATACGCGGTGACTCAATCGGCTGTTAACAGTGCAGTCAGCGCCGGCGGTACCGAGTTCGCTGCCGTGGAAATGAAATCGGCCCAAGACAAGCTCAAAGAAGCCGAAATCGCCATGCACGACAAGAACTACGACAAAGCTCGTCAGTTGGCCGAACAAGCCGAATGGGACGCTCGCGTTGCAGAGCGCAAGGCCCAGGCTGCCAAAGCCCAACAGGCCGTGAAGGACTCCCAGAAAGCTGTTCAGGAGCTGCGTCAGGAAGGCATGCGCCCGGCTGTTATCCAACAGCAATAAGCCGCTGCCACTGATTGCATTGCACCCGAAATCGAATTGAAAGGACGACACGATTATGCGTAAACAAATGATGATCCCTGCCCTGTTGGCAATGAGCGTTGCTCTGGCGGCCTGCTCCACCCCGCCCAACCAGAACCTGGAAAACGCCAAGACCAACTTCTCGGCTTTGCAGGCGAACCCGCAAGCCACCAAGGTAGCGGCCCTGGAAACCAAGGACGCCAGCGAATGGCTGGACAAGGCTGAAAAAGCCTACCGTGACAAAGAAGACGAGAAAAAAGTCGACCAGTTGGCCTACCTGACCAACCAGCGCGTTGAAGTCGCCAAAGACACCATCGTGTTGCGCGAATCCGAAGCCAAGCTGAAAAACGCCGGTGACGAACGTGCCCGCGCCCTGCTGCAAGCCCGTGATGCACAGATCAAGCAACTGCAAGACAGCCTGAATGCCAAGCAGACCGACCGTGGCACCCTGGTGACTTTCGGTGACGTGCTGTTCGCCACCAACAAGTCCGACCTGAAATCCAGCGGCCTGGTCAACATCACCAAGCTGGCGCAGTTCCTGCGCGATAACCCGGACCGTAAAGTGATCGTCGAAGGCTACACCGACAGCACCGGTTCGGACTCGTACAACCAGTCCCTGTCCGAGCGTCGTGCCGCTTCGGTACAACGTGCACTGGCGCAACAAGGCGTGGATATCTCGCGCATCGTGACCCAGGGTTACGGCAAGGAATACCCGGTTGCCGACAACGGCAGCGTGTCGGGCCGTGCCATGAACCGTCGCGTTGAAGTGACCATCTCCAACGACAACCAGCCGGTCAAGCCTCGCTCCAGCATGGCTAACTGATTGATTGAAGCTGGATAAAAAAACCCACCGGAGACGGTGGGTTTTTTCGTTCAGTACTGGATCTGGCGTTTATTGTCGTCGGCGCCGACAGCATCAAGCTCCGACTGGCGCTTCAATTCGTCTCGCTTCCCTTGGGACGGCTCAGCGTCGCACGCGCTGCACTCATCCAGAATCTGCTGCGCCCGGGCCATGTCCAACATCCTACTGATCGCACCGATATTCACCGTGACTTCCCCCTGGCTGACTATTCGTAAGTTACCCATCAGCACCGCTGACTGGGCACTGAGTGGTTTCTTACGTAATTCGGTTCCAGATATTTCAGAAACGTTGAATTGAAGCGATTTACTGCTGAAGTTGCGGTGTTTCCTGGCCCAGGCAACGCACAGCCTGTTTCTTGTTGTTCACCAGCACACCGCTGAGGCCCTTCTGTTCGGTGTCGAACATTACCAGCACGCCATCAATGCACTGCGCCACTTGCGCGGCCGGGGTCAGGGATATCTTGTAATCCTCACCGGGTACGGTCTTGAGCAGGGTGAAGTCGCTCAGAAGCAATGCATCCTCCGGCTTGGCGAAATGCAGGTAGCCGTAGAACCACAGGCAACCGACGGTACCGATGATGGTGCCGATGCCGGTGAGAATCAGCGGGATCATGTTGCGTTCTTCACTCATTAAGGGCTCTCTGATGAATCAACTTTAGGAATCGGATAATTCGGAATCTCGCCCAGGCGGCGCAGGCCGTTGAAGTGCTGCGGGTCGTCCAGATAGCGCAGCATCACGGTTTGCCAGTTCTTGTCGGCAAAGGTCTGCACATGATCGCCACGGGTCAGTTGCAACACCCGCGGCGGCGGCGCGGCCTGATACAAGCGGATGCCGTTGGCCAGCGGCACTATCGGGTCATCCAGGCTATGGAACAGCAACTTGGGCACACCCGTGAGCGCTGGCATGGCGTTGATCGCACTGTCGGCGTCGGGCACCAGCCAGGACAGCGGCACCTGGAACGGCCATGTTAACCAGGAGGTGCTCAAGGCGAATTGCCCTACGTCACGATAACTGGCGGGCACGCCATCCAGTACCAAGGCCTTGAGCCGGGCCTGGCGCTCCGGGTGTGCGGCCAGGTAATGCACCGCCAGCGCACCGCCCAGGCTTTGCCCAAGGACAACCAGCGGTTGGCCCTGGGTTTCAGGCGCTTGATCGAGCCAACGCAAGGCCGCATCGATATCCTGGTAAATCGCCGGCAACGACGGTTTACCCTCGGATAGCCCGTAGCCACGGTAATCCAGCATCAACACTTGATAGCCCTGTTCCGGCAACCACCAACTGCCACCGAGGTGCCAGGCCAGATTGCCGCCATTACCGTGCAGGTGAAGCACCGTACCCTTGAGCGGCACACCAGGCTTGGCGGGCAACCACCAGGCGTGGAGTTTTACACCGTCAGCGGCAGTGAGCGTGACGTCCCGGTATTGCAGGTGTGCTTTTTCCGGCGTGAACGGCAGGCCGGGTTCGGGATAGAACAACAGCGAGCTGCAGCCGTTCAATGTCAGTAACAGGCATAAAATACCGAGGACTCTCATCCGTTAAAGCCTCCACATGCCAATACCCTAGAGGATATTGGAGTAATCGGCCTCGATCCGGTCCAGGCTCAGGTGGTTGAGGAAGTTGGAGAAGCACATCCACGCCGCCAACGCGTTCATGTCGCGAAACTGCTCAGGCAGGTATTTGGGTGGCACCACCAGACCTTCGTCGACCAGTTGGCGCAAGGTGCGCATGTCTTCCAGGGTGGTCTTGCCGCAGAACAGCAGCGGGACCTGTTCCAACTTGCCCTTGCGCACGGCGAGCTGGATGTAGTTGTAGACCATGATAAAGCCCTTGAGGTAGGACAAATCCTTGGTGAACGGCAAACCGGTCGGCACTGAACCTCGGAACACCCGGCTGGCGTTGCCATAGCTTTCGGCCATCTCAAAGCCCTGCTCGCGGAAGAACTCGAACACCTGCAGGAAGTCGGCGCCCTCCTCTACCATATGGATGGCGCGGGTGCGGTTGGTCAATTTACGCAGGCGGCTCGGGTAAGACGCGAAGGTGATGATCTCCATCAAAATCGCCAGGCCTTCCTGTGTCACCGTGGATGACGGTGGGCCTTTGGACAGGAACGTGCAGATAGGCTGGTTCAGACCGTTAAGGGTGGTGCCGACGTGGACCAGACCTTCATGTACCTCCAGGGCGCGCACGTCACGCTCGTTGAACATCGCGTCGGCGCGGATCTTGATGTAGTCGGCACCCGCCGCAGCGTCCGCGACAATGCCGTCTGACTCGAATACACGGATGGTTTCCTCGGCCTCGCCAAACACTTTGTTCAAGCGGGTCTGCAGCAAGGCGACGGCATCCTTGGCCGTCAGGGTCTTGGCTTCGTCCTTGAGGTCGCCACGGCCGTCGATATTGTTCAGGTAGTCGGAAAGCATCAGGCCGAGGTCCGCCAGAGTCGGGTCGCCGGCATGAAACGCATCGGAGGCGGCGCCGTACAGCTCCTGGGAAATCAGGCCGAAATCCTCGGTGCCGCGGGCCTCGAGCATGCGCACTACCATGCGGTACTCACGGCACATGCGGCGCATGATCTGCCCTACCGGGCTGAACTGGCCGAGGCGGCGGGTGATGTCGCGCTCGATGTTCTGGAATTCAAGCTTCACGGCGCTGGAATCGAACGACAGCGGTCGGTTGAGGTAGTAATCACGATCCACGGCAGGCATGGCCTTGCCCTTGGCCTTGAGAAACCCCTGGCGAATGTTGTCGTCCCACTTCACGGCGTCGAGGACGCGAATCGGTGTTTGCGCCAGCACAATGCGATCAGACAAGGTGCGTATCGTCTGCTGGTAATCGTCCACCTGGTGCTTCCTCTTTGAACGTTATCGGCCCGCGCGCTGCAAGCGCACGGTGAGCCTCACCTGTAGGAGCGTAGTGTCAGACCGAGGCCAACACCAAATGCATGTAGCGCTTGAGTATCTCAAGCATCTCTTCACCGGTCAGCGGGTCCAGACCGCCAAGCAGGCCCTGATACTCCATCCGACCGATAATCGCCGTCAACACTTTGGCATCCTGTTGCGGCTCGCGGGAGCCCAATACCTGGAAAAACTGCCCGGTGCCCTGCAACAGAATCTGCTGATGGGAACGCACCAGTTCGGCCAGGCGCGGGTTGAGCAAGGCTTCCTGACGAAACGCCTGCTCCGCCATCAGGTATTCGCGACGATTGGTCAGCTGACGCATGACGTAATCGGCGGTCAGCCGCGCAATATCGTCGGCCAGTTGCGAACGTGACTCAGGGCTGCCATCACCGTAAGCGACCATCTCGCGCAGCAGGCCCTCATTGCGCACCCACAGCTTGCCCATGAACGCCGCGCTGCGCTCCACGTATTGGGCGAAGGTGTCGGTGAGCAGGTCATCGATATCCTTGAAGTAATAGGTGGTGGCCGACAACGGCACGCCCGCCTCCGCCGCCACTGCGCGATGGCGCACGGCACGCACGCCGTCACGCACGACGATGCGCATCGCCGCATCGAGAATGTCTTGCCGGCGTTGCTCGCTGCCCCGGCGACTGGCCTTGCGGCCCTGGTACTGGACACTTTCAGCCACGGCAGCAGCAATGCCGGCGGCGCCTTCTTGAGCCATTACGCGGTTCACCACACACATCCTTGAATAGATCAAAATCTGGCGCTGTTCGCTTGACGCTTATATACGCCCCATAAAAAAGCCGCCTTATAAAAGGCGGCTTCGGACTTCGCTACGGTTACGCTTGTGGCCGCATGTGCGGGAACAAGATCACATCGCGGATCGACGGCGAGTTGGTCAACAACATCACCAGACGGTCGATGCCGATACCTTCACCCGCCGTCGGCGGCATACCGTATTCCAGGGCACGGACGAAGTCGGCGTCGTAGTGCATGGCTTCGTCGTCGCCGGCATCCTTGTCGGCCACCTGGGCCATGAAGCGCTCGGCCTGGTCTTGTGCGTCGTTAAGCTCGGAATAAGCGTTGGCGATTTCGCGGCCACCGATGAACAGCTCGAAACGGTCAGTGACGTTCGGGTTTTCGTCGTTGCGACGGGCCAGCGGCGACACTTCGAACGGGTACTGGGTAATGAAATGCGGCTGTTCCAGCTTGTGCTCCACCAGCTCTTCGAAAATCATCACCTGCAGTTTGCCCAGGCCTTCGAAGCCCAGTACCTTGGCACCGGCTTTCTTGGCAATGGCACGTGCCTTGTCGATGTCGTTCAGGTCGTCAGCGGTCAATTCAGGGTTGTACTTGAGGATCGAATCGAACACCGACAGGCGCACGAACGGCTCGCCGAAGTGGAACACCTTATCGCCGTACGGTACGTCGGTGCTGCCGAGGACCAACTGCGCCAGCTCGCGGAACAGTTCTTCGGTCAGGTCCATGTTGTCTTTGTAGTCGGCGTAAGCCTGGTAGAACTCCAACATGGTGAATTCCGGGTTGTGACGGGTCGAAACGCCTTCGTTACGGAAGTTGCGGTTGATCTCGAACACTTTTTCGAACCCGCCCACAACCAGTCGCTTGAGGTACAGCTCTGGCGCGATGCGCAAGAACATTTCCATGTCCAGCGCGTTGTGGTGGGTTTCGAACGGCTTGGCTGCAGCGCCGCCAGGAATGGTCTGCAGCATCGGCGTTTCGACTTCGAGGAAGTCGCGTTTCATCAGGAAGCTGCGGATATGCGCGATGACTTGCGAACGTACGCGGAAGGTCTGGCGCACGTCTTCGTTGACGATCAGGTCAACGTAGCGCTGGCGGTAGCGCTGTTCGGTGTCGGTCAGGCCGTGGTGCTTGTCCGGCAGCGGGCGCAGGGACTTGGTCAGCAGGCGCACGTTGGTCATTTCAACGTACAGGTCACCCTTGCCGGAACGGGCCAGGGTACCTTCGGCGGCGATGATGTCACCCATGTCCCAGGTTTTTACCGCGGCCAGGGTTTCTTCGGACAACGTCTTGCGGTTGACGTAGACCTGGATGCGCCCGGTCATGTCCTGGATCACCAGGAACGAGCCACGGTTGAGCATGATGCGACCGGCAACCTTGACCGGGATCGCAGCCTCTGCCAGCTCTTCCTTGGTCTTGTCCGCGTACTGTTTCTGCAGGACATCGCAGTAGTTGTCGCGGCGGAAGTCGTTGGGGAAGGCATTGCCCTTGGCGCGCTCGGCAGCAAGCTTTTCCTTGCGCAGCGCGATCAGGGAGTTTTCTTCCTGTTGCAGGGCTTGCGGGTCGAGTTGTTGGTCGCTCATGTCTTTAGATTTTCCATCAGGTTCGTTGTCCCCGGCCCGCGGCCGGGGATCGCCGGGCAAGGACTAAGCGTCCCCCCGGCTCCTACAAAGGCTGTTACAGGCCCGATTTCAGGCTGGCTTCCAGGTATTCGTCAATGTCACCGTCGAGCACCTTGTCACAGTCGCTGCGTTCGATGTTAGTGCGCAGATCCTTGATCCGCGACGCATCGAGCACATACGAACGGATCTGGTGGCCCCAGCCGATATCCGACTTGGTGTCCTCCAGCGCCTGGGAAGCGGCGTTGCGTTTCTGCATTTCCTGCTCGTACAACTTGGCCCGCAGCATTTTCATGGCGGTGTCCTTGTTCGCGTGCTGGGAACGTTCGTTCTGGCAGCTGACCACGGTGTTGGTCGGTACGTGGGTGATACGTACGGCCGAGTCGGTGGTGTTTACGTGCTGACCACCGGCACCGGAGGAGCGATAGGTATCGATCCGCAAGTCGGCCGGGTTGATCTCGATTTCCACCTTGTCATCGATCTCTGGCGAGACGAACACCGCAGAAAACGAGGTATGGCGGCGGTTGCCGGAGTCGAACGGGCTCTTGCGCACCAGGCGGTGCACGCCGATCTCGGTACGCAGCCAGCCAAAGGCGTATTCGCCCTTGATGTGCACGGTCGCGCCCTTGATACCGGCGACTTCACCCGCCGACAGTTCCATGATGGTTGCGTCGAAACCGCGTTTGTCGGCCCAGCGCAGGTACATGCGCAACAGGATATTGGCCCAGTCCTGGGCTTCGGTGCCGCCGGAACCGGCCTGGATATCCAGGTAGGCGTTGTTCGGGTCCATTTCGTGACTGAACATGCGGCGGAATTCGAGCTTGGCGAGGTTTTCCTCGAGACGGGCCAGCTCGGCGACGACATCGCCCACTGCGCCTTCGTCGTTCTCTTCGACGGCCATGTCCAACAGGTCACGGCAATCGGCCAGACCGCTGTTCAATTCGTCGAGGGTGTCGACGATCTGCGCCAGCGCAGCGCGCTCGCGGCCCAGTTCCTGGGCGTATTCAGGTTTGTTCCAGACACTCGGATCTTCAAGCTCGCGATTGACTTCAGTCAGACGCTCATGCTTTTGATCGTAGTCAAAGATACCCCCGAATAGTTTCGGAGCGCTCGGACAGGTCCTTGATGGTGTTAAGGATCGGGTTGATTTCCATGGCGGGCAGCACTCGTTGGCGAACTTTTGAAAGCCGGCGAGTATAACGGCAAACGGGCCGAAACGGCAGCCCGCTTGGCGAAAAGGCGGCCTTTGTACACGATCCGACACCCAAGGAAGATCCAATGTGGGAGCGAGCCACCTCCCACAGGATTATTCGATACCGACCTGATTGCGCCCATTATGTTTGGCCGTATACAACCCCTTGTCCGCCGCCATGATGAGTTGCCGATAATCCGTGCCCTGCATCGGCGTCAGGGTCGACAGGCCGATGCTGATGGTCAGGCTCGACCCCTCGGTCGGCGCAATGTGCGGGATTTTCAGCGCCGCCACCGCCATGCGCAACTTTTCGGCCACCAGTCGGGCGCCGCCCGGCGAGGTGTTCGGCAGCACCAGGGCAAACTCTTCACCGCCATAACGCGCCGGCAAATCCGAAGGGCGGCTGCTGGCCTCACGGATGGTGGCAGCGACCTTGCGCAGGGCTTCATCGCCTTCGACATGGCCGAAGTTGTCGTTGTAGCGCTTGAAGAAGTCCACATCGATCATCAGCAGCGAGAGCTGAGTCTGGTCACGCATGGCACGGCGCCACTCCAACTCCAGGTATTCGTCGAAGTGACGGCGGTTGGACAGCCCGGTAAGGCCATCGGAGTTCATCAGGCGTTGCAGCACCAGGTTGGTGTCCAGCAACTGTTGCTGGCTGACCCGCAGCGCACGGTAGGCCGCATCCCGTTGCAACAGGGTCATGTAGGAACGCGAGTGATAGCGAATGCGCGCCACCAGCTCGATGTTGTCCGGCAGTTTCACCAGATAATCGTTGGCACCCGCGGCAAAGGCAGCGCTTTTGATCAGCGGGTCTTCCTTGGTCGACAGCACGATGATCGGGATATTCGCGGTGGCCGGGTGGTTGCGGTATTCGCGAACCAGGGTCAGGCCGTCCAGCCCGGGCATCACCAAGTCTTGCAGGATCACCGTGGGCTTGATGCGAATCGCCTGAGCGATCGCCTGGTGCGGATCGGCGCAAAAGTGGAAGTCGATGTTTTCTTCATGGGCCAGGCCACGTCGCACGGCTTCGCCGATCATCGCCTGGTCGTCAACCAGCAACACCATGGCGGCATTTTCATCGGTCTTGAAGTCGTCGAGCTGTAAATCATTCATGTGCAGTCACCTGAATTACTACCTGCAAGCCAGCAGCACGTGAGGTCTTGATCATTTTGCAAAGACCTCCAGCAATCGGGGCGCAATTCTATCCAGTGGGCGAATTTCAACAGCGGCATCAATCGCCGCCGCAGCTTTGGGCATGCCATACACCGCCGAACTCTGTTGGTCCTGGGCGATGGTCAAATATCCTTGGTCACGCAGTAATTTAAGCCCCTGGGCGCCATCGCGGCCCATGCCGGTCAGCAATACGCCGACGGCATCGCCGTTCCAGTGGCTGGCGACGCTCTCGAAAAACACGTCGATGGAAGGTCGGTAAATCTCGTTTACCGGTTCGGCGGTGTAGGCCAATGTGCCGTTTTTCAACAGCCGGATGTGGTGGTTGGTGCCGGCCAGCAATACCACGCCGCTTTGCGGCGGTTCACCCTCGCAGGCCAGGCGCACCGGCAAGCCGGACGCACTGCTCAGCCACTCGGCCATACCGGCGGCGAACACCTGGTCCACATGCTGCACCAGCACAATGGCGGCGGGAAAGTCCCGCGGCAGCCCCTTGAGCAGGGTTTCCAGGGCCGCCGGCCCTCCCGCCGATGACCCGATGGCCACCAGGCTCTGGCGCTTGCCGGTAGCACGTTGGGGCGTGGTTTCGGCGCGCACGCGACTGCCGCGCTGACCGATCAGCCAGCCGATATTGAGGATCTTGCGCAGCAACGGCGCCGCTGCATCCTTGGGGTTTCCTACGCCCAGCGCCGGCGTGTCCACCACATCCAGGGCTCCATGGCCCATGGCTTCGAACACGCGGCTGACGTTGGCCTGGCGGTCCACCGTGACGATCAGGATCGGGCAGGGTGTCTCGGCCATGATCTGGCGGGTGGCTTCCACGCCATCCATCACCGGCATGATCAGGTCCATCAGGATCAGGTCCGGGGTCAGTTCGGCACAACGTTGCACGGCCTCCAGACCGTTGCCGGCCACCCACACCACTTCATGGGCAGGCTCGAAACCCAGTGCACGGCGCAGCGCCTCCACCGCCAGGGGCATGTCATTGACGATCGCAATCCTCATGCCCGGGCCCCTCCAATCAGTTCAACCACGGCGTCGAGCAAAGCGTCATCATGAAAACTGGCTTTGGCCAGATAATAGTCGGCGCCGGCGTCCAGTCCACGGCGCCGGTCTTCTTCGCGGTCCTTGTACGACACCACCATCACCGGCAAAGATTGCAGGCGACTGTCACGGCGCAGGAGTGTGACCAATTCAATACCGTCCATACGAGGCATATCAATGTCAGTGATAAGCAGGTCGAAGTCTTCGGAGCGCAGTGCGTTCCAGCCGTCCATGCCGTCGACTGCGACGGCCACTTCATATCCGCGGTTCAGTAACAATTTACGTTGCAGTTCACGCACGGTCAGCGAGTCGTCCACCACCAGCACCCGCTTGCGTGGGGCTTCAGTGGCCTGTTGACTGCGCCTCGCGATACGCTCCAGGCGGCCGGTGTTGAGCAGTTTGTCCACCGAACGCAGCATGTCTTCGACGTCGACGATCAATACCACCGAACCATCATCCAGCAAGGCACCGGCGGAGATGTCCTGGACCTTGCCCAGGCGATCATCCAGCGGCAACACCACCAGGGTACGCTCACCGATGAAACGCTCCACCGCAATGCCATACACCGCATCGCGTTCGCGTATGACCACGACTTTCAAGGTCGCGTCATTGCTTTGCGCCGCCGGGCGCTGCAACAACTGACTGGCAGCAACCAAGCCGACGTGCCGCCCCTCATGCCAGAAATGCTGACGGCCTTCCAGCTGGACGATGTCGTCCGGTGACAGGTCGCACATGCGCTCAATATGCGCCAGCGGGAAGGCGTAGGCTTCGTCGCCGACTTCCACCACGAGGCTGCGCACTACCGACAGGGTCAACGGCACCTCCAAGTGAAAGCTACTGCCCTGCCCCGCCGCCTGCTCCAGTACCACCGCGCCGCGCAATTGCCGGACCATGTGCTGCACCGCATCCAGGCCCACGCCGCGGCCGGACACTTCGGTCACTTTGTCGCGCAGGCTGAAACCGGGCAGGAACAGGAACGTCAGCAGTTCCTCCTCGCTCAAGCGCAGGGCGGTTTCCGGCGGTGACAGGTGTCGGTCGACGATAGCGCCGCGCAGGCGTTCAAGGTCGACCCCATTGCCGTCATCGCTCAGTTCCAGCACCAGCAAACCCGCCTGATGGGAGGCACGCAGGCGGATCAGACCTTCAGCCGGCTTGCCCGCCAGGATACGCTGCTCGGGCATTTCGATGCCGTGGTCGACGGCATTGCGCAGCAAATGGGTGAGCGGCGCTTCAAGCTTTTCCAGCACGTCGCGGTCGACCTGGGTCTTTTCGCCTTCGATTTCCAGGCGCACCTGCTTGCCCAGGCTGCGGCCGAGGTCGCGGACCATTCGCGCCTGCCCGGCCAGTACGTCGGCAAATGGGCGCATGCGGCAGGCCAGCGCCGTGTCGTAAAGCACCTGGGCGCGCTGCCCGGCCTGCCAGCCGAACTCATCCAGTTCGACGATCTTTTCCGCCAGCAGGGCCTGGGCTTCGCTCAGCAAACGGCGGGTATCGGCCAGCGCCTCCTGGGCCTCAAGGTTCAAATCCAGAGCCCTGAGCTGACCGTCCAGCGCATCCAGTGCGCGTGCGCCGTTGCTCTGGATACGCTTGAGGCGCTGCATGCTCACCAGGTAAGGCTTGAGCCGCTGGGTTTCCACCAGGGACTTACTGGACAGGTCCAACAGACTGTTCAGACGCTCGGCGGTCACGCGTAGCACGCGTTCACCACCCTCGGTCATGGGTTTGCTCTGGCGCGGCAACGCGGGCTCAGGTTCGGGGGCAAACGCTTCAAGTATTGGCGCCGGGACGGGTTCGGGCGGTGGCGCGACCTTGGCAATCGGCTGCGACGGATCGAGCAGGCGCTCCATCAACGCCACATAGGCGTCTATATCCGCCGCCCCCACGTCATTGCCGGGGGTGGCGATGCGCATCAGCAAGTCGGTGCCCTGCAGGAGTGCGTCGATATGCTCGGGTTGCAGGTACAGCCGGCTTTCCTGGGCACTGACCAGGCAATCCTCCATGACGTGGGCCACGCTGACCCCGGCGTCCACCCCGACGATGCGCGCCGCGCCCTTGAGCGAATGGGCGGCACGCATGCAAGCTTCAAGCTGGTCGGCCTGGGTCGGGTTACGCTCCAGGGCCAACAGGCCCGCGCTCAATACCTGGGTCTGCGCATCGGCTTCCAGGCTGAACAGCTCCAGCAATGAGGCATCGCGCATCTGATCGGGGGTCATGTGAGGCTCCGGGTCACGGCAGACAGCAATTGCGCCTCGTCCAGCCAACGCAGGCTGCGGCCCTTCCACTGCAACACTCCCTGGGTGTAGCGCGCGCTGGCCTGGGTGCCGGAGGCGGACGCCGCCTTCAGGGCGCGCTCATCGATGGCATGGATGCCGTCGACTTCATCCACCGGCACCACCACCGGGCCGTCCTGCGCGGCGATGATCAACATGCGCGGCATGATGCGCCCGCCTGGCGCGCCATTAGGGGTGACGTCCAGGCCGAGCAGTTCCACCAGCGACAGGCACGCCACCAGCGCGCCGCGCACATTGGCCACGCCGAGCAGCGCACGTGAGCGCTGGTGCGGCAGGGAATGGATCGGTTGCAGCGGTGCCACTTCCACCAGGCAACGAGTGGCGATGCCCAGCCATTCTTCGCCGAGGCGGAACATCAGCAGGGAGCGGGTCACCACTTTTTCGTCGACTGCGACGGCGGCCATCGCATGACGATCGTCCTGCTGCAAGGCATAGCGGTCGAGCAAGCGCGTGGCGGCGGCGGAATACACCGAGCAGTTACGGCAGTGAATATGTTCGGCCAGCAGGGGGCACGACTTGTCGCCATGGATGCCGATACGGTTCCAGCAATCGTCGATGGCCTGGGTGTCGGTCAGCGTCAGGTCAAGGCCTACGGTATCGAGCGCATCAGGGGTACTCATCGTTTGGACTCACTGTCAGCTCGCTCGCTACGGGCGGCCCGCGCCTGCAAACGGCGCGCCCCCGCACTGTCACCCTGGGACTCAAGCAACGCGGCCAGGTGCATCAGGGCCTGCGGATGCTGCGGTTCCAGGTATAGGGCTTTTCGATAATACCCCTGGGCCTCCAAGGCGCTGCCGGCCACATCACTGAGCAACCCCAGCCAATAGAACACTTGGGCGGCCGGTGGGTGGTTGCTCAAATAGTGTTCGCAGGCAGCGCGGGCTTCAGTGCTTTTGCCCTCGTTGGCCAGGGTGGCGATCCGGTTGAGCAAATCGCCTGCGTCTGTCTGGGGTGCCTTGATCGGCAGCGCCGGGGCAGTGACCGTACTGAACGGGCGCGGTTTGGGTGGGACCGGGACTGCGCGGCGTTGCGGCACCGGCACCGACACGGGCACGGGCACAAAAACGGGCTCCGGCGCGACCGGCCCCACGTGCCGGCTGAAGGCAAAGGACTGTGGTACGCCAATCGACCGCATACCGTGGCGCCCCAGCAAGCTGCCTTCAGCCGGGCCGATAAACAGCACGCCATCCACATGGGTCAAGCCCTTGAGCACATCGAAGACCTGCTTCTGGGTCGGCTGGTCGAAGTAGATCAGCAAGTTGCGGCAGAACACGAAGTCGTAGGTTGGCTCATTTGCCAGCAACGCAGGGTCCAGCAGGTTTCCGACTTGCAGGCGCACCTGTTCACGCACCCGATCGGCAATGTGGTAACCGTCGGCCTGCGCAACGAAGTGGCGTTGGCGAAACTCCAGGTCGCCTCCTCGAAAGGAATTCTTTCCATACACCCCGCGCCGCGCCCGCTCTACCGATAAGGGGCTGACGTCCATGCCCTGTACCTTGAACTGGTGTGGGGCCAGGCCGGCATCGAGCAAGGCCATGGCAATCGAATAGGGCTCTTCGCCGGTTGAACACGGCAAGCTGAGAATGCGCAATGCGCGCAGTTGGTTGATCTCCACCAGGCGCGCCTTGGCCAGGCGGGCCAAGGTGGCGAATGACTCGGGGTAACGGAAAAACCACGTCTCGGGGACGATCACCGCCTCGATCAACGCCTGCTGTTCTTCATGGGAGCGTTGCAGTTGCTGCCAGTAGTGCTCCAGCGTGGCCGCCTGCACGGCCTGGCTACGCTGGCGCACGGCGCGCTCGATAATGGCCTCGCCCACCGAGGCGACGTCCAGGCCAATGCGTTCTTTGAGGAAAGTAAAGAAACGTGGGTCGCTGCTCATAGGCTCAGCTCGGCAGAAAATAGCAAAGCGCGGACCTCAGCGGTCAACAGGTCGTCCACACCAATCCACTGCGTCAAGCCCTGGGCGTCTTCACGCACCGGCCCCAAGTAAGGCGCCTGCCGATTGTCGAGGCCATAAGGCTGGAACTCGGCAGGGTCGCAACGCAGCGTATCGGTGGCTTGCTCCAGGATCAGCCCCAGCCAACGTGGCTCGATCCAGGGCTGCGGCTGGTAGTTGACCAGCACCAGCCGAGTGCTGGTCCGCGCCTGGGCTGCGGTGCCGAAGGTCAGCGCACTGAGGTCGATCACCGGCACCAGCGCCCCACGATGGGCAAATATGCCTGCCACCCACAGCGGCGCATGAGCGATGGGCTTGAGTGGCAGGCGCGGCAGCACCTCGGCCACTTCCGTGGCCTTGAGGGCATAACGTTCATTACCGATGTGGAACATCAGGAACAACGCCTTTTTCGCTGCCGGGACGGCGCCGCGTTTAGCCGCGAAGTCGCTCATCAGACTTTGAAACGCGATACGCCGCTGCGCAGACCGACCGCAACCTGGCTCAATTCATCAATGGCGAAACTGGCCTGGCGCAGGGATTCGACCGTCTGGCTACTGGCATCGCCCAGTTGCACCAACGCATGGTTGATCTGCTCGGCACCGGTGGCCTGGGCCTGCATGCCTTCGTTGACCATCAACACCCGCGGCGCAAGGGCCTGTACCTGGTGGATGATCTGCGACAGCTGTTCGCCGACCTGTTGCACTTCGAACATGCCACGGCGCACTTCTTCAGAGAACTTGTCCATGCCCATCACGCCCGCCGACACCGCCGACTGGATCTCGCGCACCATCTGTTCGATGTCGTACGTGGCCACGGCGGTCTGGTCAGCCAGACGGCGCACTTCGGTGGCAACCACAGCAAAGCCGCGTCCGTACTCACCGGCTTTCTCGGCTTCGATGGCCGCGTTGAGCGACAACAGGTTGGTCTGGTCGGCAACCTTGACGATGGTCACCACCACCTGGTTGATGTTGCCGGCCTTCTCGTTGAGGATCGCCAGCTTGGCGTTGACCAGGTCAGCGGCCCCCATCACCGAGTGCATGGTTTCTTCCATACGCGCCAGCCCTTGCTGGCCGGAGCCGGCAGCGACTGAAGCCTGGTCGGCGGCAGTGGACACTTCGGTCATGGTACGGACCAGGTCCCTGGACGTTGCGGCGATCTCGCGGGAAGTCGCGCCGATTTCAGTGGTCGTTGCAGCCGTTTCAGTGGCGGTCGCCTGTTGCTGCTTGGAGGTCGCGGCGATCTCGGTCACCGAGGTGGTCACCTGCACCGACGAGCGCTGGGCCTGAGACACCAGGGCCGTCAGCTCAGTCATCATGTCGTTGAAGCCGGTTTCGACTGCGCCGAACTCGTCCTTGCGCTCCAGGTTCAGGCGTTTGCTCAGGTCACCGTCACGCATGGTGCCCAGGATCGAAACAATGCGCTGCATCGGCGCCATGATCGCGCGCATCAACAGCAGGCCACAGAGGGCGGCAGCGAGAATGGCCAGGGCCAGCGACACGAACATACTGATTTTCGCGGCCGCTACGGCGTCATCAATCGCGTTGGTTGCATGGTCGGCTACATTCTTGTTTTCGGTAATGATGTCATTGAGCTTCATGCGGCCTGCGGTCCAGGCCGGGGTCATTTCGGTATCGAACAGCTTGCGCGCAGCGGCGACATCATTGTTTTGCAAGCGCTCAACTACCGTGGCCAGGGCCTTGTTGTAAATCTGGTGCTCGGCTTCGAATTTATCGAACTCGGCCTGATCGTCACCCCCGTTGATGGTGGCCTGATAGTTGGCCATCTGTTGCAGGATGCGCGCTTCGAAGGATTTGAAGGCAGCCTTGTCGGCGTCGGTCAGCCCCTTGTTTTCACGCAAGCCGATGATTTCCAGGATATGCAGGTAACTGTCGACCCAGGCACTGCGAATCATCGAGCTGAGGTAAACCCCTGGCACCGCGTCGTCACGAACCGCGACTTCACTAGTTTCGATCTTCAGCAACCGTGAATAGGAGACCACAACCATTAACAGCATGATGGCGATAATGACCGCAAAGCTAGCCAAAATCCTTTGGCGCAAGGTCCAGTTCTTCACAGTAATTCCTCGAAGGCCCATTCAAATGCAGGGGAGTATAGCTGAGCAGATGCCGGCATTTATCAACAGCTTGTGATGACGTGTCCACAGAATGCACATGCGGAAGGGGGCCTGCTTGCGAGCGTGGTGGGTCAGTTCCGGATAATCCGACTGACACGCCACACTCGCAAGCAAGCCCCCTCCCCCAGTTTGATCGGTGCCGGCAGGTATTTATGCGTTCAGCCGCACCTGCTTTTCCAACTCAGCCTTCAAGCCTGGCTCAAGTTTCAATTGGCGGGCCAGTTCGTCTAGGTAGGCTTTTTCCATGAAGTTTTCTTCGTCGACCAACATCACACTGGCGACGTACATCTCAGCGGCCATTTCCGGCGTGACGGCCGAGCGGGCGACGTCGGTTGGATCGAGCGGTTTGTTGAGCTCGACGTGCAGCCAGCTTTGTAGCTCGGCGTCGTTATCCAGCCTGGTGAATTCCCCTTCGATCAGCGCCCGCTCTCGCTCATCGATATGCCCGTCGGCCTTGGCGGCCGCCACCAACGCTTTGAGGATGCCCTGGCTGTGCTGCTCGACCTGGGCCGGCGGCAGGCGATCGATGGTTTGCGGTTCGCCTTGCGGTGCACCGGCCTGCTGCGCCTGCCAATTGCCGTAGGCCTTGTAGGCAATCACACCGAGCGCCGCCAACCCTCCGTAGGTCAAGGCTTTGCCGCCGAACTTGCGGGCTTTTTTGTTCCCCAGCAACAGGCCCATGGCGCCCGCCGCCAGGGCGCCACCGCCCGCGCCACCCAGCAGGCTGCCAAGGCCGCCACCGCCGAGCAAACCGCCCAGGGCACTTTTATTGTCCTGTTGACGTTGGCCACCAGCCTTGTTTTGCAACATATCCTGGCCAGACTTGAGCAACTGATCGAGCAATCCACGGGTATTCATTCGCAGCCTCCAGACGTTTGGGTTCGTAGCACCAATAGGCCCACAGCGTAAAACTAAGTGCCAAAAAGCCACGAGCTAGAGTGCTTCCAGATGTAACGCCAGATATAAAGAGCGGCACCGCAGAAACGCTTTGTTTCACATGCAAAGCCATCATCCAGCCATCAATCAATTTTCCTGGCTCATCGAACCGCTTAAGCTATCCAGCGTCTGTTTATTGTCCGTAGCGTTTGGCCGAAGGCATGTCCGAACCGTTATTTCTAATCCAGCACGCGCCAGGGCCGGCGCGGGATTTGCTCACGACAGGTTGTCTCTATGCTCCGCAGGAATTTGCTCAAAGCATCCATGGCCATTGCGGCTTACACCGGTTTGTCGGCCAGCGGCCTGATGGCCGCCCAGGCTTGGGCCGGCAACCGCGCGGCCGATGGCAAGGCCGTGGCCTTCGATTTCGAGTCGCTCAAGGCCCAGGCCAAACAACTCGCCGGGGCTGCCTACAAAGACACCAAACAGGTGCTGCCGCCGACCCTGGCGACCATGACGCCGCAGAATTTCAACGCCATCGGCTACGACGGCAACCATTCGCTGTGGAAGGAATTGAACGGCCAGCTCGACGTGCAGTTCTTCCACGTCGGCATGGGTTTCAAGACCCCCGTGCGCATGCACAGCGTTGATCCCAAGACCCGTGAGGCCCGCGAAGTGCATTTCCGCCCTTCGCTGTTCAACTATTCCAAAACGTCCGTGGACACCCAACAGTTGACCGGTGACCTGGGCTTCTCCGGTTTCAAGCTGTTCAAGGCGCCCGAACTGGACCGGCATGACGTGCTGTCGTTCCTCGGCGCCAGCTACTTCAGAGCTGTGGACTCCACCGGCCAATACGGCCTTTCCGCACGCGGACTGGCGATTGATACCTACGCGAAAAAGCGCGAGGAATTCCCCGACTTCACGCAGTTCTGGTTCGAAACGCCGGACAAGGACGCCACGCGCTTTGTGGTCTACGCCTTGCTCGACTCGCCGAGCGCCACCGGGGCCTACCGCTTCGATATCGACTGCCAGGCCAACCAGGTGGTGATGGCCATCGATGCGCATATCAATGCGCGCACCGCCATCGAACAACTGGGCATCGCACCGATGACCAGCATGTTCAGTTGCGGCACTCATGAGCGCCGGATGTGCGACACCATTCACCCGCAAATCCATGACTCGGACCGCCTGGCGATGTGGCGCGGCAACGGTGAGTGGATCTGCCGCCCGCTGAATAACCCGGCCAAACTGCAATTCAACGCATTTGCCGATACCGATCCGAAGGGTTTCGGCCTGGTTCAGACCGACCATGAGTTCGCCAGCTACCAGGACACCGTGGACTGGTACAGCAAGCGTCCGAGCCTGTGGGTCGAACCCACTACCTCATGGGGTGAAGGCTCGATTGACCTGCTGGAAATCCCCACCACCGGCGAAACCCTGGACAACATCGTGGCCTTCTGGACCCCGAAAAAGCCCGTCGCCGCCGGCGACTCGCTCAACTATGGCTACAAGCTCTACTGGAGCGCCTTGCCACCGGTAAGCACACCGTTGGCGCAAGTCGACGCCACACGCTCAGGCATGGGTGGTTTTACCGAGGGTTGGGCACCGGGCGAGCACTACCCTGAAGTGTGGGCACGTCGGTTTGCCGTGGATTTCAAGGGCGGCGGCCTGGACCGATTGCCGGCCGGCACCGGGATCGAGCCGGTGGTGACCTGCTCCCACGGTGAAGTGAAAGACTTCAGCGTGCTGGTGCTCGACAACATCAAGGGCTACCGCATTCTGTTCGACTGGTACCCGACCAGCGACAGCGTGGAGCCGGTGGAGCTGCGCCTGTTTATCCGCACCCAGGACCGCACCTTGAGTGAGACCTGGCTGTATCAGTACTTCCCGCCGGCACCGGACAAGCGCAAGTACACCTGACACCGAGGCCCCAGTGTGTGCGGGCTTGCTCGCGAATGCAGTGGATCAGTCACCGGCTGCATTGACTGATAGATCACATTCGCGAGTAAACCCGCTCCCACACGGTTCCATTGTGTGGCTCAGAACCGCGACACACTCTTCATCGCGCCTATCAAGTACCGCATCGCCACCTGATCGCTCTCGGTCAGGGCGCGGTACTGCTCCAGCAATTGGGCCTCATCCGAGCTCAACCTTTGACCACGCAAAGACATCTTGCGGGTCAGAAAACACACCACCGCACCCGCAACACCATAGGACTTGGCCATGGACTGTTTCTCCTGATATCGATCTAAGACGCTTGGCGCCCATCACCCGCCTTCCCTGGGGCGCAATGCCCTCACGAACAAGCCGACTGACTCCCTGGGCCAGAAATCAGACTTACCTTAAGCGTAGAAACAATCTGCTGCCGTGTGGGATTTTTTTAGAGTAGTAACTTAAATAAATCGCTTCGGTAACAAAGACCTACAGCCCTTTCCCAGGTAGTGGCCGATAGAGGTGAATGTCGTGCGGCTCCTGCGCAAACAATTCAGGGTCGGGCTGTATCAGCAACAGGCAACCAGGACGCGGGTAAGCGTCCCAAGGTTCAGGCTTGCATTAAACACGGACAACAAAAAACCCACCGGGTCAGGGTGGGTTTCGGTAGATCAGATGTGGATCAATCCCTCAGATCAGACTCATGGATCGGCTGATCGCGATGGGTCGCCCGTTGGTACTGCGCCGGCCAAGTCGCCTTGCGCCCGCCCAAGTCATCATCGGCATGCAGCGGCCAGTACGGGTCGCGCAGCAGCTCACGGGCCAGGAAGATGATGTCGGCCTGGCAAGTGCGCAAGATGTGCTCGGCCTGGGCCGGCTCGGTAATCATGCCGACGGTGCCGGTGGCGATGCCCGACTCTTTGCGCACACGCTCGGCAAAGCGCGTCTGGTAACCGGGGCCGGTGGGGATCTCGGCGTTGGCGGCGGTGCCGCCGGAAGACACGTCGATCAAGTCCACGCCAAGGTCTTTGAGGCGGCGCGCCAGCTCCACGGTTTCATCGGGGTTCCAGCCATCTTCCACCCAGTCGGTGGCCGACACTCGCACAAACAGCGGCAGCTCCTGAGGCCAGACTTCGCGTACGGCCTTGGTCACTTCGAGTACCAGGCGAATGCGGTTTTCAAACGAGCCACCGTAGTGGTCCTGACGCTGGTTGCTGAGGGGCGACAGGAATTGATGCAGCAGGTAACCGTGGGCAGCGTGGATTTCGACCACTTCAAAACCGGCGGTCAGCGCGCGTTTGGCGGCGGCAACAAAGTCGGCGATCACTTGCCGGATCTGTGCTTCGTCCAGCTGCTGGGGCTGCGTGTGATTGGGGTCGAAGGCAATCGGCGATGGGCCTACCGGCACCCAGCCGCCCTCGTGTGGCTTGACGCTGCCGTGCTTGCCGATCCATGGCCGGTGCGTGCTGGCTTTGCGCCCGGCATGCGCCAATTGGATGCCTGCTACCGCACCTTGGGCGGCAATAAACCGCGTGATGCGTTGCAGGGGTTCGATGTGTTCATCCTTCCACAGTCCCAGGTCCTGGGCGGTAATGCGGCCATCGGCCGTCACGGCGGTCGCCTCGGTGAAAATCAGCCCGGCGCCGCCGACGGCGCGGCTGCCAAGGTGCACCAGGTGCCAGTCATTGGCCAAACCGTCCTCCGAGGAGTACTGGCACATCGGCGACACCGCTATACGATTGAGCAGAGTTAATTGGCGCAGTGTGTAGGGTTCGAGCAACTGACTCATGGCGCACCTCTTCTGGGTTCTGTGGGCACTATTCAAACAGTGCTTAGAGCCTAGTCGACAACGGTGGCTTGCATAGGGTTCAGAAGGAAAACGGGAGCCGATTGCCGGCTCCCGTGTCGCAGCAACTTACATTTCGACCTGGGTGCCCAGCTCGATCACCCGGTTCACCGGCAGCTTGAAGAAGCGCAGGTTGCCGTTGGCGTTCTTCAACATGAACGCAAACAAGCTTTCGCGCCACCGGGCCATGCCCTTGATGCGCGAGGCGATCACCGTCTCGCGGCTGAGGAAGTAGGTGGTGCGCATCGGGCTGAAATCCAGGTCGTCCAGATGGCACAGTTTCAGGGCTTCGGGCACGTCCGGTTCATCGGTAAAGCCGAAATGCAGGATCACCCGGAAGAAACCTTCCCCGTAGGCGTCCACTTCAAAACGCCGTGATGCGGGCACGCGCGGAATATCTTCGTAGACCACCGTCAGCATCACCACCTGCTCATGCAACACCTGGTTATGCAGCAGGTTATGCAACAGCGCATGGGGCACCGCGTCGGGCCGCGCGGTGAGGAACACTGCCGTGCCTTGTACGCGATGAGGCGGCTGCACGCGGATACTGCTGATAAAAATCGGCAGCGGTAGCCCTCCTTCGTCGAGGCGGTCCATCAGCAGCTCTTTACCGCGCTTCCAGGTGGTCATCAGGATAAACAGCACGATCCCCGCCAGCACCGGGAAGGCACCGCCCTGGACGATCTTCGGTACGTTGGCGGCAAAGAACAGGCCGTCCACCAGCAGGAAACCGATCAGCACCGGAATCGCCAGCACCGGTGGCCACTTCCACAGCAACAGCATCACCGCCGACACCAGGATGCTGGTGATCAGCATCGTGCCAGTCACCGCCACCCCGTAGGCCGAGGCCAAGGCGTTGGAGGACTCAAAGCCCAGCACCAGCAGGATCACACCGACCATCAGCGACCAGTTCACCGCACCGATGTAGATCTGGCCTTGCTCGGCGCTGGAGGTGTGCTGGATATGCATGCGGGGGATGTAACCCAGTTGGATCGCCTGGCGGGTCAGGGAAAATGCCCCGGAAATCACCGCCTGGGACGCAATTACCGTGGCCAGGGTCGACAGCGCGACCAATGGGATCAACGCCCAGTCCGGCGCCAGCAGGTAGAACGGGTTACGCGCCGCCTCGGGGTTTTCCAGCAGCAACGCGCCCTGGCCGAAGTAGTTGAGCACCAGCGCCGGCAGCACCAGGGCAAACCAGGCGCGGGCGATCGGCTTGCGGCCGAAGTGGCCCATGTCGGCATACAGTGCTTCGGCACCGGTCAAGGCCAGTACGACGGCGCCGAGAATTGCCACGCCCATGCCGGGATGGGACACAAAGAAGCGCACGCCCCACGCCGGATTCAGCGCATTGAGCACTTCCGGGTGTTGTGCGATGCCGTGGATGCCGAGCCCGGCCAACACCAGGAACCACACCACCATCACCGGCCCGAACAGCTTGCCGATGCGGTCGGTGCCGTGCTTCTGGATCAGGAACAATCCCACCAGCACCACCAGCGACAACGGCACCACCCAGCGTTCCAGACCGTCAAAGGCCAGTTCCAGGCCCTCGACCGCCGACAACACCGAGATCGCCGGGGTGATCATGCTGTCGCCGTAGAACAGCGCCGCGCCGATCAAACCGAGGATCACCAGCACCGAGCGCAGTTTCGGATACGGCGACGCCGCCCGACGCGCCAGCGCCGTCAGGGCCATGATGCCGCCCTCGCCCTGGTTGTCGGCGCGCAGGATGAACAGTACATATTTGATCGAGACGACCCAGACCAGCGACCAGAAGATCAGCGCCAGAATGCCGAAGACCCCGTCATGATTGACCTGAACCCCGTAACCGCCAGTGAACACTTCTTTAAGGGTATAGAGCGGGCTGGTACCGATATCGCCGTAAACCACCCCGACCGCCGCCACCAGCATGCCAATCGGCTTTGCGTTGGAATGCCCGGCACCTGCTGCCTGACTACTTGCCTGACCCATCAACCACTCCTGCCCTTTGACCTGAGGTCTCTTATAAACAGCGCATCTAAGCTGACCCTAGCATGCGCTGATTTATTTCTTGTAACAGACGTTTTATTGACCCCGGGGTTTTACCCGTGCGCAACGGCGCGAAGCATAGCGCAGCACTCGTCGCATTTCCCTGTATAAAGCTGGTCAAGTGCGTTGCCCGTCGCTAGAATTGCGCACTTTTTGATCAGAGGCGCCCCAAGCGCCCGTCTACCGCCTTGTCGTGCCCGACTGGCGGCGTCATTCAATACCGAGGTTAGACATGTCCACCACTCCCGCGACGGCCAATCCCAAGGTCGGCTTTGTTTCCCTGGGTTGCCCGAAGGCGCTCGTAGACTCCGAGCGCATCCTGACGCAACTGCGTATGGAAGGCTATGACGTAGTGTCCACTTATCAGGACGCCGACGTGGTGGTGGTCAATACCTGTGGTTTCATCGATTCGGCCAAGGCCGAGTCCCTGGAAGTGATCGGCGAAGCCATCAAGGAAAACGGCAAGGTTATCGTGACCGGCTGCATGGGCGTGGAAGAGGGCAACATCCGCAACGTGCACCCAAGCGTACTGGCCGTGACCGGCCCGCAGCAGTACGAGCAGGTGGTCAATGCCGTGCACGAAGTGGTGCCGCCCCGCCAGGACCACAACCCGCTGATCGACCTGGTGCCGCCGCAAGGCATCAAGCTCACTCCGCGCCACTACGCCTACCTGAAGATTTCCGAGGGCTGCAACCACAGCTGCAGCTTCTGCATCATCCCCTCGATGCGCGGCAAGCTGGTCAGCCGCCCGGTGGGTGACGTACTCGACGAAGCCCAGCGCCTGGTCAAATCCGGCGTGAAAGAGCTGTTGGTGATCTCCCAGGACACCAGCGCCTACGGCGTCGACGTGAAATACCGCACCGGCTTCTGGAACGGCGCGCCGGTCAAAACCCGCATGACCGAACTGTGCGAAGCCCTCAGCAGCCTGGGCGTGTGGGTGCGCCTGCACTACGTTTACCCGTACCCGCACGTCGACGAACTGATCCCGTTGATGGCCGCCGGTAAAATCCTGCCGTACCTGGACATCCCGTTCCAGCACGCCAGCCCGAAAGTGCTCAAGGCGATGAAACGCCCGGCCTTCGAAGACAAGACCCTGGCGCGCATCAAGAACTGGCGCCAGATCTGCCCTGAACTGATCATCCGCTCCACCTTCATCGTCGGCTTCCCTGGCGAAACCGAAGAGGACTTCCAGTACCTGCTGGACTGGTTGACTGAAGCGCAGCTGGACCGAGTCGGTTGCTTCCAGTACTCGCCGGTCGAGGGTGCCCCGGCCAACCTGCTGGACCTGGCTGTGGTGCCGGATGACGTGAAGCAGGACCGTTGGGAGCGCTTCATGGCGCATCAACAGGCCATCAGCTCGGCGCGCCTGCAACTGCGCATCGGCAAGGAAATCGAAGTACTGATCGACGAAGTCGACGAACAAGGCGCGGTAGGCCGTTGCTTCTTCGATGCGCCGGAGATCGACGGTAACGTATTTATCGACGATGCCAGCGGTTTGAAGCCAGGCGACAAGGTCTGGTGCACCGTGACCGACGCCGACGAATACGATTTGTGGGCTGAAAAGCGCGACTGATCAACGTCTTCGAAATATTTTGAAAAAGCCCCGCCTCTGGACAAGATGCGGGGCTTTTTTAGGTCTATCGTTTGCCCATCGACGCCGATCATCGGCAAGGGGCAGCGGGCATGCGTCAGCATTCGGTTATCCACACACCCAAAAGCAGCGACTACGCGCACTTGGCGCAGATCTGGGAAGACTCGGTGCGAGCGACCCACGATTTCCTGCCGGACAGTTACATCGTATTACTCAAGGAACTGGTGCTGACGCGCTACCTCGACTCGGTGATGCTGATCTGCACCAAAGACCTGCGCCAACGCATCACCGGGTTTGCCGGAGTGGCGTGCGGCAAGGTCGAGATGCTGTTTATCGCCCCCCAGCACCGCGGCCTGGGCCTGGGCCGCCAGCTGTTGCAATATGCGGTCGAACACCTGAATGCCGATGAATTGGACGTCAACGAGCAGAACCCGCAGGCCCTGGGCTTTTACTTCAAACAAGGGTTCGAGGTGATCGGACGTGCAGAGCATGATGGCCTGGGCCAGCCGTATCCTTTGCTGCGCATGCGTTTGCGTCAGGTGCAGCAACAAGCGCAGCAAGGCTAAATGAAATGGAGCCGGGATTAACCGCGCCCACACAGGTACAATAGCCGCCCCCTTTTGTTACGGCCCTTGTCATGACTGACCCCATACGCCTCTCCAAACGCCTTATCGAACTGGTCGGTTGCTCCCGTCGGGAGGCTGAACTGTTTATCGAAGGCGGCTGGGTCTCGGTGGACGGTGAAGTGATCGACGAACCGCAGTTCAAGGTCACCACCCAAAAGGTCGAACTCGACCCCGAGGCCAAGGCCACCGCCCCGGAGCCTGTAACCATCCTGCTGCACGCCCCTGCCGGCGTGGACGCAGAGACGGCCATGGCTTCGATCAGCGCCGAAACCTTGTCGGACGAACACCGCTTCGGCAAACGCCCGCTCAAGGGCCACTTCCTGCGCCTGAGCGCCAGCGCCGACCTGCAAGCCAAGGCCAGCGGCCTGCTGGTGTTTACCCAGGACTGGAAGATTCTGCGCAAGTTGACCGCCGATGCCGCCAAGATCGAGCAGGAATATGTGGTGGAGGTCGAAGGCGACATGGTTGCCCATGGCCTTAACCGCCTGAACCACGGCCTGACTTACAAAGGCAAAGAACTGCCGGCGGTCAAAGCCAGCTGGCAGAACGAAAACCGCTTGCGTTTTGCAATGAAAAACCCGCAACCGGGCGTGATTGCACTGTTCTGCGAAGCGGTCGGCTTGAAAGTCATCGCCATCCGGCGCATCCGCATTGGCGGAGTGTCCATCGGCAAAGTGCCGTTGGGCCAATGGCGTTACCTGTCCGGCAAAGAGAAGTTCTAAGCCGTCGCCCCCTTTCTCGACATCGCCCCATGGCGGCGATGTCCTCAGTTGAATACCAGGATTGCCTACCATGATTCACAACGACGTACTGCGCAGCGTGCGCTACATGCTCGACATCAGCGACAACAAGATGGTCGAGATCATCAAGCTCGGCGGCATGGACGTGACCAAGGACGACTTGCTGACCTACCTCAAGAAGGACGAGGAAGAAGGCTTTGTGTTCTGCCCGGACGAAGTCATGGCTCACTTCCTTGACGGCCTCGTGATCTTTAAGCGCGGCAAGGACGAAAGCCGTCCGCCGCAGCCAATCGAAACCCCGGTGACCAACAACATCATCCTTAAAAAACTGCGCGTGGCCTTCGAATTGAAGGAAGACGATATGCACGCGATCCTCAAGTCCGCTGAGTTCCCGGTGTCCAAACCGGAGCTGAGCGCACTGTTCCGCAAGTTCGGCCACACCAACTACCGCCCGTGCGGCGACCAGTTGCTGCGTAACTTCCTCAAGGGCCTGACGCTGCGCGTCAGAGCTTAAGGCAGCCATAGCCACAAGCTGCAAGTCAAAAGCTTGCGGCTTGCTGCTTGTAACTTGAGGCTCCAGAAATGGCCTACAACGTCTCCCCCGTCGGTTTTGTGCGCTCCTGCTTCAAGGAGAAGTTCGCCATCCCGCGCCAACCGCAACTGGCGCCAGCCGCCCGTGGCGTGCTGGAGTTGGTGGCACCGTTTGACGGCGGTGAGGCGGTGCAGGGCCTGGAACAGGTCAGCCATGTGTGGCTGCTGTTCCTGTTCCATCAGGCCCTGGAAGACAAGCCACGCCTGAAAGTGCGTCCACCGCGCCTGGGTGGCAACACGTCCATGGGTGTGTTTGCTACCCGCGCGACTCACCGGCCGAACGGCATCGGCCAATCGGTGGTGAAGCTGGACAAAGTGGAACCGGGCCGGCTGTGGATTTCCGGAATTGATCTACTGGATGGCACGCCGGTATTGGATATCAAACCCTACGTACCGTACGCCGACATCATCGACACGGCCACCAACAGCATCGCCAGCGCGGCGCCGCAGTTGATTGGCGTGCAGTGGCTCAAGACTGCGCTGCAACAGGCACAAGAGCATGCCCTGCGCCTGGAAGAGCCGCTGGTTGAGTTGATCGAGCAATGTCTGGCACAGGATCCGCGGCCGGCGTATCAAGTGCCGACGTCGGAACGGGAATACGGGGCGCAGTTCTGGGATGTGGATGTGCGCTGGCACTATCCCGAGCCCGGGATGATTTGTGTGTTGGAAGTGGTTGCCGCGCAGTAAATCGCAGCCATAAAAAAACCGCGCGCCCCTTCGGGCTGCGCGGTTTTTTTTTGCGCCGCTTATTTCTCGACGAACGCACGCTCGATCAGGTAATCACCCGGCTCACGCATGCGTGGCGAAACTTTCAGGCCGAAGCTGTTCAGCACTTCACTGGTTTCATCCAACATGCTTGGGCTGCCGCACAGCATGGCGCGGTCGTCTTCAGGGTTGATCGGTGGCAGGCCGATGTCACGGAACAGCTTGCCGCTGCGCATCAGGTCGGTCAGGCGGCCTTCGTTTTCGAACGGCTCGCGGGTCACGGTCGGGTAGTAGATCAACTTGTCACGCAGCGCCTCACCGAAGAACTCGTTCTGCGGCAGGTGCTCGGTGATGAACTCGCGGTAGGCGACTTCGTTGACGTAACGCACGCCGTGGCACAGGATCACTTTTTCGAAACGCTCGTAGGTTTCCGGGTCCTGGATCACGCTCATGAACGGAGCCAGCCCCGTACCCGTGCTGAGCAGGTACAGGTGTTTGCCCGGCTTCAAATCGTCAAGCACCAGGGTGCCTGTCGGTTTTTTGCTGATGATGATCTCGTCGCCTTCCTTCAAGTGCTGCAATTGGGAAGTCAGCGGGCCATCGGGCACTTTGATGCTGAAGAATTCCAGATGCTCTTCCCAGTTCGGGCTGGCAATGGAGTAAGCACGCATGAGTGGGCGGCCGTTGGGCTGTTGCAGGCCGATCATCACGAACTGACCGTTCTCGAAGCGCAAGCCCGGATCGCGGGTGCACTTGAAGCTGAACAGAGTGTCGTTCCAGTGATGAACACTGAGGACACGCTCGTGGTTCATGTTGCTCATGTACGGGGAACTCCTGGAGATGGGTCTGCGCCGAAAGATAGATGCGCAATTGCACCGTATTCTAATGGCGGCGACAATATCTGTTAACTGGATTATTAAGATAAGGGTTATCGGTTATATCGATATGCGATTTACTCTCCGTCAACTGCAAGTCTTCGTTGCCGTCGCCCAGCAGGAAAGCGTCTCGCGCGCTGCTGGCCTTCTGGCCTTATCTCAATCCGCCGCCAGCACCTCGATTACCGAGCTGGAGCGTCAATCCAGCTGCCAATTATTCGACCGCGCCGGTAAGCGCCTTAGCCTCAACGCCCTCGGGCATCAGCTATTGCCCCAGGCCGTCGCGCTTCTGGACCAGGCCAAGGAGATCGAAGACCTGCTCAACGGCAAGTCCGGTTTCGGCTCCCTGGCGGTTGGCGCCACCCTGACCATCGGCAATTACCTGGCCACACTGCTGATCGGCAGCTTCATGCAGCAACACCCCGAGAGCCAGGTGAAACTGCATGTGCAGAACACTGCACATATCGTGCATCAGGTAGCGCACTACGAAATTGACCTGGGTCTAATCGAAGGCGATTGCAGCCACCCGGACATCGAGGTGCAAACCTGGGTGGAAGATGAGTTGGTGGTGTTTTGCGCACCGCAACATCACCTGGCCAGGCAGGGCATGGCGACCATGGAAGAGCTGACCCATGAAGCGTGGATCTTGCGTGAGCAAGGTTCGGGCACACGCCTGACGTTTGACCAAGCCATGCGCCATCACCGCAGCGCGCTGAATATCCGCCTGGAGCTGGAACATACCGAGGCGATCAAACGGGCGGTGGAGTCCGGGTTGGGAATTGGCTGTATCTCCCGGCTTGCGCTGAGGGATGCATTCCGCCGTGGCAGCCTGGTACCGGTCGAGACCCCGGACCTGGACCTGGCCCGACAGTTCTACTTCATCTGGCATAAACAGAAGTACCAGACTTCCGCCATGCGCGAGTTCCTGGAACTGTGCCGCGCCTTCACCGCCGGGGTTCAGCGCAGCGACGAGATCGTACTGCCGAACATAGCCTGATCCTTAGATCAGGATCACGGCCCACACCAGGGTGATCATGGTCAGCGCCACAAATTGCGCGGCGCTGCCCATGTCCTTGGCGTTTTTCGACAAGGGGTGACGATCCAGGGAAATCCGGTCAATGGCGGCTTCCACCGCCGAGTTGAGCAATTCGACGATCAACGCCAGCAGGCACACAGCGATCAGCAAGGCACGTTCAACCCGACTGACATGCAGGAAGAAGCTCAACGGAATCAGGATGACGTTGAGCAGCACCAGTTGGCGGAACGCAGCCTCGCCGGTGAAAGCCGCACGCAGGCCATCCAGAGAATAGCCCCCTGCGTTGAAGATACGTTTGATACCGGTTTGACCCTTGAACGGCGACATAGATATAGGCAACTAAACCAAAGAAGTGGGGAAACTAGAGCACGCAAAGTCAAAAAAGCGTGAATAGGTTACATCTTAATGCTGTGAAATTGACTCAAGTTGTTGCAAGAGCAACGCCGCCTGGGTACGCGTGCGCACCCCCAGCTTGCGAAAGATTGCAGTTACGTGAGCCTTGATGGTCGCTTCCGACACACTCAACTCGTAGGCAATCTGCTTGTTCAACAGACCTTCGCAAACCATGGTCAGCACCCGGAACTGCTGGGGTGTGAGGCTGGCCAAGCCATCACGTGCGGCTTTAGCTTCGTCGGATACGTTGATCTCTTCAAACGCTTGTGGCGGCCAGGACACATCGCCATCAAGCACCTTGCGCACCGCGGCCTGGATCTCTTCCATGGCACTGGATTTGGGAATGAATCCGCTGGCACCGAACTCCTTGGAGCGCACCACCACATCGGCTTCTTCCTGGGCGGACACCATGACCACCGGGATCTGCGGGTATTGCCCGCGCAGCAATACCAAACCAGAGAAACCATAGGCACCGGGCATGTTCAGGTCGAGCAACACCAGGTCCCAGTCGGATTTTTCGGTAAGGCGGGATTCCAGTTCGGCAATGCTGGCCACTTCGACCAGCCGGACATCGGGGCCAAGGCCCAGGGTTACGGCCTGATGCAGTGCACTGCGAAACAGCGGATGGTCATCGGCTATCAGGATTTCGTATGTGGCCATTGGTTAAATGATCCTGTTTTTTAAGGGAACCCTGATGGGTTCAGGGTTCGCCAATGCACAAGGCAACGGCCAGGCAGCCATCGCCACAGGGCAGGTCCAGCGTCAAAGAGGCTTGAAACAACGCTGGAAACTCACGGTTACGCCCCAATCGGCGCTCAGCATGCCCAGCGTAGCCTGGGGGGTCAAGCACTGGCCCTGGGGCATTTTAGCGGGGGATGCGGCTACGGTGCCATCATGCAAACGTCGTCTGGTCATACCGTCGGAATATAGGGCGCCAGGCGTGTGTGAACGATGTCCCCCAGGTCCAGGGGCATCTGGAACTTGGCGGCCAGGTAATGGGTGCTGAATACATCAAGGTAGGCGTCCAGCACTTCGCTCGCCGCTTGATCGGCAGCCAGCTCCAGGCACAGTGCCGCGACCTCTGCGGTACAGAAATGATCATCGCGCTTGGAGCGACGCAGTTTGTAGCGCGATAGCTGTTCCGGGGCCAGGCTCAGCACAGGCAGGTGTTCCAGATAGGGACTTTTGCGAAACATCTTACGCGCCTCACTCCAAGTGCCGTCCAGCAAGATGAAGAGCGGACGCTTGCCCTCCTCCACCCTGACCTCGCTGACGACCCGTTCAGGCGCGACGAACTCGCCGGGAAACACGATATACGGTTGCCATTGCGGATCAGCCAGCAACGTGAGCAATTGGGGGTCGACTTCGGTACGCGACCAGGCGAATGCGGTGGTGTCATCGACCACATCGGCGATCAACCAGCCGGTGTTACTGGGTTTCATTGGCTCGACGTCGTGCATCAGCAGGCACATCGCGGACTTGGCCTGCACTTTCGGCCGCCAGGCGCACAGGCAATACTCGGGAATAACCCGGCAGCCGGGGCATCGCTCGGCACGGGAACCGCGATTGAGGAACGGCCTGACAGCACGTGCCAGACGTTCGGAACGCAGGCGGGAGACGGCGTGGCTCATGAAATGCGCCGCAAGGCGGGATAAATCGACACAGGAGAACTCGGTGAATGCTTAAGTGGCGGCAGTTTACCAGCGATACGCCTGGCTGTAGTGGCAAGGGCTCACCTATAATTGCGCGCCACTGAACGCACAGCGCAGTGGCTGGTCTATGCACCAGTAACCGAATCAGGAGAGTTTCATGCTGCGTTCCATGCTGCGCCTTGTCGCCCCATCCGTCGCCCTTGCGTTGGTCTTGCCCGTGGGCGCCCATGCGGCCTCGCTGCTGGAGGCCCAAATGAACAGGAAGCTGCAAAGCGTCGCGGCCGAAAGCAACAAGGACCTGCCCCGGGAAATCGATGAAAAAACCCTGGAAGTGGCCTACACCGTTGAAGGCATGCAACTGATCGATCACCTGAGCGTGCAACCTGATCGGGCGCAGCAGATGCGCGATAACCCTAAAGCCGTGTATTTCCAATTGGGACAAAGCGTGTGCCTGAACGAGGGCTACCGCGAACTGATGGCCAAGGGCGTAGTGATGCGCTACGAAATCACTGAAAACAAGACCAACCGCCCCGTGGCGTCGGTCAAGTTCGTAGAAGCCGATTGCCCTGCACCGGCTGCGGCCAAGAAGAAAAAGTAACCGTCGCCTGCTCTCCGCGCGCTGCTGTCCAGCGGTGCGCACTTCCCCCTGCTTCAGTTCCCGCCACCCGCTAAACTCCATGCTGAATAACCAATAAGCGGTTGCCAGCCAAGGGTTTTTCGGCCCATGATCAAGTCATCCCTTCATTTCGTTCGCAGCAGTTTCCCCTGCTGTTCTGTAACATTTTCAGGGCAAAAGAGGCCTGCCTTCCTGCGGCATGTCATGACACATGCAGTGTCGTGGCCCCCGACGATACGTTCGTCGACTACCCAGGCCCTGTAAAAAGGAGAAGTTGAATGCCTTATGAATCGAATGATCGCCTGCTTCGTCATTTTGAAGAAAACGGGACTGACCTTACCCAGCAGGTCGACGCGCAGCTCCAGCTGATAGCCCCCAACAGCCCGAATATCCCCCTCTATCGCGACATGATTCTCACCGTTTTGCGCATGGCTCAAGACGACCGCAACCGCTGGAACGCCAAAATCACCTTGCAGGCGATCCGTGAGCTGGATAACGCCTTCCGCGTATTGGAGCAATTCAAGGACCGCCGCAAGGTGACTGTATTCGGCTCGGCCCGCACTCCCGTCGAAAGCCCGCTGTATGCCCTGGCCCGGGAAGTCGGTGCGATGCTGGCCCAGTCGGACCTGATGGTAATCACTGGCGGCGGCGGCGGCATTATGGCGGCAGCGCACGAAGGCGCAGGCCTGGAACATAGCCTCGGCTTCAACATCACACTGCCATTTGAACAGCACGCCAACCCCACCATCGATGGCACCGAGAACCTGTTGTCATTCCACTTCTTCTTCACCCGCAAGCTGTTCTTCGTCAAGGAAGCGGACGCGTTGGTGCTCTGCCCGGGAGGCTTCGGCACCCTGGACGAAGCGCTGGAAGTGTTGACGCTGATCCAGACCGGCAAGAGCCCACTGGTACCGGTGGTGTTGCTGGATGCGCCAGGAGGTGGGTTCTGGCAAGGAGCCCTGGACTTTATCCGCAGCCAGCTGGAAGCCAATCGCTACATCCTGCCCACCGATCTTAAATTGGTGCGCCTGGTGTACAGCGCAGAAGAAGCGGTGGAGGAGATCAACCGGTTTTATGCCAACTTCCATTCCACGCGCTGGTTGAAGCGCGAGTTTGTGGTGCGCATGAATCATCCGCTGAGTGATCGCGCATTGGCCCACTTGCAGAGCGAGTTCGCCAGCCTGCGCCTGAGTGGCGAGTTCCAGCAGCTTGCCTACACGGGCGAGGACCATGACGAGCCGAGGTTCGGTCATTTGACACGACTGGTGTTCAACTTCAATGGACGAGATCAAGGCCGGTTGCGGGAGTTGGTGGACTACATCAATTTGCCGGAAAACTGGGCGCAGGCCCAAGGCAAGACCCAACAGCGGGCTGCGCCGGAAACGGCCTGATTTTTGAGCAAAAAAAAAGGCCCACTATTTTCATAGTGGGCCTTTTGGGTATTTAAAAATGAACGGGGGTATAGACATTGGGACTGTTTCGCAGCGCAGTTGCGAGACAAACCCGCATGCTAAAACACCCCATTGTTCAGTCGTCCATATCCCGACCACTTAACAACCGGCTGATCATTTCCATCGAAAACCCGCGATAACTCAGGAAACGCCCCTGCTTCGCACGCTCCTTGGCATCAATTGGCAGATGTCCGGAGAACTTACGTCGCCAGGTGTCTTCCAACTGCGCCTGCCAACTGATACCGCTCTCACGCAGGGCGAGGTCAATATCAGCGCGTTGCAAGCCGCGTTGGCCCAACTCTTCACGTATTCGCGCAGGGCCGTAACCGGAACGGGCTCGGTACGAAATAAAACTTTCGAGATAACGCGATTCAGAAAGCAGGCCCTCTTCCGTCAAACGGTCGAGGGTGGTTTCGATCATCTCAGGCTCCGCGCCGCGCTGACGCAGTTTACGCGTCAGCTCGACTCGACCATGCTCGCGGCGAGCGAGCAGGTCCATCGCAGTACGCCTAACGGCGACAAGTGTATCCAGTACAACAGTCATCGTTTGCTTCAGATGTCAGTATCGGCTTCTTCCATCTCGTCAACCGGTTCACGGTTGGCGGCAGCTTTCACATCAGGCGCTGCGGTCAGCAGCTTGTCGCGGATCTGCTTCTCAAGCGTGGCGGCGATATCCGGGTTATCCGCCAGGAACTTGGCTGAGTTGGCCTTACCCTGACCGATTTTGCTGCCGTTGTAGGCATACCAGGCACCGGACTTCTCGACGAAGCCGTGCAGCACGCCCAGATCGATCATCTCGCCGTTCAGGTAGATACCTTTGCCGTAGAGAATCTGGAATTCAGCCTGACGGAATGGCGGAGCCACCTTGTTCTTCACGACTTTAACGCGGGTTTCGCTACCGACAACCTCGTCACCTTCCTTCACCGCGCCAGTACGGCGGATATCCAGACGGACCGAAGCGTAGAACTTCAGCGCGTTACCACCCGTGGTGGTTTCCGGGCTGCCGAACATTACGCCGATCTTCATACGGATCTGGTTGATGAAGATCACCAGGCAGTTCGCGTTCTTGATGTTACCGGTGATTTTACGCAGCGCCTGGGACATCAGGCGGGCTTGCAGGCCCACGTGCATGTCGCCCATTTCGCCTTCGATTTCGGCCTTGGGTACCAGGGCAGCCACGGAGTCGACCACGATCACGTCGATGGCGTTGGAGCGCACCAGCATGTCGGTGATTTCCAGGGCTTGCTCACCGGTGTCCGGCTGGGAAACCAGCAGGTCGTCGACGTTGACGCCCAGTTTGCCGGCGTATTCAGGGTCCAGAGCGTGCTCGGCGTCGACGAACGCGCAGGTAGCGCCCATTTTTTGCGCCTGGGCAATCACCGACAGAGTCAGGGTAGTTTTACCGGAAGATTCAGGACCGTAGATCTCAACGATACGACCTTTTGGCAAGCCGCCAATGCCGAGCGCGATATCCAGACCCAGAGAGCCAGTGGAAATAGCTGGGATCGCCTGACGGTCATGATCGCCCATACGCATTACGGCACCCTTGCCGAATTGACGTTCGATCTGACCCAGGGCCGCAGCCAAGGCTTTCTTCTTGTTGTCGTCCATTAAAGTCCTCACGTAATCAATAAGGCCTGGCGGCCAACACCTGTATAAGTAGACAGTATTGTTCCACAAAGATCCGAGATCGCCTACCCCTGATTTTCTATTTCTGCTGCAGCTCGTCGCATCAAGCCTTCCAGTGCGGCCTTTACCGTTTGTCGGCGGACCTCATCGCGGTTGCCGGCGAAGTGCGCCAGCTCGGCCGTCACCTCGTCGCCGACGCCGAACGCCAGCCATACCGTGCCCACCGGCTTGTCCCGCGAACCGCCATCCGGCCCCGCCACCCCGCTGACCGCCACAGCAAAGCGCGCCAGGCTTTTCTCCTGGGCGCCACGGACCATCGCCTCCACCACTTCCTGGCTGACGGCGCCGACTGTGCGGAACAATTCTTCCGGCACATTCAACTGCCGGGTCTTCTGTCGATTGGAGTAGGTGACATACCCCGCCTCGAACCAGGCCGAACTACCCGGTATCCGCGTGATGGCTTCGGCAATACCGCCACCGGTACAGGACTCGGCGGTGGTGACGTGGGCATTGAGCACTTGCAAGCGGCGGCCCAGTTCAGCGGCCAGTTGAGTGATTTCCTTCACGGTCGTCTCCAGGAATGGGCGGGGGGTTCACCTACCCTACAGGAGCCCGTCGGCCATGCAAGTTACAGCGTGCATCAAGAAACTACCGTGCGACGGCATGCACATACGCCTGGCAGGCGCGCAGGGCAATCAGGGCGTTATCTCCGTCGTCGGTGATGCTGATAATTCGTTGAGCATGCGCTGGGTCAAGTCGGGCTCGCGGGGCTGCATGAACCACGCCGCCGGAGGCGGCGGCGGTCGGCATTGCACAGCCGTTGGCGGGATCGGTGGCGTCGAGAAGGACTGACAACCGCACATCAGCAGTGGCCAAGCGGTCGCGCAGAGCAGTTTGGTTGCGTTGGGCATCGCTTAACTCCCGGGTGTGTTGTTGGTCGCTGGTGTTGAGTTGTTGTTCGAGGGCTAGCCGTTGTTCCCGCGCCACCACCAGCTGATGAGCAAGGGCCTGGCTTTGCTGGTTGAGCGCATTGGCATGCAGTTCCTCCTGATGCTCGAGCTGCTCACCGTAGCGCCAAGCCTGCACTTGCCAAACGACCGCCATCAGCAGGAAAACACCGATCAGGCGCAACACGGTCAAGTAACGCATAACACCGCCTTCGCCCGCGCCCACAACTGCAAACGGTCCTCCATGCCATTGAGCCCGCCGTTAATGCGCTGGGTGATGGTGGTGAACTGGTTCTTGTCAGCCAACTCGTTCAGGCCATTGTTTTGCCAGAACCAGGCTGCAGACTCACATGCCCATTGGGGCTGCTCCAGCAGTTCAGGTTGTTGCAGCAGGCGATCATCGCCAAAAAGTGCCTGGCTGCACGCCTGGTAATTGCGCCGGCCGGTGATCTGGATCAGGCCCCGCCCGCGATACTTCTGGCCATCACCATCCGCTTCGGGCGTGTTGCCCAGGCGGGCGGCCAGGGAGCCGGTGTCGTATTTACTCAGGTATTGGTCGCTGCCCAGTTCTCGAACGTAGCGCAGTTGGGCGGACTCGTGGCCGATCTGCGCGAGAAACGCAGCTAGGCGTTTGGGGCTGGCGATCTCAAACCTGGCGATGGCAGTGTTCAGCCCTGACAAAAAAAGGCCCGCTCTGGGGCGGGCTGCGGGCAACACTTGAATAAGCTGGGAAAGTGTTATCGACACTGACTTGCACTCCTCAAACAGGGTTTACCGGACAAGAAAATCTGTGGATCGAGCAGACGCTGCAATAACTCCATGCGATCTACTCTGTGTGCATGTTTGAAATAAGTCGGCTCCAGCAGCATTCCCGACTCAGAGCGAAGGGCGCAGCGTGGCCGAAAGAGAAACGGGCTCAATTAACACCAAGGCCGTGAAATGATTGCGAGACTCCTCGCATTAACAGGGTCGCCAGGCAAGCACGACCCTTTTGCTACTCCCGCTTTATATAAGCGGGCCGAGCCTGGGCATTACGCCGCTAGCTCGCGTGGGAAGCGATTAGAACTCCCAACCGATATGGCCATAGGTAGGGTATGGCGCGGTACCGTTATGTTCGGGACTGGTGGTATCGGGGTAGTAGACCTTACGTCGACGCACCGTCGGCGTGTAGCCAAAACGAGCCCAAACCGGGCTTTCCTGAATAACAGCCAAGTTGCCATTTGGCTGTAGGCGCAGAGTGGCGCCAGGATGCCCACCCGTGCCCGAATTCCAAAGCGGGACGTCATTCGCCGCGTACACCACGAAATTTCCATCCGCCTGAAAGACGGCTTTAACTGCACCCTTGTTTTGGGTGTAGCTAGCCCAGCGAACACTCCAGTTCGGCCCATAGTTCACGACGTTGCCATCACCTTGAAAGATCAGCGCACCATCACCGGCGAAGTAAGGAGTCCCCATCTGCAGTTCGGATGGCCCTCCGAACAGAATTGCACCGGAAGTCGGATCAAGCGGAATGGAAGGGGTGCCACTCCAGATCGCCTGAGAATCGATCAGCACGATGTTACCGTCGTCCTGCAACGACATATGAGTTCGGTTCCACTGATCTTCGCTGGTATACGATGAATTGTTTGTCAGCCAGGTACGAGCCCGAATCGGATCGTCGAGAAATGCGCCATATTGGACGTAGAGTTGCACCGGCACGTTGTATCGCAACGGAACAGTGGAAGAGTAAGGGGTGGTTTCATTGGCGATCCAAACCACTGCGCCATTGTCCTGCAATGCCAGGTTGCCGTCGGTTTGAAGCAACAGTTTGAATCGGCCGTTGGGCGAAAGAAGGAACTGCCCCGGGGACATGGTTTGATAAGCAGGGAGAATCGAAGTACCGCTACGTTGAAACGGAGTGCGTGTACGTCCAGCCATAGTGTTCACCTATTGAGTGGAATGATTTGCCGCGGAGTCATCCGCTTTCATGTCGCTCAAAGGCGATTGCTCCAGGCTCGTGGCCTTCACATGATTCAGCGTCCCACATCGGGAACATTTAATCTGGAGCTCTGTAAACCCACCCGTGCGGGCGAGAAGTCTTTTGCAGTTACCGCATCTGAATTCTTTCAACATCTGCAAATTCCTTTTGCTGGCATCCCCCTTCCATGGGCGGTAAAACCCGCGCAAAAAAACGCGATTGAAGTGCTTCAACGGCTCGGCCTACTCCGCAGCGGACAACCCACTCGCATTGATCGTGCATCGATAGCTGTCTTTGCGCTTGCCACTGGCGGTCACGGTATTGATCGACCAACGCCCCTGCATAAAGCCTGGCCATGACTCATCCAACAGCAGCAGACCTTCAGCAGCGAACAGCGGGTTTCCGGGGCAAATCACATCGACCTGCATCCCTTCGCGCCCCACACGGCGCATCTCACCCTCCGCGGCAGCGCGGGCTTCTGCTTCATTCTGGTAACGCTGCATGACCTGTTTAAAAGGCTCGATACCGACGCGCACGACGCGTTTCTTACCGGCCGATGCATCCCACCATGAGGCTTGTGCACCGGCATATTTGGCGCGGCTGCCCTCAGTAAACCTGGCGCTGATAAACGCGCGCTCGCCTGGACGATTGTCGCGTGTGAGCGACAGTCGCACGTCCGGCAGAGCCTTGCCCGATAGCGAGGTGAGCTGACCTTTTCGGCCCAGCACATAGAGTTCGTCGACCGGTTTGGCGACTGCGTCGAAACGTTTGGCCAACCTCGTCAGGAAGGCCATGTCGCTTTCATTGGTCTGGTCAATGTGCGTGATCTGCTTGCCCTCGAGGTCTGGCGCCACCCGTGGTGAATAACCGTAGCGCACCGTCAATTGGCGGAATAATGCACCCAGGGTAATCGGCCCGTGACTGGCGGTGCGTCGTTGTTTAAACCCGTCCTGGTCAAACGGCGCCGCCGTGGCCTCCAGCACCAGGCGCATCGGAAACAGTGACGGCGTGCGCTTGGTGATCTTGAACAGCCCCTTGTCCACCAGGCCGGACTCCAGGTAGCCCACGCGCAAGCCGATTTTTCCTCCCAGGTCGGGCAACCCCTCAAGCCCCTCTATATCGAGGGTCAACTTGAGATGATCCGAAACGAAACCGGCCGCATCGGTATGCTCCCATTCCAATAGTCGCTCATTGAGCAGCGCGGCATTGGCACCGTAGATCTCCACCACCGGCGTATATCCAAGTGTCATGGTCGCTCCTTAATCCCAGGCCGAGATTGGCTTCGTCGCGATGGGCTGCCTGTCCAGTTCAGGCACGATCACACTGATACCTGCCGGCAATACTGCACCCTGCTCGGCCAACGTCGGATTCAACAGCCACAGCATTTCCTCGGCGGCATCGTCACAGCGACCGAGCTCGCGATACAGCAACAGGTTCACCGAATCGCCGGCAATACTTCGAACCCTACGCATTAACGAACTCCTCCAGTACCAGCGACCAATGGATGACCATCGCAGTGCCATCGTCGATCACATTGGATTGTTTTTCGCTCACCGACTTGATGGTCCACAGCCCCCAACTGAGACCCACGCCATCAACCAGAGGCAACGGCGCACGAAGGGCTTGCAGCGCGCGTAGCTCATCCAGCCGAGTCATGCCCGTTGCACGTGCGGCCTTACCGCCGAAGGTCAGCGTTTCAAGCCCCTGGCCGACCTGGCTGGACTTGGGTTTACCGGCAACGATAGGCAGCCCTACCCAACCGCCAGTGCTGGCACGGTCCAGGGTGTCGTAGGCGAACCCACGGGACAGCCCGAAAATAAACGTGCCCAATGCCATCTGTTGTCGCATCACACCCCTCCAATATCGGTCAATGCCGCATCACGTCGCGACCCCAGCAAGTCGTTCATCGACAGCGGCGAAAACTGCGCTTCGATCTGTTGCACCACCAACTCTGCCAGCTGTTGATGGCTGGCCGGCTCCGGCGCGTTGATGGTGATTTGCGGGGCAAAGTTGATTTGACGGTTATCGGCTTGAGCGCTGTTCAGGTTTTTGCTGACGTCTGCGGGCGCAGGCAGGCGATCACTTGGCCCAAACAGCTTGTCACCCAGCCAACTGCCCGCCTCGCTGCCAAGCAAGCCACCAATTGCACCGCCGACCGCCGTACCGACACCAGGAAAAATCATCGTGCCGATGGCCGCACCGGCAGACGCCCCCGCCCATGCGCCACCGGCAGTGCTGAGGCCGGCGCCGACGGCTTTAGCATCACCGTTGCGCACGCCCTGGACGACGTCGATGGCGGTGTCGACATACTTCAGCGGGCCGAGGCGACGGGCGGCGGCCGACTCGAGACGAGTCAGGGTGCCAATGGCAGAACCGGCAGACGCTCCCGCCAAGGCGCCACCGGAGGTAACGAGACCGGCGCCTAAGGTTTTAGCGTCACCGTTGCGTATGCCCTGAATCACATCGATGGCAGTGTCGACAAACTTCAGTGGGCCGAGGCGATGAGCAGCGGCCGACTCGAGACGAGTCAGGGGGCCGATGGCAGAACCGGCAGACGCTCCCGCCAAGGCGCCACCGGCGGTACCGAGGCCGGTGCCGATGGTGTTAGCGCCGCCGTTGCGTATGCCCTGGATCACATCAATAGCTGTGTCGGCAGACTTTAGTGGCCCGAGGCGAAGGGCTATGGCCGACTCCGGTTTGGCAAATACGTCCAACAGCCCCGGCACCCGGCCCTTGGTTGCGCGACGGGCCGTGGGGCGGGGCATCGAAGGTGCTGCGTAGGTGGCAAACGTGTTGCCGGGCAGGCTGGTCGAGCCTTTGCTCGCCAGTTTGCTGTCGAACGCAAGCAACGGCTGGCCCATGACATTGAGCGGGCGCGAGACCGGCGCTGATACGCCAGTACGTTGCGACTTGAGATCGGCCTGCTTTCTGACGACGCTGGTTTTAATCGACCGTGATGTTGCCTGGCGGGTCTTGTAACGCTTGCCGCGCGGCGCCTTCGAACTGGTTTTTGGGCTTGGCTTGTCTTTGCCGTGGTCTTTCTTCCGGGCGGTTTCACCGACACGTTCAGGCAACTCGGCGGTCGCCGGATCCAGCGGGCCACGGATGCCGGCAGGCAAAGCTCCCGTACAGCAGCACTCCTTGTCCGCCTTGCCACCCTTGTCCTTATCGTCCTTCTTGAGCCACTTGGCAGCAGTTGGAAACTTGTCAGCCACGGCATCAAGCGCCTTGTCCGAAACCCGTTCCTTGGCTTTATCCCACAGGCTGGTGAGCAATTCCTTGCCGACAAACTTACCGGCATCCGTTGCGCCTTGCAGGCCTTTGTCCACCCAGTTGGCCGAAGCTGGAGCAGGTTCTTTCGGCTGACTTTTGGCGGGCTCGCCACTGACCTCAACCGTCTTGGTTGCCAGCGTATTACCGGTAATGAACAACGTGCTGGTGAGCGTTTCCAACGCCTCGCGCAGTTGCACTTGCTCCAACGTCAGCGCGTTGATATCCACGCTGACGGTTACCAGTGCCGAGGTGAGCACCGACTGCGGATCCTGTTGTGGCTGTGGTGCCGTATCCAGGCTTACAGGCGCTGCAAGGCTTGCGGAAAACGGTGCCAGCACGCTGCCAAGGTCCGCGTCGTCAAGCAGCCAGCGTTTGCCTTCCTGGGCGAGCCTCATCCCAAATTGAGTCTCTTGCATCCCGCTTACTCCTGTTTAACGCCAAGGCGGGTGATCGCGATGTCGTAGCGGCGCATTGCTTTGCCGGCGTCCCAGTCGAGGATCTCCGCCTCATTGACCGAGTAGATCAGCGGCACCACATCGAGGATCACTTCGATGTCGCGCTCCGAAAGAAGTCCGCCGGTTGATTTAAAAAATCCTCGATGCGCTCCTGCAGTTCCGTCCAGTCGGGCACGGTCAGGTTGGCAAGATCCGGGATCATCAGGCCGGTGCAGTGAGCCGTGATGAACTCGGCGCGCTCTTTGTTGGTGGCGAGTTTCTTCATCACTTTGGTGGCGCGCAGCGCCGGCATTTCCAGGGGCAGCTCGGCCAGGGAGCGACCTGCGGCATCGAGCGGTAACAGCAGTTGGACGGGCTGGTCGTGGCTGGCTTTTTCGGGCGCTTTCAAGAAGAACGACGCAGGGAGCGTCGACATTTCGTGTACGTACTGCGCAATGCTTACGTAGTCCGGACGCTTGAGTTGATCCAGTTCTTTTTCCGACAGGCCGGTGGCGAGTTTCGCCAGTTCGAAGAACTGGTCGTCCTCATCATCACCGGCCCGGGCCAGCGCGTCTTTTTGCGCCGCGTAGAACAGTGGCTTGAGTTGAATCCGCTCGATCGTCGCGCCGGTGTCAGCAGTGATCGGCGAGAGCAGCAGGTGCAGCGGTGGCATCCAGGCCATGAGGCAATTCCTTGGTCAAACGGGGTTGAAAAACGCGTTGAAGATGAACGCGATCAACGTGGGAGCCGGCTTGCCTGCGATGGCATCGCCTCGGTACACCAGGTACACAGAGTCGCCCGCAACGCGGGCAAGCCCGGCTCCCACATTTGACCGCGCCCACTTCAGCTCACGGTTTCTCTTAAGGCATCAGCACGGCGCGGCGGGCGTCGCCGAGAATGTCTACGCCATTGAGCACGAACTTCTGGGTGCGCACGTCGATGTCGATCACCGGAATGCCGTTTTCCAGGCGGTTGTAGGTGCGGCAGGACAGCTCCAGGGTGGTCAGTGCCTTGTCGCCCATTTTCAACTTCGCCTCAGCCAGGGATTTGAGCTTGCCGCCGACAGTGTGGTAGGTGAAGTAGGTCTTGCCGTCCTGGTCCTGGCCGGCTTCACGCACGTTCAGCAGGATGTCGTCACCCAGGCGCACGCCCAAGGCCAACATGATTTCCGGGCCGGCGCCTTGCAGCACCAGCGTAGCGTTGAGCACCTTGCCGCTCTTGGCCATTTCTTCGGCGATGAAACGCCCGCCGGACATGGGCTCCATTTCGAACTCGATCTTCGGTGGGGTGAACTCTTCCACGGTCGCGGACAACGGCAGGCCTTGAAGGGTGGCCGCAATGGCCTGTCTTACACGGTTGGTAAACATTAGAGAACGTCCTCCAGGAACTGCTCGATGATTTCATCGCGAGCATTGAGTTGATAAATCATGTGTTCGTTCGGCGCGTAGCGGCCGTAGTCGATGACGATGAACCAGGTACCGTTCTTGTACTTCTCGACACTGTTGAGTTCCGGGTGCAGGTACACGCTGCCGCCAGGGATGGTTTCGTCGGCGACCAGGGTTTGCAGCCAGTCGTTGATGCGCTTGACCTCCTGGTCCATGAAGGACTTGGTGAGGTTCTTGGCCATGGCTTTCTGGCCGGCCTTGACCAGCTTGCGGCTGATGGCATCTTCCAGGCCGACGTAGCTGATGAACTTGCCGGTGATGGAACGGTTACCCAGCAGCGAGAAACCACCGAGGATGGTGCGCGCGTAGTAACTCACGCCGTAACGGTTGAGCAGGTCGCCTTCAGTGGAAGTGTCGAGGATGTTGTACTCGACCACGCGGGAAACGTCCTCGGCGAATGTCACCTGGTTACCTGGGCTTTCCCATTGCTTGACCTTGGCCAATGCGGCGATGGCCAGAGAGGATGGCGACAGGAACACGTTCTTCTTCGCGGCCTTGGAGTACACCGACGGCATGTTGTGTACCAGCAGGCAACGGTCGAAACCGAGGTCGGCACCGCCCAGTTCGCCGCTGTAGGTCACTTGATCGGCGACGGAAGCGTCCTTGCCATCCAGCACTACGCGGGCCTTGATGCGTTTGCCGAAGGCGGCGAACTCACCGGCCACGGCCTTGGTGCCGGTGAAGCCAGGCGCACCGATGATAGTCAGGTCTTCCGGCACGCTGCTCAGGGCAGCCAGGCCCAGCTTACGACCGGTGACGGGGTCATTGCCGCCGATCACATTGTTGACGGTATCGGCCGGGGTTGCGCCCTCTTCCACGATCACCACATAGACCGGCACCTTCACCACTTTGAGGATCTGGTACACCGCGTGAAACAACGTGCCCGACTCAGTACCGGTAGGGTCCAGCAGCGCCTGGGTGGTAAAGCTGTTGATGCGGAACGGGGCATTTTTCGGGATTGACGCATGGGCGTTCGGCGCGGTGCCGACCAGACCGATGACGTTGTCGCCCAGGCCACCCATGGCCTCGGGGGATTCGGTGGCATTCACGGTGATGCCGTTATGCTCGAAGTTCAAAACCTCAGCCATGATTAGTCAGCCTTCTTGGGGGTGGAGTTAAGGACGCTGGTCAGTTCCAGTCGGCCGGCGGTGCGCAGGGCGGATGCTTCGACGTCCAGCAGTTCCAGCTCCTCGCCGACGGTGGACCAATGGCCACCTCCGGTGGGAAATGGGATGAGGACGGTGTAGGTTTGGCGGTTTTGCATGGGTTGAATTCTCCGGGGTCAGAAACGCCAAAGCCCCTGCGGGGAGGGGCTTTGGGTTGGCTAAAAAAAACCGCTTTCGCGGTGGGTTATTTCAGGAAGGCAGGTTTTTCCGGCCAGATCACGGCATCAGGGTCTGGGCCTTGATCAGGGATATCGCGAAGCCCCTGACGATAAGTCGCGAACGCAGCTTTGTTTTTATCCAACATTGGATAGTCGGGCATCGCCGCATAATCACTCGTTGCCAAATCCTGGTCACGAGCGCTACGAATGACTTGCCACTTAATGAGTGGGTGAAGTTCTGCAGGTACAAAAACTGGTTTCATGATCTCTCCTTAACTCAAAGCCAACATAGTGCCCCAGTCACCCGGACTAGTTACAACACCGGTGCATGCCCCCGCCAACATCACTTCGACAACACCAGACGCAGAAGTCCGCATTGGGTGAAGATGATAATAAGCACCGAACAGCTCACTGGGCGCAACAACCGTCGAGCACCAGCGCCACTTACCTTTTTCTGCCCCAATACTCCAGGCACCAGCAATTGAACCCTCCAAAACACGCACAAAAGCGCCTAATGTAATATACGAGTTAAGCGGAACCGCGCCCGTTCCATTCGCCAGAGCCGTATCAACTGTATAAGGGAACGCAAGCCAAGGACTAACATCTGCAGTAGCCCACTTTAATTGCCACACGTTCACAATGGTTCGCCAATATTCACTGGCTCTGATATCGAAGCCAGGAAACTGCTCGCGCACATCTGCCTGGACCTGAAGCATAAAATCCACGTCCGCCTGCGGACGGCCCGTAGCTTGAGATGTAGTGGTTATAGAACGAAGCTTGGTGGCAGTCACCTCGCCGTGAATCCCCCAGTTTTCAATCAATTTCCCATCAGTGCTTGGGTACAGGTTGAAATTTTTAGTGACGGCAAGCCTGGGCAAACGACTTTTCAGATCTAAAAGCTGTGCATCGTATGCGCGCCGTGCATCCGCTACCGCCTTATCAATTTCTCCCACCTTTCCAGTGACTACACTGGTAAGACTGTTTGCCGCACTGACGACGTCAGCCAATTGCTGTTCTGTACTCAAAATATAATTTCCTTATCTGTTTTGATTACTCAGGAAATCTCATTGGCAATACCAAAAGATTTTATCATTAAAGATCGCTATCTTTACTTTCAAGTTTCATCACTCGAAACAAGAGTCCAACCCCCCTGGCCATATTGTCGACACTGGCGGCAGAAAGACTTGCCAACTCATTAACCAACAATACATTCAGGTTTTCACTGCCCACAACAATCGTCACGCTATCCGCCGGCAACGGCGAAATATCCAGCGTGAACTTTTGCAGCACCCGCGCCGCCGCCGCTTTATACGTCAGCAACTTACCCGCGACGGAATACACCGCCAGCAACGTCCCACTGGCGAGGTAAAAACCAAACTCCCCAATTTCATACTCAGCCTCGCCATCGAACAGCGCAGCCATCCTGAGTTGGCGATCGCCGAGGTCTTCGTAATCGACGATGGCGACCCGCTGACGTTCGTCACGCAAGGCCACTTCCGTGCCGTCCGGGTTGTAACGGCCGGTGCCGGCGCCGATGTGGGTGATTTCGCCTTTCAGGCCTTGGTTCTTTGCCTGCAGCACTTCATCCAAACCTTTGGAGGTGAAGCGCACCAGGCGCGTAATGTCATCTGTCATGGCTGCGCCCTGAGGTCGTAGTCGTTAATGGTGTAGTGCTGGGCAATCCCAGTACTGTTAAGCCGGGCGGCTAGCCCGAGTTCCGGTAGTACGCCTTCAAGCTGCAACTCGCCATCACTCAAGGGTATGTGGGCTGCGCTGTTGAAGGAGATGGCACCGTGTAGCTTCACTTCGGGCAGCGCACCGGGCTGGCTGTCCTCGCCGATACTCAAGCCAGGATCTGCAGCGGCTGCGAGGCGCAAACCTGCAGCGGTTTCATGCACGATGGTGATCGTCGCCCGATCCCGCTCGCTCTGCGCCGCATTGATGCGACGGATCAGCCGGTTATGGTCGCCACTGGACCAACTGCGCCCGATGATCGCCTGGACGTCGAAGGTGTAAGGCACACCCAGCGGACGCTGTTGATACCAGGCGCTGATATTGGGGGTGAACCCCAATGACTCCACCGCGTAGCTCAACGCCTTGGGCGTACCCGCCTGGCGCTGGATCTGCCAGGACAGGGCCACCGTAAGACGCTTTTCAGTTTCGCTGGCGTTGGCATCCCATTCGCTGACGCCACGGTCGGCAGCCAGGTAGGGCAGGAATTCGGTAGGGGTTTGCAGCGGGGTCATCAACGCCGGAAACGGCGGCATGACCCGGTCGAGCAACGTCCCGAACCCCAGGTCCAAGGCTTTTTCCAGCGGTGAGCTGTTGGCCGGCAACAGGCTCGCTTTGGGTTCCTCACTCATAGCGTACGCACCTCAACCTCGACGCCCGTGCAATACGGAGCCTGGAACGCGGTGCAGATAATCGGCTGCAACGGTTCGAGGATTTGCAGTTGCGCCGCCCCTGCGCTGTGGATGGCGTAGTCGATCCAGCTGGGGTCCACCCGCCCCTCCAGACGATGGCAGGAGTCTGCATAGGTTTGCAGCAGTTTCTGGGCGGCGACTTGAGTGAGCCCGGAGTCAGGTCCGGCGTTGATCCTGGCCACCACACGAATCTTGTAGGGCTGAATCTGTGCGCCCTGAACAGTGACCAGATCGGTCTCCGGTCTCACATCAGGCCGTGCGAAATGGCGCCGCACACCGTCAAGCAAATCGGCGGATGGCGTGCCGTCGCCTTCTCGTGAAAGCACAGTGACCATCACTTCACCCGGCGCAGTCCGTCGACCGTTGCCATCCTTGACCTGGGCGGCATAGCCGTCCGGGTCGAAGGTGTAGCTGACGGTCACGACGCCCGGCGTTGCACTTTGCACTTTCACCGCAGGGCGTTCACCCAGGGTGAAGACCTCGCGGCGATACTGCATGCGTGAGCCTGCCGCCGGCGCATGGGGTGCCAGGTAGTAGCGCAGTCGGGCGTCGTCGTCGCTCTCCAAGGTCGGCGGCACCGGTGGGAAAGCGGCCGGGTCGCCGGGGTCGAGTACTTGTCGTTCCAGGCCCATGTCGGCCAGGCGCGCATCCAGGTTACTGCCGGTGGCCCACCACGCCAGCATCTGCTTGATGCGGGCGTTATATTTGCGTTCGTGGGTCTGCAGGCGCACACAAAAAGCTTCCAGGGCCAGGGTCAACAGTTCGCTTTCGTTGTCGAGGCTGACCTTGAGTTTCGCCGCGCTTTGCGGCGCTCGGGTGGCGACGTAGTCGACGACAAACGCCTTGAATTCGGCCAGCAGCGGTTCGAATTCATCCACCGCAATAATGGCCGGCTCCGCCAGTTGGTTCTGGCCAGGGATCAGCATGCTCATGTCACGACCTCGAAGGTTTGTTGGCGGTTTTTCCAGGTACCAGCGAAACGCAGCAGCAGGCCGGCACCCTGGCGTGTGGCGACGATGACCTGGGGTTGAAAGTCGCCAATGCCGTTCTGGGTGTTGTAGAACGCCTGGGCAGCATGGCTCTGGGCGAGGATCAGCAAGTCATCGCCGAGGTTCTGGCCCAGCAGTTGCGGGATCATCGAACCGTACAGCGGGCGCTTCTGGCGAGTGCCTACGGGAGTGGTCAGCGCTCGGGTGGCGCGCTGCACAAATTGCAGCCAGTCATCGACGGCTGCCCCGGTGTTTCGATCGATGCCGATCATGGGATGTCCTTATCACGGGCTGATGACTCGACCTTGGTGGTCCACCACCGGGCCGCTGAAGTGCGCGCCGCCGGCATCCAGCACCAGGCGAGTGCCGCCGATTTGCAGGATGATGCCTTGGGCGTTGAGGGTCAGGCTGGCGGCATCGACCTTGACGTCGACTTGCTCGCGGGAACCGCTGAACGCCGTGGGACCGTTGACCCAGTTGAAGGTGTGGCTGGCGTCGTCGTAATCGCTTTGGGTGCCGTCTTGATGCCGACGCCGGGTCAAACTCGCAATGCTGGAAACCGACGGGAAGCGATCACTGTTCAAACCGAACAAGGCCACGGACTGCCCCCCACCTTCCCCGCCGCCATAGTTGAACAGCAGGCATTGCTCGCCCACGGAGGGGATGCGGGTTTCAGTCTGCGCACCGGCGCTGGGGTTGAAAAAGCGTATGGCCGGGGTGAGCAACTCACCATGGCTGACCTTGCAGGTATTACTGGCAGCGTCGACCTCCTGGCACACGCCGATGCGACAGAAACTTTCGGCGCGACGATAAAGGTCTTCGAGCTGGGCTTCCATTTCCGCCAGGCGCTCGACAATCGGCCCCAGTTGCATGCGTAACAGCGCGTCGAACATGGGCTACTCCGACAAGGGTTTGTATTGAGCGGGGTCGTCGATGTTCGAGACGTCCCAGGTGCAGGCAAACAGCGGTTGGCCTGTGGGATCGTTGAGCAACGCAGGCCCGATATAGAGTGTTTGGGTGAAAGACACAGTCCAGGTGTCGTAGTCCGTCCCTGCGGTAGCCCGGGGCGTGGGAGCGGCGACGATGTTCGTCGGCAGATCACACTGTAATTGGGGCAGGTTCCAACGGTTATCCAGCACCAGATCCATGAGCCGGCTGGCCAGGTCGCAGGCATCAAATGGCAATGCACCTGGCGCGACCATGGCCTTGAGCGAAATCACCAAGGCGTGCGCCTTGCGTCCTTCGCGGGAGCGGATGCCCGGGCCGTTGCCCTCGACCGTAATCATCACACCGGTTTCGCCACCTGTGCCCTGGAAGTCCTGATGACTGCCAACCCTCAGGTCAGGGAAGGCAACGTGCAGCGCCTCACCGATGGCTTGGGGCAGTTGAGAGGGTTTTTCGATAAGCGTCATTTAAGTTGCGTCCTTGCAGCGGTTACTGCGGATCCTGGCGGGATCCTTCATTGATCCCGATGCGCTTGGCTGCCCACCGCTCATAAAGGCCGATGGCAACGTCGGCACCGGCCATGGCGGTCAAGCAACCAATGGCACCGGCGGTCCAGATTGACATGCCGGCGGCATAGCACAGCATCAGGGCTGAAACTCCGCAGACCATGCAGGCTCCAGAGCGCAGCGCCAACCGGCGGACCAGTGACCACCCACGGGCTCCCTCCTTGTCAGCGCGCCACATTTCGCCGGATACCCCGCCAATCACTGCCAATACGATGACCAGCCAGATGGGCATTTCCGCTAACGCTTGTTGTTCATTTGTCATGTCACGCCTCCTGGCTGAGCACTAGATAGTCCGTTTTTCATTTACACATGCTTCGTTAGGTAGGCATTCCAAAAAGCCCGGTCGCCCGGGCTTTTCAGTAATGATTTCCTCGAACTTTCGGCGCTACTGGCGCGGTACGGTTCTTTCCTCAATGTTTTTCCGACCACGATCCCTGTCTGCCGGATAACTGCTTCTGGTGCTTTACGCTGCACACCCGGGTCAGTTGCCAACCCTCTGAACCGTTATTAGGCCGGTTCATCGCTGCCTGTTTTGTGCTTCATGTTCCTGAAGCAGGTTGAAACTAAAGAGCGCGGCATCCTTGCCGGTGTTGCCTGGCATCCCTGCCATCACTTCGATGGCGTCCTTGCCGATGTTGCGTGCCTTCCTTGTCTTCCTTGGCGGCATCCTTGCCGCCTCCACCAGACCTTGTTGGCTGGCTTGAGATGAAGAATATGCATGTATGCATATACAGTCAATGCGTAAATGCATTTATTTTTGCCGATCAAATGCACAAATGCATTCCAGGCCTTGCGGGCAAAGGATTTGGCGATTTTCTGTGGGCGAAAAAAAGCCCGCACAGTGGCGGGCTTTGTCTTACGTAAGAGGGTTAACGGGCGTACATGCCCCACCAGAACACATGACCGAGGATGCTGATCTGCTCATCCTGGATATCCTGGAAGCTGTAGTCCTCGTCCGGATGCTCATCTCGGTTGAAACTGCGCAGGCGAATTCCGGAAGGCAGGCGATAGAGCTGCTTCACCCGCAGCTGGCCGTTGTGATTGATGGCATACAGATCGCCATCGACTATATCGCCGATGCCGCTCTTGCCCGCATTCACCCCCACCGTGGCGCCGTCGCGCAGCACCGGCAGCATGCTGTTGCCACGCACCGTCACACACTTGGCCTGGTCGAACTGCACACCGTTATGCCGCAGGCTGCGCTTACCGAAACGCAGGCTGGCCTTCTCGCTTTCCTCGATGACGAATCTTCCTGATCCAGCAGCCAATTCAACCTCGCGCAGAAAGGGGATCGACACCTCGTCATCATTAACGGGCGTGTCGTCGTCCCACAGGCTTATGTCCTTGAGTTCCGAATGCATCGGGTCGCGCCCCTCCTCCCGCGCAATGCCCACCGCTACGCGTCCGCGCAGTTGGTCGGTGCTCACGCGAAAATACTCGGCAATACGGGAGATGTGCTTGTCCGACGGATCAACGATCTTGCCGCTGAGAATCCGGGACAATGTGGATTGAGGCACGCCGGTACGCCGGTGAAGTTCCGTAGGGGAAATCCGGTCACGGTCCAGCAGCTCTCTTAAGACGATAGAAACGTTGCGTTTTTGCATAGCGCGGATATTGACGGGAGTTTTAAGGGTTGGCAAATGCTAATTTGCATATTTTATGCATTAGCCATGCCTTTTACCTGCCCACTTATGACCTGCGAAGCTCCAACTTCGCGTGTTAACCTTGCGACCATTGCAAAATCAGCCGGGCCAGTGCCCCACCTTTGCCCCACTCCTTCAACGAATTTGCCAACTATCTGATGAGTAAAAACACTTCCGATCTGTCCTCCCACACCCCGATGATGCAACAGTACTGGCGCTTGAAAAACCAGCACCCGGATCAGTTGATGTTCTATCGCATGGGCGACTTCTACGAGATCTTCTATGAAGACGCGAAGAAGGCCGCCAAGTTGCTGGACATCACCCTGACAGCGCGTGGGCAGTCGGCGGGGCAGTCGATTCCGATGTGTGGGATTCCTTACCATTCGTTGGAAGGCTATCTGGTCAAGCTGGTCAAGCTGGGCGAGTCGGTGGTGATCTGTGAGCAGATCGGCGATCCGGCCACCAGCAAAGGGCCAGTTGAGCGCCAGGTGGTACGGATTATCACGCCGGGGACGGTGAGTGATGAGGCGTTGCTGGATGAACGACGCGACAACCTGATTGCCGCGGTGTTGGGCGATGAGCGCTTGTTCGGCCTTTCCGTATTGGATATCACCAGCGGCAACTTCAGCGTTCAGGAAATCAAGGGCTGGGAGAACCTGCTGGCGGAACTGGAACGTATCAATCCGGTGGAGTTGTTGATCCCGGACGACTGGCCGAAGGATTTGCCTGCCGAAAAGCGCCGTGGAACAAAACGTCGTGCACCGTGGGATTTCGAGCGCGATTCGGCGCTGAAAAGCCTGTGCCAGCAGTTCTCGGTGCAAGACCTTAAAGGCTTCGGCTGCGAGACCTTGACCCTGGCCATCGGTGCCGCGGGTTGCTTGCTCAGCTACGCCAAGGAAACCCAGCGCACCGCCCTGCCACATTTGCGTAGCCTGCGCCATGAGCGCCTGGACGACACCGTGGTGCTCGATGGCGCCAGCCGTCGCAACCTGGAGCTGGATACCAACCTGGCCGGCGGGCGCGACAATACTCTGCAATCGGTTGTGGACCGTTGCCAGACCGCCATGGGCAGCCGCTTGCTGACTCGCTGGTTGAACCGTCCGCTGCGGGACCTGAGCGTACTGCAAGCGCGCCAGTCTTCGATTACTTGCCTGCTGGACGGCTATCGCTTTGAAAAGCTGCAGCCGCAACTGAAGGAAATCGGCGACATCGAGCGCATCCTGGCGCGGATCGGCCTGCGCAACGCGCGGCCCCGTGACCTCGCGCGCCTGCGCGATGCCCTCGGCGCGTTGCCGCAACTGCAAGTGGCGATGACCGAATTGGACACGCCGCACCTGCAACAGCTTGCAGTCACCGCAGGCACGTACCCGGACCTTGCGGCCCTGCTGGAAAAAGCCATTATCGACAACCCGCCGGCGATCATCCGTGACGGCGGCGTGCTGAAAACCGGCTACGATAGCGAACTGGACGAATTGCAGTCACTGAGCGAAAACGCCGGGCAGTTCCTGATTGATCTGGAAGCCCGCGAAAAAGCCCGCACTGGCCTGGCCAACCTGAAGGTCGGTTACAACCGCGTGCACGGCTACTTTATCGAATTGCCGAGCAAGCAGGCCGAGTCGGCGCCGATCGACTATCAGCGTCGCCAGACCCTCAAGGGCGCCGAGCGCTTTATCACACCAGAGCTTAAAGAGTTCGAAGACAAGGCACTGTCGGCCAAAAGCCGTGCCCTGGCTCGGGAAAAGATGCTCTATGAAGCCTTGCTCGAAGACCTGATCAGCCAACTGGCACCGTTGCAAGACACCGCAGCCGCCCTCGCGGAGCTGGATGTGCTGAGCAACCTGGCCGAACGCGCACTGAATCTCGACCTGAACTGCCCGCGATTCGTCAGCGAGCCGTGCATGCGCATCGTACAGGGCCGCCATCCTGTGGTTGAGCAGGTACTGACCACACCGTTCGTGGCGAACGACCTGTCGCTGGACGACGATACCCGCATGCTGGTGATCACCGGTCCGAACATGGGCGGTAAATCCACCTACATGCGCCAGACCGCATTGATCGTGTTGCTGGCTCACATCGGCAGCTTTGTTCCAGCAGCGAGTTGCGAGCTGTCGCTGGTCGACCGCATTTTCACACGGATCGGCTCCAGCGATGACCTGGCCGGTGGCCGTTCGACCTTTATGGTGGAAATGAGCGAAACCGCCAACATTCTGCACAACGCCACCGAGCGCAGCCTGGTGCTGATGGACGAAGTGGGCCGTGGCACCAGCACCTTCGACGGCTTGTCCCTGGCGTGGGCGGCGGCTGAGCGGCTGGCACACCTGCGTGCCTATACGCTGTTCGCCACCCACTATTTCGAACTGACCGTGTTACCGGAAAGCGAACCGCTGGTCGCCAACGTGCACCTCAACGCCACCGAGCACAACGAGCGCATCGTGTTCCTGCACCACGTGCTGCCAGGCCCGGCCAGCCAGAGCTATGGTCTGGCTGTGGCACAGTTGGCCGGCGTGCCGAACGATGTGATCACCCGCGCCCGTGAACACCTCAGTCGCCTGGAAACCACGGCCCTGCCCCACGAAACCGTGGTCGTAAGCACCGCCAAGGCCACCAGCAAGCCCAACACACCGCATCAGAGCGACATGTTCGCCAGCCTGCCCCATCCGGTGTTGGATGAGTTGGCTAAACTTGACGTGGACGACTTGACGCCGCGAAAAGCGCTCGAAATGTTATATGCACTGAAGACTCGGATATAACGCAGACGCTTGCAAGCTGGTAGACTCTCGCGCGGTTTGGGATGCTGCAGGCTTTTAGCCTGGCCTGCAGACTATCGCTCCCGAACCTCGCGAGCCCTGCCACAAAGGGTTTCGCTGCCGCCGCCTGAGGAGAAAATTAGAAATGACCTTCGTCGTCACCGACAACTGCATCAAGTGCAAGTACACCGACTGCGTAGAAGTGTGTCCGGTGGACTGCTTTTACGAAGGCCCGAACTTCCTGGTCATCCACCCGGATGAGTGCATCGACTGCGCCCTGTGTGAACCAGAATGCCCGGCCGTCGCTATCTTCTCCGAGGATGAAGTACCGGCAGAGATGCAGGAATTTATTCAGTTGAACGTCGAGCTGGCGGAAATCTGGCCGAACATCACCGAACGCAAAGATCCGATGCCGGATGCCGCGGAGTGGGATGGCAAAAAAGGCAAGATCGCAGACCTCATACGCTGATAGCGTCGTCGTCCCAAAAGGCCCCTTGCGGGCCTTTTTGCGTTTGCGGATGGCGAATTCTTTTCTACGGGCAAAAAAAAGGGGCGGTTTGACCCGCCCACATTTTTTCCCTAGTCCCTGTATTCCTTTTCATCATCCTGATGAATCGCATCCTGCGACATTCCTTAAAACCATCGTTCCTTGATGGCTGTGTCAATCCGTGGACACAGGGCTGATGTTAGAGAGTTCCAATAGAAGTTCAACGGGATGCGACTAACAGCCCCGCAAACATCGACACCCGAAATACGATAAATAATTCTTATATTTCAACTGGTTAGAAAAGTCTCTCGTGAATTAGAGACGCCCCTGCCCGGCAAAAAAACCAAATACTTACGAAAAAGTAAGCGAATGCTTACACGTACAATTGCGTAAAAGGGCAAACACGCTCTATTGACGGTACTGCGGACAAGAAAAAGCCCCGACAAGTCGAGGCTTCTTTCCCTTCAACACGCTCAGTCGTCGCTGACGGTAATCGTCGGCATTGCTGGCGCGTCGGCTTCCTGCAGGACAATCCGCGCGCCCACATGGCGAGCCAGTTCCTGATAGATCATCGCGATCTGGCTGTCCGGCTCAGCTATCACGGTAGGCCTGCCACCATCGGCCTGCTCACGAATCACCATAGACAGGGGCAACGAGGCCAGCAGTTCGACGCCATACTGAGTCGCCAGCTTCTCGCCACCACCTTCACCAAACAGGTGCTCGGCATGCCCACAGTTGGAGCAGATGTGCACCGCCATGTTTTCCACAACGCCGAGTACCGGGATGTTGACCTTGCGGAACATCTCCACACCCTTCTTTGCGTCGAGCAGCGCCAGGTCCTGGGGGGTGGTCACGATCACCGAGCCGGCCACCGGGACTTTCTGCGCCAGGGTCAGCTGGATATCTCCGGTGCCGGGCGGCATGTCGATCACTAGGTAGTCCAGATCGCCCCAGGCGGTCTGGGTAACCAATTGCAGCAGCGCACCGGACACCATCGGCCCGCGCCAGACCATCGGCGTATTGTCATCGGTGAGAAAAGCCATGGACATCACTTCCACGCCCAGGGACTCGATAGGCACAAACCACTTTTGGTCCTTCACTTTCGGTCGCGTACCTTCGGCAATACCGAACATCACGCCCTGGCTGGGGCCATAGATATCCGCATCAAGAATGCCCACGCGGGCGCCTTCGCGGGCAAGGGCCAGAGCGAGGTTGGCCGCCGTGGTGGATTTACCCACGCCACCCTTGCCGGACGCCACCGCCACCACGTTCTTGACGTTGGCCAGCCCCGGGATTTGCGCCTGGGCTTTGTGGGAGGCAATCACACACTGAATATCGACCTTGGCGGAACGTACGCCGTCGAGGCCCTCGATGGCCATTTGCAGCATCTGCGCCCAGCCACTTTTGAACAGGCCGGCGGCATAGCCCAACTCCAGTTGGACCGATACGTGGTCGCCCTGGACCTCAATGGCACGCACACAACCGGCACTGACCGGGTCCTGGTTCAAATAGGGGTCGGTGTACTGGCGAAGAACGGCTTCCACCGCTGCGCGATTGACGGCGCTCATGGGCTACTCCCGAAAAAGACTGACTGAAACAGGCGGCTATCCTAACCGTTCCCGCCGCCCAACGGCATGCTTTCGAACGCCAGGATGATTTTGAAACAACGCCACGGGGTGAAATATATTTCCCGGCGCTTTATAGTGGCCGACCTCCGTTTCATCAAGTAGCCGAGCCCCATGTCCGAGCCACGCAAGATCCTCGTCACCAGCGCCCTGCCCTATGCCAATGGTTCCATCCATCTTGGCCATATGCTTGAGTACATCCAGACCGATATGTGGGTGCGCTTCCAGAAGCATCGCGGCAATCAATGCATCTATGTCTGCGCGGACGACGCCCACGGTTCGGCCATCATGTTGCGCGCCGAAAAGGAAGGGATCACTCCAGAGCAACTGATCGCCAATGTGCAGGCTGAACACAGCGCCGACTTTGCCGAGTTCCTGGTGGATTTCGACAACTTCCACTCGACCCACTCCGATGAAAACCGCGAGCTGTCGAGCCAGATCTACTTGCGCCTCAAGGAGGCCGGGCACATCGACCAGCGTTCGGTCACCCAGTATTTCGACCCGGAAAAGAAAATGTTCCTGGCCGACCGCTTCATCAAGGGCACGTGCCCGAAATGCGGCTCCGAAGACCAGTACGGCGACAACTGTGAGAAATGCGGTGCCACCTACGCACCCACCGACCTGAAAGATCCGAAGTCGGCTATTTCCGGCGCCACCCCGGTGCTCAAGGACTCCCAGCACTTCTTCTTCAAGCTCCCGGACTTTCAGCAGATGCTGCAAGCCTGGACCCGCAGCGGCACCCTGCAGGACGCCGTGGCCAACAAACTGTCCGAATGGCTCGACAGCGGCCTGCAACAGTGGGACATCTCCCGCGATGCGCCGTACTTTGGCTTCGAGATTCCGGGCGAGCCCGGCAAGTATTTCTATGTATGGCTGGACGCGCCGATCGGCTACATGGCCAGCTTCAAGAACCTGTGCGACCGCACTCCGGCGCTGGACTTCGACGCGTTCTGGGGCAAGGACTCCACAGCCGAGCTGTACCATTTCATCGGCAAGGATATCGTCAACTTCCACGCCCTGTTCTGGCCGGCGATGCTTGAAGGTTCGGGCTACCGCAAGCCAACCGGTATCGCGGTACACGGCTACCTGACGGTCAACGGCCAGAAGATGTCCAAGTCCCGTGGCACCTTTATCAAGGCGCGAACGTACCTGGACCACCTGTCGCCGGAATACCTGCGTTACTACTACGCCTCCAAGCTGGGCCGTGGCGTCGACGACCTGGACCTGAACCTGGAAGACTTCGTGCAGAAGGTCAACTCGGACCTGGTCGGCAAAGTGGTCAACATTGCCAGCCGTTGCGCCGGCTTTATCCACAAGGGCAACGCTGGTGTACTGGTAGCCGATAACGCCGCGCCGGAACTGACCGATGCCTTCCGGGCCGCCGCGCCAAGCATCGCCGACGCCTATGAAGCCCGCGACTTCGCCCGCGCCATGCGCGAAATCATGGGCCTGGCCGACCGCGCCAACGCCTGGATCGCCGACAAGGCACCGTGGTCGCTGAACAAGCAGGAAGGCAAGCAGGCTGAAGTCCAGGCGATCTGCGCCACGGGCGTCAACCTGTTCCGCCAGTTGGTGATCTTCCTCAAGCCGGTGCTGCCACTGCTGGCCGCCGACGCAGAAGCGTTCCTGAACGTTGCGCCGCTGACCTGGAACGATCACTCCACCCTGCTCAGCAACCACCAATTGAATGAGTTCAAGCCGCTGATGACCCGCATCGACCCGGCCAAAGTCCAGGCCATGACCGACGCATCTAAAGAAGACCTGACTGCCAGCCAGACCGACACCGGCGAGTCCGCTGCGACCGGCAACGGCGAGTTGGCCAAGGACCCGATTTCCCCGGAAATCGAGTTTGACGCCTTTGCGGCCGTGGACCTGCGTGTTGCGCTGATCGTCAAGGCCGAAGCTGTAGAGGGTGCCGACAAGCTGCTGCGCCTGACCCTGGACATCGGTGACGAGCGACGCAATGTGTTCTCCGGGATCAAGAGCGCTTATCCGGACCCGTCCAAACTCGACGGGCGCCTGACCATGATGATCGCCAACCTCAAGCCACGGAAGATGAAGTTCGGCGTTTCCGAAGGCATGGTGATGGCGGCAGGCCCTGGCGGCGAAGAAATCTACCTGCTCAGCCCGGACAGCGGCGCTAAGCCGGGCCAACGCATCAAGTAACCTGCCAGCGCCTGTAGTGCGCGGGCTTGCCCGCGCAGGGGCGCGCAACGGTCTTGGCCCCGTTTCTGTCTGAAGGGCACGCGGCGACTTCAGGGTCGCCTCGGGCTTCGACACGGGGCAAGCCCGCTCGCTCCAGCAAGCCCTGTTTGTTTAACCGGCATGCAATCATGAACCTGATTCAACGTATCGACGCGCTGTTGCCGCAGACCCAATGCGGCAAGTGTGGGCATCCGGGCTGCAAGCCTTACGCCGAGGGCATCGCCCTTGGCGAGGCGATCAACAAATGCCCTCCCGGCGGGCAGGAAACCATCGCAGGCCTGGCGCAATTGCTACAAGTACCGGTCCTGGAGCTGGATACCAGTCGAGGCGAAGCCCCGGCCCAAGTCGCCTATATCCGAGAAACCGAATGCATCGGTTGCACCAAGTGCATCCAGGCCTGCCCAGTGGACGCGATCGTCGGCGCCGCCAAATTGATGCACACCGTCATCATTGATGAGTGCACAGGTTGCGACCTTTGTGTCGCGCCCTGCCCTGTCGATTGTATTGAGATGCGCCCAGCAGCCTCTGTGCTGCCGATTGTGGGCGGCCTGGCGGCTAATGACCACCAGCGCCATGAACGCGGCCTGAAGCGTGATCGGGCACGACGTCGCTTTGAGCAACGCAATGCACGTCTGCAACGGGAAGAAGCCTGCAAGCTCGCCGAACGCCTGGCGCGTTCCAAGCGCTCGTCGCCGGTTTTACCCACGCCGACCGATTCGGCCCAGGATGCGGCGGTCAAAAAAGCCAAGATCACGGTCGCCATGAGCCGCGCTCAGTTGCACAAATCCTTGAAAGCCTTTGGTCACCCACCGACCTTCGAGCAACAGTCGCAACTGATCGTGTTGCAACAGCAGTTCGAAGCGGCGGAACAGGCCCTGGCAGCCCTGGAAGTTACCAGCTCGACAGCGCCGCCGACTCAAAAAGACCCGGCGCTCAAACGCGCAAAGATCCAACTGGCCATGCGTCGCGCCGAACTGAAAAAAGCTCAGGACCTGAACGCAGACCAACAGCAGCTGGCAGCTTTGAACGCAGCGCTGATCAGTGCCGAGCAAGCTTTGCACCACGCCGAAAATGACAGTGAGCAACCCAGGCCCGACTTGCAGCGCGTGGAAAAACGCCCCATCGACGCCCAACTGCGCCAGTTGAAAACTGCCTTGGCTTACGCACGGGCCGAGCTCAGCAAGCTGCAACGCCAATCCAGCTGCAGCGTAATTGAACTGGAAGCCGCACAGCGCAAACTGGACGAAGCTCAGCGCCAGGTGGACGCTCATACCGGCGCTTGAGCCGCGACAGACGCTGCCGGGTTGCTGGCGATGGTTTATCCTGCAAAGCCCGGCCCTACTTTTGAACACTACGTTGACTGCCTGCAAGGAAACGCCTGCCCCATGAATGCTGCGAAACGCTTGGAAATTTTCCGCAGGTTTCACGAAGACAATCCCGAGCCCAAAACCGAGCTGGCCTACTCTTCGCCGTTCGAGTTGCTGATAGCGGTGATCCTGTCGGCGCAATCCACGGACGTTGGGGTCAACAAGGCCACGGCCAAACTGTATCCGGTTGCCAATACGCCGGAAGCCATCTACGCACTGGGTGTGGATGGACTGTCGGAATACATCAAGACGATCGGCCTGTACAACAGCAAGGCCAAGAACGTCATTGAGACCTGCCGCATGCTCATTGAGCTGCATGGCAGTGAAGTGCCACAAACCCGAGAAGCACTGGAAGCACTCCCCGGTGTAGGCCGAAAAACCGCTAACGTGGTACTCAATACTGCGTTTCGGCAACTGACCATGGCGGTGGACACGCATATTTTCCGCGTTAGCAACCGCACCGGCATTGCTCGCGGCAAGAACGTGGTGGAGGTTGAAAAGCAATTGATGAAGTTCGTGCCCAAACCGTATTTGCTCGATTCCCACCACTGGCTGATCCTGCATGGGCGATACGTCTGCCAGGCCCGCAAACCTCGCTGCGGGAGCTGCCGCATCGAAGACCTGTGTGAATACAAGGACAAGACGTCTGACGATTGAGTGCTCATTAGCTTTTCCGATCAACCGATTGAAAAAATCTTTTTTACCCGTTCAAGGATTATCGTTATAAGGAGCGCCAACGGCAGTCTTAGCCTGGAGTTAACCTTATGAGCACTGGCAAAGAACAACTGGATGTAGAAGACGACCTTATTGTGGAGTCGGATGACGATGGGGACGCCCCTGTTGTAGAGGTGGCCAAGACCAATTTGAGCAAACGCCGCACTATCGACAATCTTCTGGAAGAGCGACGCTTGCAAAAACAGCTGGCCGATTACGACTTCGATTTCTGATCGACTGGTTAACGACCGGAAGCCTCCCTGACGGAGGCTTTTGCCGGTTGTGCGGGCATTCTGGCGGTGGAATGCCTTACCTCATACCAGCCCGTTACGTTGGGCCAGCTCAATCAGGTCAACGAGGGAGCGGGCATTGAGTTTGAGTAACAAGCGGGTCTTATAGGTACTGACCGTCTTGTTGCTAAGGAACATACCGTCTGCAATCTCCTTGTTGGTTTTGCCCCGCGCAAGTTGCTGCAGCACCATCATTTCTCGCCCCGACAAGCGCTCGACCATGTCAGCCTCACTGGCGTTGCCCATGGTGGAGCGTACCGAGTTGAGTGCCTGGTTCGGAAAATAGCTGTAACCGGAAAGCACTGCCTTGATGGCACTCAACAACTCGGTCAGGTCCTGCTGCTTGCACACATACCCGGCCGCCCCCGCCTGCATGCAACGCATGGAAAAATGCCCTGGGGCCTGGGATGTCAGTACCAGCACCTTGAACGGTGCAGGTTGTTTGGTTGAAGCCAGCCGACAAATAACTTCCAGGCCATCGAGCTTGGGAATTCCGATATCCAGTATGACAATGTCCGGCGTGTGTTCCCGCGCAAGTTGCAACGCATCGACACCGTTATCAGTCTCGGCAACGACCTCATAACCATGACGCTCCATCAGCATGCGCACAGCAAGACGAATGACGGGATGATCATCCACGATCAGCACTTTATTCATGAGAAAGTCCAATTTCGCTGTTCGAATTATTTAGAGCACGCACAATAGCCTAGTCGTTTCATAGTTGGCATAGCATTCCCCCCCGAGCAACAGCAAGCAGAGACCCAACCCACAACGATATAAGAATTAACCTACAAAAAACCGCCAACTTGGATGTGTCCAGTTTTATAAAACCTTTCAGACCTTTCCGGGCTAGTACATATCTTGAGTGAAATCTCCAGCGGCTACAGGGCCTGCGGTAAACTTGACGCACATATCTTTCAGCAAATGCCCCTTGCCTCTTGCCCACACAAGGTAAACCCGGCATAAAAAATTCGGCTGCTTTAGTTCCGCTTAACATATTTTCTTACACCCAAAATTCCTACAGACGTTTCAGCATCTAATGGCTTCGCTGTACTTTTGTGAGTGAATCTTCTGTAAGGCTAGTTCCTGCCCAGGTGTAAAAAATTCATTCCCCCTACAAAATCCAATCGTCATTTAACCAAAAAAATTCAACACATATTGCCTGCTACAAAACTATCAACAGGTGTTTAATAACTTTAAACATTTCACCCTCATTCAAATACCCAGGCAAAAAAATGGCCCCTTGAACAAGGGGCCATTTTTCATCTCGGGCGAATCACTCAGAACAACGAGCGACCTTTGTTGGCCGCAATACGCATGCGCAGTGCATTCAACTTGATAAAGCCTGCTGCATCCGCCTGATTGTAGGCGCCGCCGTCTTCTTCGAAGGTGGCGATGTTTGCGTCGAACAGCGATTCGTCGGACTTGCGACCGGTGACGATCACATTGCCCTTGTACAGCTTCAGGCGCACGACGCCATTTACGTGGGTTTGGCTGGCGTCGATCATCTGTTGCAGCATCAGACGCTCAGGGCTCCACCAGTAGCCGGTGTAGATCAGGCTGGCGTACTTGGGCATCAGCTCATCTTTGAGGTGTGCCACTTCACGATCCAGCGTGATGGACTCGATGGCGCGGTGAGCGCGCAGCATGATGGTGCCGCCTGGGGTTTCGTAGCAACCACGGGACTTCATGCCCACGTAGCGGTTCTCAACGATATCGAGTCGGCCAATACCATGTTCGCCGCCGATACGGTTCAGGGTCGCCAGTACGGTGGCCGGGGTCATTTCGACGCCGTCCAGCGCGACGATGTCGCCGTTGCGGTAGGTCAGTTCCAGGTACTGCGGCTTGTCGGGTGCGTTCTCCGGGGAGACGGTCCAACGCCACATGTCTTCTTCGTGCTCGGTCCAGGTGTCTTCCAACACGCCGCCTTCGTAGGAGATGTGCAGCAGGTTGGCGTCCATCGAGTACGGGGATTTCTTCTTGCCGTGACGCTCGATCGGGATTGCATGCTTTTCAGCGTAATCCATCAGCTTTTCACGGGACAGCAGGTCCCATTCGCGCCAAGGAGCAATCACTTTTACGCCAGGCTTGAGCGCATAGGCACCCAGTTCGAAACGGACCTGATCGTTGCCTTTGCCGGTGGCGCCATGGGAAATGGCGTCGGCGCCGGTTTCATTGGCGATCTCAATCAGGCGCTTGGCGATCAGTGGACGCGCGATGGAAGTACCCAGCAGGTACTCGCCTTCGTAGACGGTGTTGGCGCGAAACATCGGGAAGACGAAATCGCGGACGAATTCTTCGCGCAGGTCGTCAATGTAGATCTCTTTCACGCCCATGGCTTGCGCCTTGGCACGTGCAGGTTCGACCTCTTCGCCCTGACCCAGGTCAGCGGTGAAGGTCACCACTTCACAGTTATAAGTATCCTGCAGCCACTTGAGGATCACCGAAGTGTCCAGGCCGCCGGAATACGCGAGAACGACCTTGTTTACGTCGGCCATGCCATCACTCCACGGGGTTGTACGGAAAGGCGTCGATTCTACCGACCAAAACCGCGAATTTACAGAGGCGCGACAGCAAATGAAGATAAAGCGACAGATTATGTCGAACGGGCGACCGATGGTCGCACCTTATGAAGCGCCCTATGAAATATGCGCGGGGTTGCTCGGGCCTGTGGCTGAAGGCGCTGGTTTCTCGGGGACTGCTACCCGTTCAAGTTGGATGTTGACGCGACGGTTGCGCGCCCGATTGGCTGCATTGGTGTTGGGAGCCAATGGGTAGCTTTCGCCATAGAAACGCATGGTGATTTGCGACTCTGGAATACCATTGGCCTTCAAGTAGTCCATCACGGCCAGCGCACGACGCCGCGAGACATCACGGTTGGTCAGACGATTGCCGCTGTTATCGGAATGGCCATTCAACTCGACATGGTTGACCGTGGGGTCGGCTTTCATGAATGCGACGATCACCGACAGCTTTTTCTTGGCGGCGGCATCCAGTTCGATGCCGCCGCCCGGAAACCCGACCTCGGTCTGTTTGACCTGATCGTAATTCATCGGCAGCAGCTTGGTGGTGCACACCTGATAATCGTTGTAGGCCTTGTTGAACTTCACCGGCAGCAGGCGTATCTCCGAATAGCCACCCTCACGCGCGTAATGCCGCACGGTTGGACTACGCCCCTCCAGCAAACCATTGAACAGGCGACTGGCTTGGGCTTGGGAGCTGTTGAACAGCACATCGCCACTGCCCACACGCACGGCACCGAGATTGATATCACCCCGGCCGGGTTGCCAAGGGGCGGCGGCGGCCAACAAGGTGGCCGAACCTGCGCCGAGCGAGCCGTTGTAGGCTTTCAGACGAAACGTCGCCTGCTCGCCGGCGCGGCGCACGAACTCTCCGGAACCGAAATCGGTGATCGGTTGCGCCAGACGGCACTCGAACTGATCGCCCTCCACCTTCCACTCAATATTCTCCAGGCGCGTCTGGAACGTGAGGGCCATCACAGGCAGGCTGGCAAACACACTGAGCAGGGCTAGATAATGCTGGCGCACGGGAGGCTCCACTGGTTTCTACAACACTTCAAAGCGTCATACATCGTTAAGGCATACCCGGGGATATCGGTCGCATCCTGCAAAACTTGATAGCGAGTGCCTGCAAGTGTCTTTTCCGGTAGCATTCCCACCAGATTGACCCGCCTGGAATCCCCAATGTCCGACCGCCTGACCCTGCTGCGTCCCGACGACTGGCATATTCATCTTCGCGATGGTGCTGCGTTACCCCAAACTGTGGCCGATGTAGCGCGCACGTTCGGCCGTGCCATCATCATGCCTAACCTGGTACCGCCGGTCCGTAATGCCGCCGAAGCCGACGCCTATCGCCAGCGTATCCTCGCTGCACGGCCGGCCGGCAGCCGCTTCGAACCGCTGATGGTGCTCTACCTGACCGACCGCACCCAACCTGACGAAATTCGCCAGGCCAAAGCCAGCGGTTTCGTGCATGCCGCCAAGTTGTACCCGGCGGGCGCGACCACCAACTCAGATTCCGGCGTAACCAGTATCGACAAGATCCTGCCAGCCATCGAAGCCATGGCCGAAGTCGGCATGCCGTTGCTGATCCACGGTGAAGTCACCCGTGGTGATGTCGACGTATTCGATCGTGAAAAGATCTTCATCGACGAGCATATGCGCCGTGTGGTCGAGCTGTTCCCCACCCTCAAGGTGGTGTTCGAGCACATCACCACAGCCGATGCCGTGCAGTTCGTCACCGAGGCCTCGGCCAACGTCGGCGCGACGATCACCGCACATCACCTGCTCTACAACCGCAACCACATGCTGGTGGGCGGGATTCGGCCGCACTTCTATTGCCTGCCGATCCTCAAGCGCAACACCCATCAGGTGGCCTTGCTGGACGCGGCAACCAGCGGCAACCCGAAGTTTTTCCTCGGCACCGACTCCGCCCCCCACGCCCAGCACGCCAAGGAAGCCGCATGCGGCTGCGCCGGTTGCTACACCGCGTATGCGGCGATCGAGTTGTACGCCGAAGCGTTCGAACAGCGTAACGCCCTGGACAAACTCGAAGGTTTCGCCAGCCTCAACGGCCCACGTTTCTACGGCCTGCCGGCGAATACCGACCGCATTACCCTGGTCCGCGAAGACTGGACCGCCCCTGCCAGCCTGCCGTTCGGCGAGCTGACCGTCATCCCGCTGCGCGCCGGTGAAACACTGCGCTGGCGCCTGCTGGAGGAAAGCAAGTGAGTGAAGATCATTTCGACGACGAACACGAGCACAGTGGTGGCGGCTCCCGTCACCCGATGGCCGAGCGGTTTCGCGGTTATCTGCCGGTTGTCATCGACGTAGAGACCGGTGGTTTCAATTGCGCCACCGACGCGCTGCTGGAAATCGCCGCTACTACCATCGGCATGGATGAACAGGGCTTCGTGTACCCGGAACACACCCACTTCTTTCGTGTCGAGCCATTCGAAGGCGCCAACATCGAGGCGGCGGCCCTGGAGTTCACCGGGATCAAGCTGGACCACCCCCTGCGCATGGCCGTGAGTGAAGAGGCGGCACTGACCGATATCTTCCGTGGCGTGCGTAAGGCACTGAAGGCCAATGGCTGCAAACGTGCGATCCTGGTGGGACACAACAGCAGCTTCGACCTGGGGTTCCTGAACGCGGCCGTGGCTCGGCTGGACATGAAACGCAATCCGTTCCATCCGTTCTCCAGCTTCGACACGGCCACCCTCGCCGGCCTGGCTTATGGCCAGACGGTATTGGCCAAGGCGTGCCAGGCAGCGGGTATCGACTTCGACGGTCGCGAGGCCCACTCGGCACGCTACGACACCGAGAAGACCGCCGAGCTGTTCTGCGGCATCGTCAACCGCTGGAAAGACATGGGCGGCTGGGAAGACTTCAACGACTGAAAGGGCTCTGCGGTGAGCGGGCTTGCCCTGACTTTTTCGTAGGACGGCATTTACGCTTATTGCCCCGCTCACTACAGGGGCATCGCCCAGGCATAAAAAAACCGGCCTTCTCAGGCCGGTTTTTTTGTACCGCGATTCTGGCTTACAGCTTGCCAGCGTTCTCGGTCAGGTAAGCCGCAACGCCTTCTGGCGAAGCGTTCATGCCCTTGTCGCCTTTTTTCCAGTTGGCAGGGCAAACTTCGCCGTGCTCTTCGTGGAATTGCAAAGCGTCGACCAGACGGATCAGTTCTTCCATGTTACGGCCCAGCGGCAGGTCGTTGATGATCTGCGAGCGCACAACGCCCTTGTCGTCGATCAGGAACGCGCCACGGAATGCCACGCCGCCTTCGGACTCGACGTCGTAGGCTTTGGCGATGTCGTGCTTCATGTCGGCAGCCATGGTGTATTTGACTTTGCCGATACCGCCATCATTGATGGCAGTGTTGCGCCAAGCGTTGTGGGTGAAATGAGAGTCGATGGAAACGGCTACCACTTCAACGTTGCGCGCCTTGAAATCGTCCATGCGATGGTCCAGAGCGATCAGCTCCGAAGGGCAAACGAAGGTGAAGTCCAGCGGGTAGAAGAACACCAGGCCGTATTTGCCTTTGATGGCTTCAGACAGTTTGAAGCTGTCTACGATTTCGCCATTGCCGAGGACGGCAGGTACGTCGAAATCCGGGGCTTGTTTACCGACGAGTACGCTCATTGGGTATCTCCTGATGCAGGGGTGACGATTGAAGTAAAAGGACCGGCCCTTGAGTCTGCCGCATTCCGGCGACAACCCTGTGACGCAGTCACGCTTCGTAAAGACCGACCATCATACACTGAAAAAACCGTTCGTCAGTGCGGGCGCAGTGCCAGCAACTACCCTACGAATCCACTTTGACAATCATTCTCGTTAACATTAAGATCCACCGCACTTAAGTCTTAAACCTGCGACGGTTCTCCTTATGTATGTCTGCCTCTGCACTGGCGTCACCGACGGACAAATCCGCGAAGCAATCTACGAAGGTTGCTGCAGCTACAAGGAAGTACGTGAAACCACCGGTGTTGCCAGCCAGTGCGGAAAATGTGCTTGCCTGGCCAAACAAGTGGTACGGGAAACCCTGACGCAGTTGCAGACCGCACAGACAGCGCTCCCCTATTCTGCAGAATTTACACACGCTTAAATCAGCGTGTTTTGAAGAACCGGACTTGGTGTCCGGTTTTTTTATGCCTGCAATTCAACTAGTTAGCGTCAAAACGCGGAACACAAACATTCTTATTCCTATTAATTTTCATTTATTATTCAATAACTTAGGTTTGACACCCAGTATTTCGCCGCTCAAACTCCGCCCTATACACAGCAATTACAGGGCAGGACCCCAGTCATGAAAGGCGACATTTCAGTCATCCAGCAACTCAACAAAATCCTTGCCAATGAACTGGTCGCGATCAATCAGTACTTTCTGCATGCGCGCATGTATGACGATTGGGGCCTGGAAAAGCTGGGCAAGCGTGAATACAAAGAATCCATCAAGGCCATGAAGGACGCGGACGCGCTGATCAAACGCATCCTGTTCCTGGAAGGCCTGCCGAACGTGCAGGACCTGGGCAAGCTGAATATCGGCGAACACTCCCAGGAAATGATCAGCAGCGACCTGAAGTTCGAACACAAGAGCCACAGCGACCTCAAGGCAGCCATTGCGCATTGCGAAAGCCAGGGCGACTTCGGCAGCCGTGAACTGCTGGAAGATATTCTGGAAGATCAGGAAGAGCATATCGACTGGCTGGAAACCCAACTGGGCCTGATCGACAAAGTCAGCCTGGAAAACTACCTGCAATCGCAGATGGGTGAATAACCCCGAAACGCAGGTACAAAAAAGCCCCGCTCTCTTGGAGAAGCGGGGCTTTTTATTGCGGGGCTTTTTTACAAAAGCACCTTACGCAAGCATCAAGCGTCAGTCTTGGCAGCGGCGTTTGCCGCGGCTTCCTTGATCAGCGCTTGCAGCGAGCCGTCAGCCGCCATCTCAACGATGATGTCGCTACCGCCGACCAGTTCACCGGCTACCCACAGTTGTGGGAAGGTAGGCCAGTTGGCGTACTTCGGCAGGTTGGCGCGGATTTCAGGGTTTTGCAGGATATCCACGTAAGCGAATTTCTCGCCACACGCCATGATGGCCTGGGAAGCTTTCGCGGAGAAACCGCACTGAGGAGCGTTTGGCGCGCCCTTCATGTAAAGCAGAATGGTGTTGTTGGCAATCTGCTCTTTGATCGTTTCGATGATATCCATGGAACACCTCTGCAGGAACTTCGCGACTCACAGGTCGGCACGGTGACGCATTGTAACGCAAAATTCCCGCGCAGTGCTCAGGCAGCTTATGCCGCCGCAACCCGTACGGGCACCCCGTTCAGCGCGGCATTCCCGGACAACTCATCCAACTGCCGTTCATCGGTCAAGTCATTCGCACTGGCCCCCGGCTGTCCGCTCGCAATGGCCATCTGCACGCCTGGCCGGCCATGGCCCCACCCGTGGGGCAAGCTGACCACGCCCGGCATCATGTCCAGACTGGCGAGCACTTCCACCTCGACCATGCCGATACGCGAACTGACACGCACCCGCTGACCGTCACTCAACTGACGTCGGGCCAGGTCTTCGGGGTGCATCAACAGCTGGTGGCGAGGCTTGCCTTTCACCAGACGGTGATAGTTATGCATCCAGGAATTATTGCTGCGTACGTGCCGGCGACCGATCAGCAACAGCTCATCGTCCTTGGGTACCGGTTGCACCGCGAAGCGCGCAAGATCCGCCAAAATCACCGCGGGCGCCGCCTGCACCTGGCCATTGGCCGTTTTCAGGCGTGCCGCAAGATTGGGCTTGAGCGGCCCCAAGTCCACGCCATGGGGATGATCGGCCAACATCGCCACTGACAATTTGTGGCTGGAAGCATCGCCATAGACGCCGGCGCGCAACCCGAAATCAATCATCTTCATGGGTTCCATCGTGGGTTTGAGCGCCACGCCGGTCAGCGTGGCAAACGCCTTGGCCAGGCCGACGAAAATCTCCCAATCGTGCAACGCACCCTCAGGCTTGGGCAGGATCGCGCGATTGAAACGAGTGACGTTGCGCACGGCGAACATATTGAAGGTGGTGTCGTAGTGGTCGTTCTCCAGCGCCGAGGTGGACGGCAGGATCAGGTCGGCATAGCGCGTGGTCTCGTTGATATAAAGGTCGATGCTGACCATGAACTCCAGGCCATCCAGCGCCTGCTCCAGCTGGCGGCCATTGGGCGTCGACAGCACAGGATTGCCTGCCACCGTCACCAGCGCCCGGATCTGTCCGTCACCTTCGGTCAACATTTCTTCGGCCAATGCCGACACGGGCAACTCACCGCCATACTCCGGACGCCCGGAAACCCGACTTTGCCAACGATTGAAATGTCCACCGCCGGTTGACGCCACCAGGTCCACCGCCGGTGTCGTGCACAACGCACCGCCGACACGATCCAGATTACCGGTCACCAGGTTGATCAGTTGCACCAGCCAATGACACAGGGTGCCGAAGGCCTGGGTCGAGACCCCCATTCGTCCATAGCACACGGCCTTGTCGGCGGCGGCAAAGTCTCGCGCCAATTGACGAATCTGCTCGGCGGGCACCGCACATTGGCGGCTCATCGCATCGGCGGTAAACCCGGCGATCGCCCGGCTCACATCCTCAAGACCTTCAACCGGCAAATGACTGGCGCGGGTCAGGTTCTCGCTGAACAACGTGTTGAGTACCCCAAACAACAGCGCGGCATCCCCTCCCGGGCGCACGAACAGGTGTTGATCGGCCATCGCGGCCGTCTCGCTGCGTCGTGGATCGACCACTACCACTTTACCACCACGGGCCTGGATGGCTTTCAGGCGCTTCTCCACATCCGGCACTGTCATGATGCTGCCATTGGACGCCAGCGGGTTGCCGCCAAGGATCAGCATGAAGTCGGTGTGGTCGATATCCGGGATCGGCAATAGCAGGCCGTGGCCATACATGAGGTGACTGGTGAGGTGGTGGGGCAATTGGTCCACCGAAGTCGCCGAGAACCGATTGCGCGTCTTGAGCAAGCCGAGGAAGTAGTTGCTGTGGGTCATCAGCCCGTAGTTGTGCACGCTGGGGTTGCCCTGATACACCGCCACCGCGTTCTGCCCATGGCGCGCCTGGATATCGGCCAGCCGCTCGGCGACGTGTGCGAATGCATCCTCCCAAGGGATCGGCTGCCACTCGCTGCCCACTCTCAGCATCGGTTGACGCAGACGGTCCGGGTCATTCTGGATATCTTGCAGCGCCACGGCCTTGGGACAGATATGCCCACGGCTGAACGTGTCCTGCGGGTCCCCCTTGATCGAGGTAATCGCCAGGTGGCCGTCGTCGGCCAGGGTGGTTTCCAGGGTCAGGCCGCAGATGGCTTCACACAGATGGCAGGCTCGGTGGTGGAGAGTCTTGGTCATGGCCAGTCTCTTTTATAGGGGCTTTGGCCCAGACTATGGACCCAGCCCCGCGGAGTCGCCAGCACCGTTCGCCTTGTGAATCGATGGCTATCAGGCCAAGCCATGTGTCTAAGCATGAGCAAATGTTTCAGACGTTTCCCACACGGTCTCTGAAACCGACACAGCCTGGCCTGGGCCCGCCCTCGCGCATTGCAAAAGGTTGCAACGCCAGTGTACAAATGCCCCGCTGCCGCCAGGAATCAGTCTTCAAAAGCGCCCTCGCGCCCTTCTTGAACACCCTTAAAATCGTAGCCCTATTGGTAAGACGCGACATTTAGTGTCAATATCGCGCCTTCCCCTATTTCGTCGCCCCGTGCGGCTTTCGCCGCAGGTCTCGCCCGTTGTCACAATAAACAAGGCTTTGAGTATCTGCGGTCTGTTGCAAAAGGTAGTTAATGATGAGCGCAAGGCACTTTCTCTCCCTGATGGCTTGCACGCCCGAAGAGCTGGTCAGCGTGATCCGTCGAGGCATTGAGCTTAAAGACCTGCGTAACCGCGGCGTACTGTTTGAGCCTTTGAAAAACCGCGTGCTCGGGATGATCTTCGAGAAGTCCTCGACCCGCACCCGCTTATCGTTCGAAGCCGGCATGATCCAGCTGGGCGGCCAGGCGATCTTCCTGTCACCGCGCGATACCCAACTGGGTCGGGGTGAGCCGATCAGCGACTGCGCCATCGTCATGTCGCGCATGCTGGATGCGGTGATGATCCGTACGTTCGCCCACAGCACATTGACCGAATTTGCCGCCAACTCCCGCGTACCGGTGATCAACGGCCTGTCCGATGACCTGCATCCCTGCCAATTGCTGGCCGACATGCAAACCTTCCTTGAGCATCGCGGCGCGATCCGGGGCAAGACCGTGGCCTGGATCGGCGATGGCAACAACATGTGCAACAGTTATATAGAAGCGGCGATCCAGTTCGACTTCCAACTGCGCATCGCTTGCCCCGAAGGCTATGAGCCCGAGGTGCGCTTCCTGGCGCAGGCCGGTGACCGCGTCACCGTGGTGCGCGACCCGCGCGATGCCGTGATCGGTGCGCATCTGGTCAGTACCGACGTCTGGACCTCCATGGGCCAGGAAGAAGAAACCGCCCAGCGCCTGGCCTTGTTCGCACCGTTCCAGGTCACCCGCGCGTTGCTCGACCTGGCCGCGCCGGATGTCTTGTTCATGCACTGTCTGCCAGCGCATCGTGGCGAAGAAATCAGCCTCGACCTGCTGGACGACCCGCGCTCGGTCGCCTGGGACCAGGCCGAAAACCGCCTGCACGCGCAGAAGGCCCTGCTCGAGTTCCTGGTAGAGCCGGCGTATCACCACGCATGAGTCATGCTCTTCTGCTGAACCTGCGCAACCTGGCATGCGGCTATCAAGATCAACGGGTGGTGCAGAACCTCAACCTGCACCTCAATGCCGGCGACATCGGCTGTCTGCTGGGGTCCTCGGGCTGCGGCAAAACCACCACCCTGCGTGCAATTGCCGGGTTTGAACCGGTGCATGAAGGCGAAATCAGCCTGGCCGGCGAAGTCATCTCCAGCGCAGGTTTCACCCTGGCGCCAGAGAAGCGCCGGATTGGCATGGTATTCCAGGATTACGCTCTGTTTCCTCATCTGAGCGTGGCCGACAACATCGCCTTCGGCATTCGCAAACACCCGCAAAAAGACCGCGTGGTCGCCGAGTTACTCGAACTGGTCAACCTGAAGAACCTGGGCAAGCGCTTTCCCCACGAGCTTTCCGGCGGCCAGCAGCAACGTGTCGCCCTCGCTCGCGCCCTGACGCCGGAGCCGCAACTGTTGCTGCTCGACGAACCGTTCTCCAACCTCGACGGCGAGCTGCGGCGCAAGCTCAGCCATGAAGTGCGTGACATTCTCAAGGCGCGCGGCACCAGTGCGATCCTGGTGACCCATGACCAGGAAGAAGCATTCGCCGTCAGTGATCAGGTAGGGGTTTTCAAAGAGGGTCGCCTTGAGCAATGGGACACGCCCTACAACCTCTATCACGAGCCGCAGACGCCTTACGTGGCGAGCTTCATCGGCCAGGGCTATTTCATTCGTGGCCAGTTGAGTTCGCCGGAATCGGTCAGCACTGAACTGGGCGACCTGCGCGGTAATCGCGCCTACACCTGGCCTACAGGTGGCGCGGTGGACGTGTTGCTGCGCCCGGATGACATCGTTTATGCACCGGACAGCGCCTTGAAAGCGCGGATTGTCGGCAAGACCTTCCTCGGCGCCTCGACCTTGTACCGCTTGCAGCTGCCAACGGGTGCTCAACTGGAATCAATCTTCCCCAGCCATGCCGATCATCAGGTCGGGGCGGACGTCGGCATTCGTGTTGCGGCTGAACATCTGGTGCTGTTCCAGGCATCAGGCAGCGTTGCCGCGCTCCTCCCTCACGCCGACTCTGGCGTACGCCGCAACAACCCGGCATAAGCACCTATCAGGCCCGGCCAATTTCCGCGAATTTGGCCTGGGTATGTTCAGCCAGCACGGCCGCCGGCAGCTCAACCTCCAAGCCCCTCCTCCCCGCGCTGACAAAAATCGTCGCAAACGGTTGTGCCGTCACATCGATGAACGTGCGCAAACGCTTCTTCTGACCCAGTGGGCTGATACCGCCCAACAAGTAACCCGTGGCGCGTTGCGCCGACAACGGGTCGGCCATCTCGACTTTTTTCACCCCTGCCGCCTGGGCCAGGGCTTTTAGATCCAGACTTCCGACGACCGGCACGACCGCCACCAGCAACTCACCTTTCTCGCTGCTGGCCAGCAGCGTCTTGAACACCTGCGCCGGGTCGAGCGCCAGCTTTTCCGCCGCTTCCAAGCCATAAGACGCCGCCTTGGGGTCGTGTTCATAACTGTGAATACGATGTTCGGCGCGAACTTTTTTCAACAGGTCCAATGCGGGGGTCATGAGCGCTCCAGGCTGGGCAAACTGATGGCCAATTCTAGGCCAAGTGCGCACAAAACGCTCTAGTGCAACCCTTGGATAACCGTCACGCAATGCGCATCGCATGATCATTCACCACACCAATAGTTCGAAAATGACCAATGGTTCACTTTCGACCTTTGACAGGCGCCATTCTTGTCTATATTTTTTCGTTTCCGAATACTGTAGGAATAACCCCTGCAGCACTCGAGCAGTAAACCGTGGGCCAGGATGGGGATCCTTTTCCACGGTGAAAGTCGACGCTCGCCCTTTGCGACGAGACAACAGACAACAACAAAAACAGAGGTTTTCCATGACAACTGCTCTTCAACAGCCTTCACTTTCGAGCCAATGCATGGCCGAATTCCTGGGGACTGCGCTCCTGATCTTCTTCGGTACCGGTTGTGTGGCTGCGCTCAAGGTCGCGGATGCCAGCTTCGGGTTATGGGAAATCAGTATTATCTGGGGGGTCGGCGTAAGTATGGCGATCTACCTGAGCGCCGGTATTTCCGGGGCTCACCTCAACCCGGCAGTCAGTATTGCCCTGTGTATTTTCGCCGATTTCGAAAAGCGCAAACTGCCCTTCTATATCCTTGCCCAGATCGCCGGTGCGTTTTGCTCCGCAGCATTGGTCTATACGCTCTACAGCAACCTGTTTTTCGATTACGAACAAACTCACCATATGGTTCGCGGCTCCCAGGCCAGCCTGGAGTTGGCGTCGGTGTTCTCCACCTACCCCCATGCGCTGCTGAGCACCGCCCAGGCGTTCCTGGTAGAGATGATCATCACCGCTATCCTGATGGGCGTGATCATGGCCCTCACCGACGACAACAACGGTCTGCCGCGCGGCCCGTTGGCGCCCCTGCTGATCGGCCTGCTGATTGCAGTGATCGGTAGCGCCATGGGCCCGCTGACCGGCTTTGCGATGAACCCGGCGCGTGACTTCGGCCCCAAGCTGATGACCTTTTTCGCCGGTTGGGGTGAAATAGCCTTCACGGGTGGTCGCGATATTCCTTACTTCCTGGTGCCGATTTTCGCTCCGATCATCGGCGCATGCCTCGGCGCTGCAGCCTATCGCGGGTTGATTGCCCGTCACCTGCCGAGCGCCGCACCGGCTGCTTCTGAAACAACTGACACCGCCGTCAACGGCAAGACGCATATTTCCTGATCGCGCCAGCCTGGCGCCCACTGCCCTTTTCGCGGCCCAGGCTGATTACTGACTTCCTTACTTCCGTCCAAGGCAATCGACATGACCGACATTCAGAACAAGAACTACATCATTGCCCTTGATCAGGGCACCACCAGTTCGCGGGCGATCATTTTTGATCGGGACGCCAACGTGGTATGCACCGCCCAGCGTGAATTCGCTCAGCATTACCCGCAGGCTGGCTGGGTCGAACATGACCCGATGGAAATCTTCGCCACCCAGAGCGCAGTGATGGTCGAGGCCCTGGCCCAAGCCGGCCTGCACCATGACCAGGTTGCCGCCATCGGCATCACCAACCAGCGTGAAACCACTGTGGTGTGGGACAAAGTCACCGGTCGCCCGATCTACAATGCGATCGTCTGGCAGTGCCGCCGCAGCACGGAGATCTGCCAGCAGCTCAAGCGCAATGGCCATGAGCAATACATCAGCGACACCACGGGCCTGGTTACCGACCCGTACTTCTCCGGCACCAAGCTCAAGTGGATTCTCGACAACGTCGAAGGCAGCCGCGAGCGTGCGCGCAACGGCGAGCTGCTGTTCGGCACCATCGACAGCTGGCTGATCTGGAAATTTACCGGCGGCAAGACCCACGTTACCGACTACACCAACGCCTCGCGCACCATGCTCTTCAACATCCACACCTTGGAGTGGGATGCGAAAATGCTGGAGATTCTCGACATCCCTCGGGAAATGCTCCCGGAGGTGAAGTCCTCCTCCGAAATCTACGGCCGCACCAAAAGCGGCATCGCCATCGGCGGCATCGCCGGTGATCAGCAGGCCGCCCTGTTCGGCCAGATGTGCGTCGAAGCGGGCCAAGCCAAGAACACCTACGGCACCGGTTGTTTCCTGCTGATGAACACCGGCGATAAAGCCGTGAAGTCCAAGCACGGCATGCTCACCACCATTGCCTGCGGCCCGCGCGGCGAAGTGGCCTACGCCTTGGAAGGCGCGGTCTTCAACGGTGGCTCCACCGTGCAGTGGCTGCGTGATGAGTTGAAAATCATCAATGACGCCCACGACACCGAATACTTCGCCGGCAAGGTCAAGGACAGCAATGGCGTATACCTGGTGCCGGCGTTCACCGGCCTGGGCGCTCCGTACTGGGACCCCTACGCCCGCGGCGCGCTGTTCGGCCTGACCCGCGGCGTACGCGTGGATCACATTATTCGTGCAGCCCTGGAGTCTATTGCCTACCAGACTCGCGACGTCCTCGACGCCATGCAGCAGGACTCGGGCGAACGCCTCAGGGCTCTGCGTGTAGACGGCGGTGCAGTGGCCAACAACTTCCTGATGCAATTCCAGGCCGACATCCTCGGTACTCAGGTCGAGCGCCCGCAAATGCGCGAAACCACGGCCCTCGGTGCGGCTTACCTGGCGGGCCTGGCGTGTGGCTTCTGGGGTAGCCTGGAGGAGTTGCGCGGTAAAGCAGTGATCGAGCGCGAATTCGAACCACAGCTCGATGAGGCAGCCAAGGAGAAGTTGTACTCAGGCTGGCAGAAAGCGGTCAGCCGCACCCGCGACTGGGAGCCCCACGAAGGCGCCGAATAAGCCAACTGCCGGATCCATATCGGGTTGTAACTGGCGGGGAGCCGCTTGCTGCGTCATCATGGGCCACTTTTTGTATGGCAGCCCAAAGGACGCCCCATGAATCTGCCTCCCCGCCAACAACAAATCCTCGAACTGGTCCGCGAACGCGGCTACGTCAGTATCGAGGAAATGGCGCAGCTGTTCGTTGTCACCCCGCAAACCATCCGCCGCGATATCAACCAACTGGCGGACGCCAATCTGTTGCGCCGCTACCATGGCGGCGCGGCCTATGATTCCAGTGTCGAGAACACGGCATACGCCATGCGTGCCGACCAAATGCGCGATGAGAAACAGCGCATCGGTGAAGCCATCGCCGCACAAATTCCCGACCATGCCTCTTTGTTCATCAATATCGGCACCACCACCGAATCCATAGCCCGTGCGCTGCTCAATCACAACCACCTGAAAATCATCACAAACAACCTCAACGTCGCCGCCATGCTCAGTGCCAAGGACGACTTCGATGTGTTGCTGACCGGTGGCAATGTGCGCCGGGACGGCGGTGTGGTGGGCCAGGCCAGCGTCGATTTCATCAACCAGTTCAAGGTCGATTTTGCCTTGGTGGGCATCAGCGGCATCGACGAAGACGGCAGTCTGTTGGATTTCGATTATCAGGAAGTAAGGGTTTCCCAGGCGATCATCGCCAATGCACGCCAAGTGATCCTGGCGGCGGACTCCAGCAAGTTCGGGCGCAACGCCATGATTCGCTTGGGGCCGATCAGCCTGGTGGATTGCCTGGTGACCGACCAGCAGCCGGTGCCGGCGTTGGTACAGTTGCTCAACCAGCACAAAGTTCGCCTGGAAGTCGTTTAGCGCCTGTCCGGCCGTGATCGGAGCAGGCCTCCTCCCGCATTGACTGTGCTCCCTTGCTGGAACCCGGTTGAATGAGGGAGGGGCCAGCTCCGGTGTTCAGCCCTTATTCTGGAGCCCGCCCCGGGTTCATGTTCACAAATTTTCCTTTTTCCGTCCTTCGATGAGTTTTTTCAATCGAAGTTGGGTGGCTGTGGGCGTGTTTATCAGCTACCATTTTCGCAAATGAACATTAATGTTCGAATTCAAAGACGAAAAGATCGCGAGGCCAGCCGATGACCCCTTCCACCTTGCCTGCTCCACCGCTTGCCGAAGTCTATGACGTTGCCGTAATCGGTGGCGGGATCAATGGCGTCGGCATTGCAGCAGACGCAGCCGGGCGCGGGTTGTCGGTATTCCTTTGCGAAAAGGACGACCTCGCCAGCCACACGTCTTCTGCCAGCAGCAAGCTGATTCACGGCGGCCTGCGGTACCTGGAACATTACGAGTTCCGCCTGGTGCACGAAGCCCTGGCCGAACGTGAAGTACTGCTGGCCAAGGCCCCGCACATCGTCAAGCCGATGCGTTTCGTGTTGCCGCACCGTCCGCATCTGCGTCCGGCATGGATGATTCGCGCCGGCCTGTTCCTGTACGACCACTTGGGCAAGCGCGAGAAACTTGCAGGCTCCAAAAGCCTCAAGTTCGGCCCTGACAGTCCGCTGAAAAGCGAAATCACCAAAGGCTTCGAATATTCCGACTGCTGGGTCGATGACGCCCGCCTGGTGGTACTCAACGCCATGGCCGCCCGCGAGAAAGGCGCACATATCCATACCCAGACCCGTTGCGTCAGTGCACATCGCAGCAACGGCATGTGGGAAATGGACATGGAGCGTGCCGATGGCAGTCTGTTCTCGATCCGCGCCCGGGCGCTGGTGAACGCCGCAGGCCCGTGGGTCGCCAAGTTCATCAAGGATGACCTGAAGCTGGATTCGCCCTACGGCATCCGCCTGATCCAGGGCAGCCACCTGATCGTGCCGAGGCTGTACGAAGGCGCCCACGCGCACATCCTGCAGAACGAAGACCAGCGCATTGTCTTCACCATTCCGTATCAGGACCACCTGACCATCATCGGCACCACTGACCGTGAATACACCGGCGACCCGGCTAAAGTGGCGATTACCGAAGGTGAAACCGACTACATGCTCAATGTAGTCAACGCCCACTTCAAGAAGCAGCTGAGCCGTGACGACATCGTCCACACTTACTCCGGTGTACGCCCGCTGTGCAACGATGAGTCGGATAACCCATCGGCCATCACCCGCGACTACACCCTGGCACTGTCCGGCGGTAACGGTGAAGCGCCGATCCTGTCGGTATTCGGCGGCAAGCTGACGACCTACCGTAAGCTGGCCGAGTCGGCGATGGCACAGCTGGCGCCGTTCTTCACCCATATGCGTCCAAGCTGGACCGCAACAGCCAGCCTGCCCGGCGGCGAAAACATGACCACACCACAAGCCCTGGCCGACGCCATTCGCAGCAAATTCGCCTGGGTACCGCGCGAAATTGCCCAGCGCTGGGCGACCACGTATGGCAGCCGCACCTGGCGCCTGCTGGAAGGCGTGCAATCGCTGGCTGACCTGGGCGACCACCTGGGTGGTGGCCTGTACACCCGTGAAGTCGATTACCTGTGCGCCGAAGAATGGGTGACACAACCGCAGGACGTGTTGTGGCGCCGTACCAAACTGGGCCTGTTCACCACCCCGCAGGAACAGGAAAACCTGCAGCGGTACCTGTCCAAGGTGGAACAGAACCGCGCCAAGATCGAAGCAGCCTGAGCCATAAGCCACTCGCCGAAGCCCCTGCACCTTAAGGTCCAGGGGCTTTTTTATAGCCCCATGCCCATTCGGTTTTCCGAACGGCATCCCCTGCACCATTCGGTTTACCGTATTGCACCGGTGTAAAACCGCCGTCATACAAATTTAATATCCATGTAAATCAGTCAGTTAACCTTTTACTTCGGGTATGGCACGAGTCATGCTCTACACTTCCTGACGATTGCCTGAGACGCCTCAGGAGCCGTTACAGGCATTCGCTGTACAAGAGAGCCGTCTAGCCGGCTTCATAAAAAAAACAAATGTCGAGGAAGTATTGATGCGCATCGTTCCCCATATTCTGGGCGCAGCTATCGCTGCTGCTCTGATCAGCACTCCAGTTTTCGCCGCCGAGCTTACCGGCACGCTGAAGAAGATCAACGATTCCGGCACCATCACGCTCGCACACCGCGACAGCTCCATTCCGTTTTCCTACATCGCGGATGGTTCGGGCAAACCTGTCGGCTACTCCCACGACATTCAAGTGGCTGTCGTCGAGCAACTGAAAAAAGACCTGAACAAGCCCGACCTGAAGACCAAGTACAACCTGGTCACCTCGCAAACCCGTATCCCGCTGATCCAGAACGGCACTGCGGATCTTGAGTGCGGTTCCACCACCAACAACGCCGAACGCGCCCAGCAAGTTGATTTCACCATCAACATCTTCGAAATCGGCACCCGTCTGCTGGTCAAGAAAGACAAGGATGGCAAGCCGAGCTACGCCGACTTCGCCGACCTGAAAGGCAAGAACGTCGTGACCACCGCCGGCACCACCTCCGAGCGCATCATCAAGGCGATGAACGCCGACAAGCAGATGGGCATGAACGTCATCTCCGCCAAAGACCACGGCGAATCCTTCCAGATGCTGGAAAGCGGCCGCGCCGTTGCCTTCATGATGGACGACGCCCTGCTCGCCGGTGAAGAAGCCAAGGCCAAGAAGCCGGACGACTGGGTCATCACCGGTACTCCACAATCCTTCGAAGCCTACGCCTGCATGGTTCGTAAAGACGACCCAGCCTTCAAGAAAGCTGTCGATGACGCCATTGTTGCCCTGTTCAAATCCGGCGAAATCAACAAGATCTACAGCAAGTGGTTCGAAAGCCCGATCCCACCTAAAGGCCTGAACCTGAAATTCCCGATGAGCGACAAGGTCAAGGAGCTGATAGCCAACCCAAGCGACAAGCCAGCGCCTGACGTAAAAATCTGAGACCTGACTAAGCTTATCTCCTGAGGGAGCCAACGCTCCCTCAGGCGTCTGTTACTACCTGCTGGCTTTAATTTGGAACACTCGACCTGGCGGTTTTCGAGCCGATCGCGTGTGCCTGGCGTTCACTGTCAGGCGGGAAAGGATCTTCCCCAAGCGGGTGCTTGTACATCGATCGATCTCGAGGGGAGACCCTAATGAATTACAACTGGGACTGGGGCGTATTCTTCAAGTCCACCGGCGTGGGCAGCGAGACTTATCTCGACTGGTACATCGCCGGCCTGGGCTGGACCATCGCCATCGCTGTCGTGGCATGGATTATCGCCTTGCTGCTGGGCTCCATACTGGGGGTCATGCGCACCGTGCCAAACCGTCTCGTATCGGGCATCGCGACCTGCTACGTGGAACTGTTTCGTAACGTGCCGCTGCTGGTTCAGCTGTTCATCTGGTACTTCCTGGTACCCGACATGCTGCCGCAGAACCTGCAGGACTGGTACAAACAAGACCTCAACCCGACCACCTCGGCCTACCTGAGCGTTGTCGTGTGCCTGGGCCTGTTCACCGCCGCTCGAGTGTGCGAGCAGGTGCGCACCGGCATCCAGGCGCTGCCACGCGGCCAGGAATCCGCCGCGCGCGCCATGGGCTTCAAGCTGCCGCAGATCTACTGGAACGTGCTGCTGCCCCAAGCCTACCGGATCATCATTCCGCCGCTCACCTCGGAATTCCTCAACGTCTTCAAGAACTCCTCCGTGGCGTCCTTGATCGGCCTGATGGAGTTGCTGGCGCAAACCAAGCAGACCGCCGAGTTCTCGGCCAACCTGTTTGAAGCTTTCACCCTGGCCACATTGATCTACTTCACCCTGAACATGAGCCTGATGTTGCTGATGCGCCTGGTCGAGAAGAAAGTCGCCGTGCCCGGCCTGATCTCCGTGGGGGGTAAATAATGGACTTCGATTTCAGCGGCATCATCCCCGCCATCCCCGGCCTGTGGAACGGCATGCTCATGACCCTGCAACTGATGGTCATGGGCGTGGTCGGCGGCATCGCGCTGGGTACGCTCCTCGCGCTGATGCGCCTGTCGTCCAACAAACTGCTGTCGCGCCTGGCCGGCGCTTATGTGAACTACTTCCGCTCGATCCCGCTGCTGCTGGTGATCACCTGGTTCTACCTGGCGGTACCGTTCGTGTTGCGCTGGATCACAGGCGAGGACACCCCGATCGGCGCGTTCACATCCTGCGTCGTGGCCTTCATGATGTTCGAAGCCGCGTACTTCTGTGAAATCGTGCGGGCCGGCGTGCAGTCGATCCCCAAGGGCCAGATGGGCGCAGCCCAAGCGATGGGCATGACCTATGGCCAGACCATGCGCCTGATCATCCTGCCCCAGGCGTTCCGCAAGATGACCCCGTTGCTGCTGCAACAGTCGATCATCCTGTTTCAGGACACCTCGCTGGTCTACACCGTGGGCCTGGTGGATTTCCTCAACTCCGCCCGTTCCAACGGCGACATCATTGGCCGCTCCAATGAGTTCCTGATCTTCGCCGGTGTCGTCTACTTCATCATCAGCTTTTCCGCCTCGCTGCTGGTCAAGCGTCTGCAAAAAAGGTTTGCCGTATGATCTCTATCAAGAACATCAACAAGTGGTATGGCGACTTCCAGGTGCTGACCGATTGCAGCACCGAGGTTAAAAAAGGCGAAGTGATCGTGGTGTGCGGGCCATCGGGCTCGGGCAAGTCCACCCTGATCAAATGCGTCAACGCGCTGGAACCGTTCCAGAAGGGCGACATCGTGGTCGACGGCACCTCCATCGCCGACCCGAAGACCAACCTGCCGAAACTGCGCTCGCGCGTGGGCATGGTCTTTCAGCACTTCGAACTGTTCCCACACCTGACCATCACCGAAAACCTGACCATCGCGCAGATCAAGGTGCTCGGCCGCAGCAAGGAAGAAGCCACCAAGAAGGGCCTGCAACTGCTTGACCGCGTTGGCCTGTCGGCTCACGCACACAAGCATCCGGGCCAACTGTCCGGCGGCCAGCAGCAACGGGTGGCGATTGCTCGCGCCCTGGCCATGGACCCGATCGTCATGTTGTTCGACGAACCCACTTCGGCCCTCGACCCGGAAATGGTCAACGAAGTGCTCGATGTGATGGTGCAACTGGCACAGGAAGGCATGACCATGATGTGCGTGACCCACGAAATGGGCTTTGCCCGTAAAGTGGCCGACCGCGTGATTTTCATGGATGCCGGCAAGATCATCGAAGACTGCCCGAAAGAAGAGTTCTTCGGCGATATCAGCGCGCGCTCCGAACGCGCGCAGCACTTCCTCGAGAAAATCCTGCAGCACTAAAAAGCAACTCGCTCCTGCAGTCGGGGGGAGAAGTAGCTGACCCAAGGCATCTGTGATGAAATGCGACCCCAACCAATTTCGCGCCGCACCGCCATCACTTGCCGTGAAACCACGTCTGATTCGCCAACTGTTCCTGCCGCCGTTGATCATTGCCCTGATGATCGGCCTGGGCTACATCGGCTTCTGGGTCAGTGAGTTCTATGGCATCCGCACGCTCAGCGACAATGGCGAACGCCAGTTGGAGCTGCACGCCCGCACCGTCGAAAGCGAACTGAGCAAATACACCTACCTGCCCAGCCTCCTGGAGTTGGAGTCCAGCGTTTCCCAACTGCTGGCCGATCCGAATCAGGAGACGCGCAAAACCGTCAACGATTACCTGGAGGGCCTGAACCGACGCAGTCGCAGCCGGGCCATCTACGTGATGGACACCACCGGCCGTGTACTGGCCACCAGTAACTGGCGCGATGCCGACAGTTACCAGGGTGAAGACCTGTCCTTCCGTGCCTATTTCCAGAACGCCGTGCGTGGCCAACCCGGCCGTTTCTACGGCATCGGCAGCACCAACGGCGAACCCGGCTATTACCTGGCCCACGGCCTGGAAGAGCACGGCAAGATCATCGGCGTGGCCGTGGTCAAAGTGCGTCTCGAAGCCCTGGAAGAACGCTGGCAACGGGCACGCCTCGAAGCGTTTGTCAGCGATGAAAACGGCATCATCATCCTCTCCAGCGACCCGGCCCGCCGACTCAAGGCCGTGCGCCCACTGAGCGATGACACCAAGGAGCGCCTGGCCCACAGCCTGCAGTATTACTGGGCGACCCTGAACGAGCTGCAACCCCTGGCCCGCGAGCGCCTCAACGAGGGCACCGAGAAACTCACCTTTCCGGCCAACAGTGAAGTGGTGAACGACGAACATGCGGTCAGCTACCTGGCACAAACCCGTCCGCTCAACGACACGCCATGGAATTTCACCTTGCTGACGCCGCTCAATGACCTGCGCCGCGCGGCAATCAATCAAGGCATCCTGGTGGCCGTCGCCTTCGGCCTGGTGGCCTTTCTGCTGATCGCCTGGAACGAACGGCGCAAGGTCATCGCCACCCGCCTGGCTGCCCGCGAAGCCTTGCAGGAAGCCAACAGCCAGTTGGAGCGGCGGATTGCCGAACGCACCGCCGACCTGCGTGCCAGCAACGAACGGCTCAAGGGTCAGATCCGCGAACGGCGCCAGGCCGAAGAAACCCTACGCCGCGCCCAGGATGAACTGGTACAGGCGGGCAAGTTGGCAGCCATCGGGCAGATGTCCACCAGTATCGCCCATGAATTGAACCAGCCGCTGGCGGCCCTGCGCACGCTGTCGGGCAACACCGTGCGCTTCCTTGAGCGCGGCGCCCTCGACACCGCCAGCGCGAACCTCAAGACCATCAACGAACTGATCGACCGCATGGGCCGCATCACCGCCAGCTTGCGCTCGTTCGCCCGACGCGGTGACGACCAGGGCGAAGCCAACCTCGGCAAAGCCGTGGACGCCGCGTTCGAGTTGCTGGGGGCGCGTCTGGACGGCTTGCCGATAACCCTTCATCGCAACTTCGCCAACGCCCAGCTGCAGATCGACCAGACGCGCCTGGAACAGATCCTGGTCAACCTGATCGGCAACGCCCTTGACGCCATGCAGGCACAGCCGGCGCCGGCACTGTGGCTGGACGGCCACAGCGCCGACGGCAAATACCGCCTGCAAGTACGCGACAACGGTCACGGTGTCGACCCCGAGGCACGCAAACATTTGTTCGAACCGTTCTTCACCACCAAGCCAGGCGAACAGGGCCTGGGCCTGGGCCTGACCCTTTCGGCCAGCCTCGCGGCGGCCACCGGCGGCAACCTCGCCGTGGAACACCCGGCCACTGGTGGTACCGCCTTTGTCCTGTGCTTGCCGCTGGCAGGCGCTCAAACAGCTGAGTCGACATGAATACAGACGCCACAGTCCCCAAGGACGACCTCACCGTCCTGATCGTCGAAGACGACCCCCATGTATTGCTCGGCTGCCAACAAGCCCTGGCACTGGAAGATATCCACAGTGTGGGCGTAGGCAGTGCCGAAGAAGCGCTCAAGCGCATCGGCGAGAATTTTGCCGGCATTGTGATCAGCGATATTCGCCTGCCGGGCATCGACGGCCTGGAGCTGTTGACCCGCCTGAAGGCCCGGGATAAAAGCCTGCCGGTGGTACTGATCACCGGCCATGGCGATATCTCCATGGCGGTGGGCGCCATGCGCAACGGCGCCTACGACTTCATGGAAAAGCCCTTCTCCCCCGAGCGTCTGGTCGATGTGGCGCGCCGCGCCCTGGAGCAACGCGGCCTGGCAAGGGAAGTGTGGGCGCTGCGCCGTCAGTTGGCTGAGCGCGACTCCCTGGAAGGCCGCATCATTGGCCGCTCGCCGGCCATGCAGCATCTGCGCGAACTGATCGCCAACGTCGCCGACACCTCGGCCAACGTGCTGATCGAAGGCGAAACCGGTACCGGCAAGGAACTGGTCGCGCGTTGCCTGCACGATTTCAGCCGGCGCCACGCCCACCAGTTCGTCGCGTTGAACTGCGGCGGCCTGCCGGAGAACCTGTTCGAAAGCGAGATTTTCGGTCACGAAGCCAACGCGTTTACCGGCGCCGGCAAGCGCCGCATCGGCAAGATCGAACATGCCCACGAAGGCACGCTGTTCCTCGATGAAGTGGAAAGCATGCCGATCAACCTGCAGATCAAATTGCTGCGGGTGTTGCAGGAGCGCACGCTCGAACGCCTGGGCTCGAACCAGAGCGTGGCGGTGGATTGCCGGGTCATCGCCGCCACCAAAGCCGACCTCGACGAGTTGAGCCGCGCCAGCCAGTTCCGCAGCGACCTGTACTACCGCCTCAATGTGGTGACCCTGGAATTGCCACCGCTGCGCGAACGCCGCGAAGACATCCTGCAACTGTTCGAACACTTCCTGCAGCAGTCGTCCCTGCGTTTCGACCGCGCCGCGCCGGAGCTGGATAACCAGACCCTCTCGAGCCTGATGAGCCACGACTGGCCCGGTAACGTGCGCGAACTGCGCAACGTCGCCGAACGTTTCGCCCTGGGCCTGCCCGCCTTCAAGAAAAGTGGCGCCAGCAGCGGCAATCAGGGCCTGGCCTTCACCGAAGCGGTTGAAGCCTTCGAGCGCAACCTGCTCAACGACGCCCTGCAACGCAGCGGCGGTAACCTGACACAAGCCAGCCAGGAGTTGGGGATGGCCAAGACCACCCTGTTCGACAAGGTCAAGAAATATGGCTTGAGCCACTAAGGAGCGCACAGTGGATCTGCTATTGAAAGCCGCATTGGGCGCGGCGGTGGTGTTGATTCTGGCCGCACTGGCCAAGACCAGGAATTACTACATCGCAGGGCTGGTGCCGCTGTTTCCAACCTTTGCGCTGATCGCCCATTACATCGTGGGAAAAGGCCGGTCGTTGGACGACTTGAAGACCACGATCCTGTTCGGGATGTGGTCGATCATTCCGTATTTTGTGTATTTGGCGACACTGTATGTGATGGTGGATCGGCTGCGGCTGGAAGCCTCTTTAGCCGTGGCAGCGGTCGCATGGCTGATCGCAGCGACGGTGTTGGTGAGCATCTGGGTACGCGTGCACACCTGACACGCGCCCCAACACAAGGTCCAGGATACCCAGGAAGATCAGCGGATAATTTTTTCCACTTGGATGCCCAGCTTTTTCAGGCGATACCAGAAGCTTCTTTCGGAAATCCCGATCTTCGACGCCGCCGCGGCCTGTACCCCGTTGCTTTCTTGCAAGGCCGCCAGGATGTAGGCTTTCTCCACCTCCGCCAGCGCCGCATCCAGGTCCTGAGGCACACCGGGGCCTTCGCTGAGAATCGCGCTCACGCCACCCTCGGCGGGTTTGGAGGCAAACAGGTAAGCCGGCAGGTCGATGTCTTCAATCACCGGTTTGGCCGCCACAATCGTCGCCCGCTCTACGCAGTTCTGCAGTTCGCGGATATTGCCCGGCCAATTGTAGGCCGCCATGGCCTGCAGCGCTTCCGGGCTGAAGCCGGTGATGCGTTTGCCGGCAGTAGCGCTCAGGGTCTCGGCGAAATGCCGGGCCAGAGGCACGATGTCTTCGACACGCTCACGCAGAGGTGGCAAAGGAATCGGGAATACATTGAGGCGGTAATACAGGTCTTCGCGGAATTCTTTATTGGCCACCGCATCCAGCAGGTTCTTGTTCGTCGCGGCAATCACGCGCACATCGACCTTGCGCTCGCGCGGGTCGCCCACCGGCTCGATCACCCGCTCCTGCAACGCCCGTAGGATCTTGGCCTGCAGGGCCAGGGGCATGTCGCCTACTTCGTCCAGGAACAGCGTGCCCTTGTCCGCCTGCATGAAGCGTCCGACCCGGTCACTCACCGCGCCGGTGAACGCGCCTTTGCGATGGCCGAACATCTCGCTTTCCAGCAAGCCTTCGGGGATCGCCGCGCAGTTGACCGCCACGAACGGTTTGTCGGCACGGCTGCCATGCTTGTGGATGGCACGGGCGACCATTTCCTTGCCGGTGCCGCTTTCACCGGTCAGCAGGATGGTTGCATTGCTGTCGCGTACCGAGTCGATCGAGTGCAGCACCTGGCGAAAGGCCGGGCTTTCGCCCACCAGGCTGTCGAATTGTGCATGGTGATCCAGCTCCGCACGCAGCCGCGCGTTGTCGCGCAGGATGTCGCGAAACTGCAAGGCCTTGGCCACGGTGATATCCAGCTCGTCGATGTCGAACGGCTTGGCGATGTAGTCATAGGCGCCATTGCGCATCGACTGCACGGCATTTTTCACGGTGCTGTAGGCCGTCATCACGATCACCGGCAGGTCCGGGAAGCGCACCTTGATCTCGGCCAGCAGCGCGGGACCATCCATGCCCGGCATGCGCCAGTCACTGATCACCAGGTCGATGTCTTCCTGCTCCAGCACTTTGAGCGCATGCAGGCCATTGCTTGCGGTGAACACCTGAATACCGTTCTGGCTCAAGGCAGACGACAGCAAGTCACACAGCTTGGGCTCGTCGTCGACTACCAACACGTTATGCGTCATGACCTTCCTCATCATCACCGTCGTCTTCACCCTGCGCCGGAATGTACAGGGTGAAGGTAGCGCCGGCATCTTTCTCACTGGCACATTCAATGCTGCCGTCGTGACTTTCCATGATCGAATAGACTTTAGCCAGCCCCAGGCCTGTGCCCGACGCCTTGGTGGTGACGAATGGCGTGAAGATACGCTCAATCATATCCGCCGGGATGCCCTGGCCCGTGTCGGCGATGCTGATCACGGTGTAGCCGCCCGTGCTGGCGATGCCCAACGTCAGGCGCCCGCCTTCAGGCATCGCATCGACGGCATTGAGAATCAGGTTGAGGCACGCTTGCTTGACCTGTTTGGCATCGGCGTAGAGGGTCGCGCCAGGGGCCTGGTCGATGATGTGCGCCTCAATGTTGTGGGTGGCCAATTCCGGTCCGCAGAACCCGAGGATTTCCTCTACCACCGGGCGCGCCGCCTGCACCACGCGCAACGGCGGGTTGGGTTTGGCGAAATCGAGAAACTCGGTGATCAAGTCGTTGATGCGGCTGACTTCGCTGATCACGTATTCCAGGTGGCGCTTGTCGGTCTCCGCCAGGTCGGCGCGGCGGTGCAACAACTGGGTGGCGGTCTTGATGATCCCCAGCGGGTTGCGGATTTCGTGGGCCAGGCCCATGGCGACCTCGCCCAGGGCGTGCAAGCGGTCACGGCGGCGCAACTGGGCTTCCAGGTGGTGCAGCTCGCCCAGACGCTCGGTCATGTGGTTGAAGGTGCTGCTCAACTGCGCCAGTTCGTCGCCGCCACTGACCAGCACACGGTGCTCATAATTGCCGGAAATCACCGCGTTCACACCCTGGGACAAGTCCCGCAGCGGTTTGGTCAGGCGCCGTGAAACCAAGACCCCGGCGCCCAGGGACAGCGCCGAGCTGAGCAGGAAAATCAGCAAAAACAGGTTGCTCTGGTTCACCAGTCCCACGAGGCTGGTGTGGCGCAGCAAGCCACTGAAGATCACGCCTTGCAAGTCGCCGGCGTCGTTGAAGATCGGCCAATACAAACCGCTGTAATTGTTGGTGAACTGCTCACTCGGCTGTTTAGTGGCACGCATGGCCGTTTCGACACTCTTCGGAATGCGCGAAGGGTGATCATCAAAACGCTGGGTCGAGAATATCTCGGAAAAACCGGACGGGTTGGCCAGGTACAGGCGCAGGTCGAGGGAGTGAACATCCGCCACGCTGGTGAGGAAACTGCTGTCCAGGTAGGTGGCGACCAGAAGCAGGTAGTCTTCCCCCTCCTGCGTCGTCTCGAACGTCGAGACCACCAGCCCCGTGGTCACGCCGGCCACCTGCACAGTCTGCAAGACGGCGTTGCTGGTCAGGTTGATCTGTTTGACTACATCGTCCGACGCCGTACTGAACACTATCTTGTGGTCGCTCGCGCGAACCAACGCAACCACGTCGATGTCGGTGGCGCTGGCAATGTCGGCGGTAAGCCGGTCGTGCCTGGCGGCCTGCTTGCTTGACGGCGGGCTGGTGTAGCGCAGGAACAGCTTGGCCATGCGCGCGTTGTCATGGAGGATGTTGCCGACCTCATCCTTGACGATCTTGGTCGACTCTTGCAGCCAGATGCGCACGTTGCTGTCGAAGATCTGGGACAGCGTGGTAGCCGCCAATTCAGCCGCAATCATGGTAGGAATGACGCTGACCAGCCAGAACGCCAGCACCAGCTTACGCTGGACGCTCCAGCGCGAGATGGCAAAGGGGCGGGCTTTTGGGCGGGTTTTGGTGATCATCGGGTTTCGCTTATCACAGCAGCCATGGCAGGGTCGGAACGATCCGGTCGAAGAAACATTTTCGCGAGTTTAGGCAGCCCGTTCGCCCCCCATCATGATGGAGGAAGAACAGGCTGTTGCACTGGAGCTCGCTCGTCCGCCCAGTCAAGGACACAGACCGCGCTTTCTTCCAGCCGTTCCAGGCCCGGCGCAGGATGATTCAACGCCCAAGACGGCTTGGGCGATGATCAGCTCACGCCCCCAGGCTTATGCCCGCTGGCGGTAATCTACGGGCGCCTGGATAGCGGCGGAATGTTGCTCGATGAACTCGGCGCTCAACTCGATCACCCGGCGGTATTGCAGGTCGACGGTGATCATGTGATAGCAGTTGTCCAGCAAGATCTTGGTCACGGGCCCACCGAGATGGCGCTCCACGTAATCGGCGTTCCAACGGCTGGTGATGTCGTCCTCGATGGAATGCAGCACCAGCGCCGGCACCTTGACCTCAGGCATGCGTTTCTTGACCACGGCGTTCATGCGGTGCAATTCGCGCACCGTGATGCCCTCCATGGTCAGCAAACCGGCCTCGCTGCTCTCCCCTTCCTTCATCTGCCGTTCGACGATCGAGCGCAGGCGCTCGTTCTTGATGCCGTAAGGCGGCTTCTCTTCGAAGCGGCAAATGTGCACGCCGAATGGAATCTTCATCAACAATGGCGTCAGGAACGCCAGTTTGTTAATGCTCCAGCCGTCGTACTTCAAGGTGGTGGAGTACATCAGCAGCCCGGCCACTTGCCCGGGGTGTTCGGCGGCCACATACATCGACATCACCGCGCCCATGGACAAGCCACCGACAAACACCTGCTCGTGGCGCTGCTTGACCTGCGCAAAAGTCTTGCGCACGCCTTCATACCAGTCCAGCCAGCCAGTGGCCTGCAAGTCGCTGTTATCGCCGCAGTGTCCAGCCAGAGTGGGCACGTACACCGTGCAGTTGCCCACCTTGGCCAACCCCTTGGCGACCTGGCGCAACTCCGTCGGGGTGCCGGTCAGGCCGTGGATCAACAGAATCCCGACCGGGCCTTCACCCAGAATGAAGCCGGCGTCACCCTCACCGAGGTCGACTCCGATGCTGTTCACCGTTTGGTCGCTCGCACCAGCAGTTGCTCCAGGAGTTTCAGGCCCAGGTCGATTTCCGGGTAGCTGATTTCCAGGGACGGGGCCAGGGTGATCACGTTTTTGTAGTAGCCGCCCACGTCGAGGATCAAGCCGAGTTTCTGGCCATCAACCACCATGTCACCCTTCATGCCTTCTTCGACCATGTAGTCCAGAGTCGCCTTGTCTGGCGTGAAGCCATCCGGGCCGCAGATTTCGCAGCGCAGGGCCAGGCCCAGGCCGTCAACGTCGCCGATGATCGGGAAACGCTTCTGCAGGTCTTGCAGACCTTCCAGGAAGTACTTGCCCTTGGCCATGACCATGGCGCCGTAGTCGACTTCGCTGGTCATCTTGAACATTTCCAGACCTACCGCCGTACCCAGTGGGTTGGAGGCGAAGGTGGAGTGGGTCGAACCTGGTGGGAAGATCTTCGGGTTGATCAGCTCTTCACGGGCCCAGATGCCGCCCAGTGGGTTCAGGCCGTTGGTCAACGCCTTACCGAAGACGATCACGTCCGGCTGCACGTCGAAGTGTTCGATCGACCACAGCTTGCCGGTACGGTAGAAGCCCATCTGGATTTCGTCCGACACCATCAGGATGCCGTGTTGATCCAGTACGTGCTTGAGTTCGCGGTAGAAGTTCATCGGTGGGATCACGTAGCCGCCGGTGCCCTGGATCGGCTCGACGTAGAACGCTGCGTATTCGCTGGAACCGACTTTCGGGTCCCACACACCGTTGTATTCGGTCTCGAACAGACGGGCGAATTGCTGCACGCAGTGGCTGCCGTATTCTTCCTTGGTCATGCCTTTAGGGCCGCGGAAGTGGTACGGGAACGGGATGAACTGCGCGCGCTCGCCGAAGTGGCCGTAACGGCGACGGTAGCGGTAGCTGGAAGTGATCGACGACGCGCCGAGGGTACGGCCGTGGTAGCCGCCTTCGAAGGCGAACATCAGGCTCTTGCCGTTACTGGCGTTACGCACGACTTTCAGGGAGTCTTCGATCGACTGCGAACCGCCGACGTTGAAGTGCACGCGACCATCGAGGCCGAATTTTTTCTTGGCGTCGACTGCGATCATTTCCGACAGTTCGATCTTGCCTTTGTGCAGGTATTGGCTGGCGATTTGCGGCAGCGTGTCGATCTGCTGTTTCAGCGCGTTGTTCAGGCGCGGGTTGGCATAGCCGAAGTTAACGGCCGAGTACCACATTTGCAGGTCGAGATAAGCCTGGTCTTCGGTATCCCACACGTAGGAGCCTTCGCAACGGCTGAAAATACGCGGTGGCTCAATGTAGTGAACGGTGTCGCCGTAGGAGCAATACTTGGCTTCTTTATCCAGAAGAACCTGGTCTTCGGCGGTAGCGATACGGATATCAGACATGGTGGAAGAGTTCCTGATTTTCAGCTGTAAAGGTGGTGGCGTTGGCGGCGATGCCCATCGGCAGCTTGGCCAGCAACGCAGGCAGTTCGGCAAAGGTGTCGAAGCGCGCGTGAGGGATGTCGTTGGCTTCGCAGTATTTGGCGAGGCTGCCTTTGGCGAAGACGAAGTCGGCGGTGGAAGCCACGCACATGTCGGACTTGCCGTCGCCAATCACCAGCACGCGCTTGTTGCGCGGGGTGGATTTGCACTTGCAGTTGCCGGCAGCGGCACGGCAGGCATCGCTGGAATACGGGAAGTCGATGCGCCAGCTGTTCTGGTCGACCTGGCGCAGGCGGTTGGCGAGGATCGGCAGCAGGGTCACGTAGTTGCGCGACAGGATGCGCGCGATGCCCTGTTCGATGCCATCGCTGACCACCTCGATGGTGGCGCCCAGGCCCATGACGTGATCGACGAAGTCCGGGAAGTCCGGATCGATTTCGACGCTATCGAAGTACGCCAGCAACTCTGCCGGGGTCGCTTTGATCAGCGCCAGTTGACGGCTCAGGCATTCGCGGGAACCGATATGTCCATCCAGCCATTCCTGTTCGATGGTTTCCCACTCGGGGCCGGCGAAGCGTTGGAGGACGTTGTCGATGACATCGGTGGGGGTGATGGTCCCGTCGAAGTCACACACGATATGCCACTGGATCATTGCGTTTACCTTGATGGAGCGCGCTGTATGCGCTTGCCACCGAGGTATAGCAGAGAATGTGCCAACTGGCTGAAAGCCAGCGGGGCTGGGGTTTTGGCTGAGACGTGTGGTTATATGTGTCGAGCAAGCTACAATTTTTGTAGCTTGCTACAAACAAGATGAGTGCTTGCGCGGCGGGCACCCTTCGCGCGTGAATGCGCGCCAGTCCTGTAAGGAATTCGCTTAATGTTCAAAGTCACTTGCACTGTACTCACCGGCCTGCTCGGTTTGCTGGGCGTTTCCAGCACCGTGTGGGCCGCCGGTATCACCGGGCAGGTGGGTGCCGGTGTCAGCTATCAGCCCCGCGACCCCACCGCCAGCAGCTACGAAGTCAAGCCGGTGCCCTACCTGGACCTGGATTGGGGCAATGTCAGCCTGGGTACGGACGACGGCCTGACCTGGAGCGCACTCAATACCAACGGATTTACCGCCGGTCCCTATATCAATTACCTGCAGGGCCGCACTGCCAACGGTTCGTTGCGCGGCTTGCGTGATGTGCCGGACATGGCCGAGGTCGGTGGCTTCATCCAATACGCCCCGGCCGATTTCTGGCGCGTCTACACCCAAGTCGGCCAAGCCGTCGGCGGCGCACGCAATCGAACCGGCATGCTGGGCAAACTCGGTGGCGAACTGGGTTACCCGCTGGGTGGCAACATCATCGGCAGCACGGGCCTGATGGCGTACTTTGCCGACGCCCGCCAGACCCAGGCCTTCTTCGGCGTCGACGCCAAGGAATCCGCCGCCTCAGGTATTCGCGCCTACAACGCCGGCGCCGGCTTCCAGAACCTGACGTTGACCCAAAGCTTTGAGTTCCCGCTGGCGAGTCATTGGTCGTTAATGACCAGCGCCAGTTGGACGCACCTGGTCGGTTCGGCGGCCAACAGCAGCATCGTCAAGAAAACCGGTGACGTGAACCAGGGCCAGGTGCAGACGGCGATCAGCTACAAGTTTGACTGAGGCTCAGCCTTTCGCTTCGCTGATGATCTGACCAATGGCCCCGATGAAGGCTTCCGCCGGCTGGCCACCGCTGACCGCGTACTGGTCGTTGAACACGATGGTCGGTACCGAGGTCACGCCACGGGACACCCACAATTGCTCCTGCTCGCGCACCTCGGCGGCGTACTCGTCGCTGGCCAGGATCTGGGCCGCGCGCTTGATGTCCAGCCCGACGCTTTCAGCGACGATCGCCAGGGTCGCGTGGTCGGACGGGTCCTGGCCGTCGCTGAAATAGGTCTTGAACAGCGCTTCCTTGAGGTTGTACTGCAAACCTTCCAATCCGGCCCAATGCAACAGGCGATGGGCGTCGAAGGTGTTGTAGATGCGGCTCTGGCCATCGGTGCGGAAGGCGAAGCCCAACGCCGCGCCCATGTCGCGGATGCGTTCACGGTTGGCCTGGGATTGCTCAGCGGTAGAACCATATTTTTCGCTGATGTGCTCAACGATGTTTTGACCGCCGGCGGGCATGTTCGGGTTGAGTTCGAACGGCTGGAAATGAATCTCGGCCTGCACCTCGCTGCCCAGTTGATCGAGCGCTTCGGTCAAGCCGCGCAGACCAATGATGCACCAGGGGCAAGACACGTCGCTGACGAAATCGATTTTCAGGGGAGTACTCATGGCAGGCAACCTCGCAGGCGTTCTTGTTGGCGCTGACGCGCCGTAAAGGTTGCACGATACACCAAGTTCACAGCACCTTCGAAGCCTCACCCGGGTCGATCCGTGCCCAGTGCGCGGCATCTTCGCGATGGGCTTGCAGGTACGGCAGCACCGCCGTCAGCAACGGTGCCTTGAAGGCTTCCTGGAAGCGATGGGCCATGCCCGGAATCAGTTTCAGTTGGCTGCCCTGGATATGCGCGGCCAGGTGCACGCCGTGCATCACCGGCAACAGTGGATCAGCGGTGCCATGCACGACCAGTGTCGGTACCCGCAGTTGGTTGAGTAACGGCACGCGGCTGGGCTCGGCGAGGATTGCCATAATCTGGCGCTTCACGCCATCCGGGTTGAACGCACGGTCATAGGACAGCGCCGCCTGCTGCAGTAATACCTGACGATCATCCTTCACTTGCGGGCTGCCCAGGGCCGCCAGTAAATCCGCTTGCTGCTCCAGCGCCACCTCGCGATTGGGCGCGCTGCGCCGCGACAGCAATTGCACCAGCGCCGCACTTGGCGCCGGCAGGCCTTCGGCGCCGGAACTGGTCATCACCAACGTCAGGCTTTCTACCCGCTGCGGCGCCATGGCCGCCAGGTGCTGGGCGATCATGCCGCCCATACTCGCGCCCAGTACGTGGAATTGCCGGATCTGCAAGGCATCCATCAAACCCAGCGCATCATCGGCCATATCCGTCAGCGTATAAGGCGCCGCCACCGGCAGGCCAAGCTTGTAGCGCAGCACTTCGAAGGTCAGGTTGGCGCTGGCCGGAGCCTGACGCCAGGTGGACAGGCCGACATCACGGTTGTCGTAGCGAATCACCCGGAAGCCCTGCTGACACAGGGCGACCACCACTTCGTCCGGCCAGTGGATCAACTGCCCGCCCAGGCCCATCACCAGCAGCAACGCAGGATCGGACGCACGGCCGATACTCTGGTAGGCGATGCTGACTTTTTCCAGGTCGACCATTTGGGTCGGGACATTGACATCACATCGAGAAGCCGCAAAAGACGGCAGGCCGAACAATAGAGCGGCCAGTAGAAAAAACACGCGCATGAAAAACACCGAAACGCAGAACCCCAGTAGAGCGCGAGTCTGATGAAGTTTGTTCAAGCGCGCTGCCACAGTTCCATGACAGTTTGATGAAGAGTGCCCAGCGGTCAGGTCTACACATGTAGCGCCACCTCGCCGGCGCAGGTGCGTTCAATGGGCGGATGCCGGAAACCATCGGCCTTTTGCCCAAGGAAGCCCCATCATGCCCGACCTGCCTGCGTCAGCATTTGCTGAACTGTCATTGCCGAACTTTACCCCTTCGCATACGGCCCTGGCGTTGAACCAGGACGAGAACCTGCTGCTGCACGCCGAGCAACGCTTGCTTGACTGCCGTAGAGACATGCTCGAACTGATGACCAATGCGCCGACACTGAGAGCGACCATCAATGCCACGCTCAAGCAACAACTGGACCTGGACGGTAACCAGGTGGGGCTGCGAAGCCCGCCCATAGGCGAGTACCTGGCCAGCCGCTGCTCCCTGACTGAGGCTTGTGCGTTTCTGCTCAAATACCCTGCCACGGACACCGCGACGCTGAGCGATGTGCAGGTACTGCAGCTACCCGCCGGCCATCGACTGGCCACGCTGACGGCACCGCAACTGCTGGACCAGGTCCGTAAGCTGGATATCAGGGCCGCCCTCTCTCTGGCCTGGAACCGCTATTGGGCGGGCCGGGCACCGCAGACTCCGGTCAGCCGACGCCAACGCGCCGCACAGTTGTATCGCGAGCATTTCGAGGCGACGGGCTTGTGGCTCAAGGCCCAGGACATTGGGCGGGCCACCCCGCTCACGCCACTGTTCGTACTGCTTGAGCCGACGCAGGACGTACCGTCAGTGAACGGCCAGAGAATATTCACCGAACAACTGATGCTCAAACTTGCCGACGGCAGCCCGCATGCACTGCCGGGTGGCTGGGTGGTCACCCTGGATGGGGAACAGCCAGTCAGCCAGCTTTTATACGTGCCGTTTCATCAGCCGGCCTGGCAGGTTTTCAGCCAACGTGCCGGGATGGAGGGTTGGGTACTGGGCCACCAACGCGAACTGTTCGGTGTCGAAGATCCCTTGGCGACCCTTCATTACCCCCTACAGACGCAGCCCTTGACCAACGGCATCGAGCAATGGCTGGCATGGCTGGTCGATACTCAATGGCAGAGCCTGGGCACCGCACCCGATCACCCGGTTTTTCGCGAGGGCGCCCCTCTGGCACTGCTGCACAGTGACGAACTGGACCAGCAACGACGCACGCGCCCTCTGTTCTCTGCCGCGCCGCCCTGGCAAGCCCCGGCGGCCGAAGAAGTCGAACTGGACTCACCACCGCCCTTCGGCTGGCTGGGCGCCGACCTTGACCCCGGCCATCGCCGAGCGATGATCCGGCGACAACGCATCGCCATCGAAGCCTTGCAAGGCGATGAGCCGCGCCTGAACGCCTTCAGGCAAGCACGTGCCGAGCTGCATACCCAGCAATTGGCGGCAGTCGCCGCCGCTGTGGCGATGCTGGGCAGGCGGCCGCTGGACACCACGACCCTCAACACCCAATACACAGCGCTGTACACCGCCAGGCGCGAAGGTTTGAGAGCCGAGGCCAGGCTGCAACGGAACCTGGAGCAGATTAACCAGCACGAACTGACCCGCCTGGAAACGGTGCTCGACCAGCCGTTGCGCGCTTCGCGCAACGAGCAGGCGTGCGTCGCTTCGCTGCGGCTGTCGATCACCCGCCAGCGCAATGCCACGACCACCGTCACCACCACCGAACTCAAAGGCCCGCTGGTCATTACCTCCGCGCTCGCACTGGCCGACGCACCCGAGGCCCTTCACAGCCTGTTGTTGTACTGGCCTGGCACCGCAGGCGGCCTGCAGCGGTTCGAATCGCGCCAGGCCCTGGCCTCCTCGGTATTACGCCTGATGCCCGAGGAGCAGGCGCTTTCCGTGCAGTTCAAGGAACTGACCGCCGACCCGCTCGACTACAGCCTCAACCTGCAGCATGTCGCGTTCGAGGAACAGGCCGCGCAGATACGCGCCGATTATCCCGCACCACCCGACGGCCGCCGACGTGCCGCCGAACTGGAAAAACTGCGCCTGCAGACACTCCAGAACCTGCGGGTGCCGGTGCATGAAGCCCGGGACCTGGCCTGCCTGCAGGTACTCGAACAAGACAACGGCGCCCACCTGGCCGAACAGCTCCCACAGTGGCTGCGCAGCCAGACAGCCGAGCAACGTGCAGGCCTGAAACCGCTGATGCAGGCTTACCCGCCGGCCATCGAACGTGCGCAAGCGTTGTTCGACCAGTCATTGCCCGCGCGAGACGACTTTGTACGGCGGCATATCGATGCGCGTGTGCGCAAGGATTTCGCCCTTGAGCAAGGGTTTTCGGTCTCCGTGGATCTGCCGGATTCGGTACAACAGCAACGCGACATCGTCCCCGGCGGCAATATCGGCGGCACGCCGACGCGCCTGGTAGATGTCCCCAGTCGCCAACGCAGCAGCCTGTCCCTGGAACAACTGGCATTGGCCAACATCGACAGCGCAATGAGCCTGCGCCTGGGTTCTATGCAGGTAAAAGTGACCAGCGACGCCCCCGAGGAAGGTCAAGCGTTGCAGGCCGGGCTCACCGCCGGCTACCTGAGCGCTATGGTGCGGGACCTCAACCTGGCGAAGAAATACGAAGAACATATCTACGCCACGTTCCGGGGTCACCCGGAAGAGTCGACCTTTGAACAGCAATACCGCCGCGAAGTGCTGATCAAACCCTGGCGCCTGCTCTTGCAGTTGCAAGGGCGCTACGCACGGCTGCAAAACCAACTGACGGACGCGGAACTGCAACTGCTCGACATCGCCATCGATGCCGCCACGGCCACGGCCTGGGACTCAGGGACACGGCGCATCCGCCTGCTACCGGCGCATCTCTTGACGGGAGGGCGTGATACCCGTGGCGAGCAGAGAATCACGTTGTCGGGAATCACGTTCATTCACGATGAAGCCCGCGGGCTGACCTTGCTGTACCTGCCCGACGCGCCCGACGAACGTTTTTTACGGCGCTATGACAGCCTGGACCAGGCTCGCAAAGGCCTGTTCGATCTATGCCGACTGGACAAGATGGTGCAGTACGTCGCCGGCCGCGCCATCACGGGCGATGTGCGTGCGCACATCCGCCGGATCGACCAGGCCCGGCAAAAACTCTTCACGGCCATGATCGGCGTGGGCGAACGCTGGCCGGTCACCACCTCACTGTCGGCGCATCTGTTGGATGCGCACATGGGGCGGCTGATTGAGGCCAACCGCAATGACGCCCGCTCCAACGAGAACCTTGCGCTGGAACGCTACGCGCTGCGCAGCGGGCACCTGTTCAATGGGATCAAGATCGCCTTGGGGTTCGTGCCTTTTGTCGGCACGGCGGTGTCGCTGATCGATGGCGTCACCCAACTGGCCGGCGCCGTCGACGCGCTGCGCCAGGGTGAAACGCACGCCGGCATTGAACAACTGGCGTCGGTGTTCGAGTGCCTGTTGTTCGCCGCCATGGATAGTGTGCCGATGGCCGCCGTACCTGCGGTGCGGGCCGATGCGGCGCGCCAGTTGATGCGCTTGCGGCAATCGGCACAAGCCCACGTCAGTCACGGCGCATGGCGCTCCCTGGCATCGCACAGCCGAGCAAGCATCCTGGCTCGGTTCGACGGATATGCGTATGAAAAACCGCTTTCACTGGCGGGCCTGCAGCCGGACAAGCAGGGCATTTACCGGCAGGTCTATCGCCACCCCGCGGGCGATTTCATCCTCAACCAGGGCCAGATCTTCCAGGTAGAGTTCGACAAGGCTTACCAAACCCTGCGACTCAGCGGCACCCGTAAAAAATCCTACAAGCAGCCCATCGGGCTGGACGACACCGGCCAATGGGATACCCATGGCGCCCTCTACGGCACCTTGGTGGATGGCGGGCTACCGGGGGGCGGCAATGTGATGGGTGCCGTGGCCGACCGCCTGGACCCGCTGTGGCCGGCGATGATTCGCCAATGGCTGCCGCGCTGGTGGACCGATCATGCCTTGCGCCAGCAGCGCAGGTTGACGTCGCGGATCGGCACGGCGTTGCAGTCCATAGACGCCAGCGGCGCAGAGGTCAATCGACTGCTGCCGCGCTACCAGGCCGATGATCTCTCCGTAATCCCGGAGCTAGAACGCGCGACGGGCAACCTCACCGCACAGGCCCTGAAAATGGATGAGGAACTGGTAGCACTCTCACGCTATTTGCGGGGAAACCGCAGCCACATGTTGAGAAACGCCCGCGGCGGCGTCGCCGATAACGTGTGCCTGTGCACGCAACTGCAGGTGAAGGTTGGCCTGCAACAAGTCCTGAAATACGCCGATGAAGCCGCCGTCCTCGACACCCGCCTTCAGGCCCTGCCCTTTGAACAGGTGTCCGACAGGCAAGCCCTCAGGGCACAGATTCGCGGCCTGCATATCCAGACATTTGACTGCTACCAGCGCATCGACGCTGCGGTTGAACTGATGAACCAATGGCTGCCCCTGGTCCCTGCAACCAATCGAAAAAACCTGGCCACCGCTGCCGAGGTCATCAACCGTCATTATTCCGAACTTGAACGCGCACGCTTCAAGACCGAGGCATTGACTGACCTCATCGCGCATCGCAAGCCCGGCCACGACATCGCCTGGCACTACCTGCAGGCTCCGCTGAAAAACGCCGAGAACGCCTTGATCCGGGCGCTGTACCTGCAACGTCATCTGCTGGAGGCAAGCCCCAATCCTGGCCAGCGCAATCGAATATTGCAGCACTGCATCAACACCTATGAAACCTATCAGCGCCAACTGAACAGTTGGATGGCCGGTGCACCGCAGTTATTTGATGACACCTATGTCGCGCAGATGCACCACCAACTCGCCGCCCTGCGAGTACGTGCTGAAAAAGCCATGACCACCATCACGTCCAAGGTTTCGGGCACACCTGGCAAACGGGTATTCGAGACCGACGACAACCTGCTGCTGATTGGTGAAGCCGATAACACTTCAGCCGCCCAAAAACAACGCTACACCCTCACAGGTAAACGGGGCGAGGAGCATGTCTGGGAACAGGGCAGCGACGGCAAATTCCGCCGCGTGGGCGAAGTGAGCCTAACCCCTTGGCAACCCACCGCCCGCGACCTGAACGCCTTGACCCAGGACGCCAGAAGCCGTTTGCAGAACCTTGCCGCCCACAAGGCGCGAGTCGACGGCTACAACCGCCAGAACATGCTCCCACCGGATCTTGAGTTCATGATGACCAGCGAGGCAGACACCCTCGACCTGCAGGCCCGTCACATCGGGGAATTGGCGGGGGATGCAGCATTGGTCCGGCAATTGCGCCAAGCGGCCACCGAACTGCGCGAACAAGGCCGGCGGTTACGGATCAACCAGTCAATCAACAGCCAGACACCCACTGAGGGCTACCTGGACTATTTGCTCAGTCAGCAGTTGGATAACAAGCCGCTTGTCGAGATCCGCAAGATAGGCGCCATGGAGGACCTGGGGAAGCGCCAGGATGGCAGGCCGGACTTCATGCAGGAATATGAAATCCGCGATGTCCGCCAGGCTACGCCCAAGCCATTGTGGTACGCGCACTTTCACTACGAATCGGCTACGCCCAGCCAGCTCGACCTCTTTGTCAAAGGCCACCTTAAACTGCCCGCCCAGCGTCGTCTGGGGCTGAAATGGCAACACGCTCAAGCCCGCGACAGTGCAACGGGCGACGTGGCATCGATCTGGAGGGGCGACATCAATAGACCGCTGGCAAGGCAGCATTTCCAGGCGGCGTGGCAAGGCCCATCCCAGTCGTAACGGCACACCGGCTTGTCCGGGAAGGGAACATGAGACAAACTCAACTTAACTAACGTGTCAGCAAGTTTTACTCATGGAGCCCTCCTGGTGCTGGAAATTCGTCACCTCAAGACCCTGCACGCTTTGCGCGAAGCCGACAGCCTGGTGGAAGCCGCCGAGCGCCTGCACCTGACGCAGTCTGCGCTGTCCCACCAATTCAAGGAGCTGGAAGAGCGCCTGGGCATGCCGCTGTTTGTGCGCAAGACCAAGCCGTTGCGCTTCACCAGCGCCGGCTTGCGCCTGCTGCAATTGGCCGACGCCACCCTGCCCTTGTTGCGCGGGGCCGAGCGCGATATCGCACGGTTGGCAGGCGGCACCGCCGGGCGCTTGCATATGGCAATCGAGTGCCACAGTTGCTTTCAATGGCTGATGCCGACCATCGACCAGTTCCGCGACGCCTGGCCGGAAGTCGAGCTGGATCTGGCCTCGGGCTTCGCCTTCGCCCCGCTGCCGGCCCTCGCCCGGGGTGATCTGGATCTGGTGGTGACGTCCGACCCGCTGGAACTGCCAGGCATCACCTATGTACCACTGTTCACCTACGAAGCCATGCTGGCGGTCGCCAACCAGCATGCGCTGGCGAACAAGTCCTACATCATGCCGGAAGACCTGCTCAGCGAAACCCTGATCACCTACCCGGTGGAGCGTGACCGCCTGGACATCTTCACCCGCTTCCTCGAACCCGCCGACGTCGAACCAGCCCAGGTACGCACCTCGGAACTGACGGTAATGATGATGCAACTGGTGGCCAGCGGCCGTGGTGTATGCGGCATGCCCCATTGGGCGCTGCATGAATACAGCTCGCGGGGTTACGTGAAGGCCAAGCGCCTGGGCGAGAAAGGTTTGTTTGCGACGCTGTATGCAGGCATTCGCGCCGACATGCTGGACGCGCCCTACATGCGCGACTTCTTGCTGACGGCCAAGGACACGTCGTTTTCTACGCTGGATGGCGTCAGCGCCGTTCGATAAACGACGCGAAAAAACTGTGCAACGGGCTTGCTACCTCCCACAGGGGATATCACTGACCTTTCAATTCACGCCACATGTGGATTTTGTCGAAATACTCGATGCCCACCCGCACCGCCAACGGCTCCAGGCCGTATTGGATAAACCCGCAGCGCTGGTACAACGCGAAGGCCGCGTCGTTGCCGGCGGTGACGGTCAGTTGAATCACTTTGAGGCCCGGCTGGCGGCGCGCTTCATCCAGCGCCGCTTCCACCAGCTGGCGGCCAAGCCCCTTCTGCTGATGCGCCTCGGTCACGTACATACCGAACAAGGTCACTTTGTGCCTGGCCTTCTCGCGAGGCTCGAACGCAAGGCCGACGATCCCGGCCAGTTCCTCGCCCGCGAACGCACCGAGCAAACGATCCAGCGAGCCGGCCACGCGCTGTTCCCACCAGCTCAACGACATTGCTGCACGCTCGGCCACGCTGGAGGTGAACGCCTGTGGGTAGGTGCCATAGGCCTCAAGCATCAACGCGCGATACGCTGCGGCGTCGCCGGCCACCAGCGTACGGATCATCACGCCGTCAGCGACTGGCGATAGAACGGCAGGATCAGGTCACGCGTCAGTGGCGCCAAGTGCAGGCCGCCGTCGCCCATGGGGTCGATCCAGCGCACTTCCTCGATTTCCGCAGCTGGCAGCACCGCGCCATCGATGTGCACCTGGAACAACTCGGCGTGCACGGTAAAACCCGGCTCGTTGGCGGCTGGGGCCGAGAACTGGCCCAGGTAAATGGCCTGGCCTGGATCGATGTGCAGGTTGAGTTCTTCGTGCAGCTCGCGAGCCAGGGCCTGGGCGGGTTGTTCACCGGCATCGATCTTGCCGCCCGGTTGCATGAACGCCTGGGTGCCGCGCTTGCGCACCAGCAGGGTCTGGCCGTCGCGGCCGATCAGGAGGGCGGCGGCAATGCGGATCGTTGAAATGCTCATGAAAGAATCGGGGTCTCTTCGGGGAGTTTGATAAATACGCTGTACTTCGCGCCTTCCATCGCTTCGAACGCGATCAGCTTGTCCACCAGCGGCAGGTTCAATACCTTGCCGGCGTTGAGCAGCAACATGCCGTTGTCAGCATTGAGGTTGCGCGCCAGGACCATGCCGGCTTCCAGCTCTCGGGTGGAAAGGACTTTGACGCGAGGGTCGCCCAACGTCACATCGCTTAAGAAAGCGGCGCAGGCTTGAATGAAGTCTTCCACCAACGCGGGGTCGTACAGGCGCCCGGCGTACTTGCGGATATACAGCAGCGCTTCGTCGCTGTTCAAATACCGCTCAAGGATCAAGCCCTTCTGTAGCTCGATGAAGTCCACCGCCAGCTTCAGCAGGCGCGAGCCAAATGGAATCGCCTCTTCCTTGAGATGGTCGGGGAAACCCGTACCGTCCCAGCGTTCCTGGTGATGACGAATGATCCGCGCCGCATCCTTCATCGGCTCCAGGGTCATCAACAACGATTCGCTTTGCGTCGGATACTCGCGATACAGCGCACGGTCGGTGCTGTGCAGCTTGTCCGACGGCGCGACCATCATGCCGTCGCTCCAGCTCAGCTTGCCGATGTTGTACAGCGCGGCCGCCATCGTCAGGTCACGGGTACTGGCTTCATCCATCGCCTGGGTGGCGCAGTACACCCGAATCAGCTCGATCAAGGCGCGGTTGGTCTGCTTGTCCTTGGGCAGGCGCAAGTTGGCCAGCAGCGAGAACACTTCAGTGCCCGTCACGTAGCTGCGCTTGAGCTCTTCGTAGGCCAGGTCGAGCATGTCGGCGGTCTGTTGCAGCTCGGAAGTGCGCGCCGCCACGCGTTTTTCCAGCGTGCTGTTAAGCACTTTGAGCTGGTCATTCTGCTCCCGGGTCAGGCGTTCCAGGCGCTGGTGCTCGAGGCATTGGCTCAGGACCAGCTGCAACTCGTCGTCATTCCAGGGTTTGCTGATGTAGCGATGAATCTGGCCTTCGTTGATCGCCTTGATGATGGTTGTCACGTCAGCGTAACCCGTCAACAGGATGCGACTGGTGGCGGGATACAAGCGATGCACCTCGGCCAGGAGCTGCGCGCCATCCATTCCGGGCATACGCGCGTCGCTCATCACCAGGTCGACGTGCCGGCCTGCCAGGATCTCCAGCGCCTGGGCACCACTGCCGGCCAGCACCACTTCATAGGACTGAGTGCGTAACAGGCGGCGCAAGCTGTTGAGGATCGATTCTTCGTCGTCGACCAGCAAAACGACGGGTTTCGTAGCGAGTTGTTCATCCATGGTGACTCTGCCTTCAAATAAAACAAAGTTGAGCTAAATTAACCCATCGTGTCGTACCTTGTTCCTTCGCTTGTAGGCAAGGCCGACTTACTGCTGCAGGTCATCGTGCGGGAACGCGGTAATTTGACGCCAACTGGCCGTCGATATCAAGGGAGCTCGACTATGCTTCTCTAGCAATTGGCACCCCACTCATAGGTGAAACCAAGGAAGGAATGATTATGCAATCGAGCCTTTTGCCTGTGCGGAGCGCGCCATGAACATCGACGCGGGACGGGCCAACCGTCGCATCCTGATCGTCGATGACACGGCCTCGATCCACGAGGATTTCCGCAAGATCCTGTGCGCCGAAGCACAGGGTGAGAAGTCTCTGGACAGCCTCGAAGAAACCCTGTTCGGCACCGCCGCGCCCGTGCGCCAGGCCTTTGTGCTGGACTCGGCCTATCAGGGCGAAGAAGCCCTTGAGCTGGTGAACAAGGCCCTGGCGCAGCAATCCCCCTACGCCATGGTGTTTATCGACATGCGCATGCCACCGGGCTGGGACGGCCTGCAAACCATTGAAGAGCTATGGAACGTCGATCCCAACCTGCAGATCGCGCTGTGTACCGCCTATTCGGACTATTCCTTCGAGGCCATCGAAGCGCGGCTGAAGTACAACGACCAATTACTGATTCTGAAAAAACCCTTCGATCACCTGGAAATCCGCCAGATGGCCAGCGCCCTCACCTGGAAATGGCAACTGGCCCAAGACGTCGCCCTCAAAGTCATCGACCTGGAGCGCACCATCGAAGAGCGGGTGCAGGAATTGCTCAAGGTTTCGCACCTGTTGCAATACGACGCTCTTACCGACCTGCCCAACAGCACGCTGTTGGGTGACCGTCTGTCCCAGGCGATCGCCCTGGGCCGACGGCACGAGACCCAACTGGCGGTGATCTTTATCGGCCTGGACCGCTTCAAACGCGTCAACAGTGCTTTGGGCTATCCGGTGGGTGATGAAGTGCTTCAACAGGTCAGCCACAGCCTGATGGAGGCTGTGCGGGAATCAGACTCGGTGTTCCGGTATGGCTCCGACCAGTTTGTGATCCTGCTCAACGATATCCAGCATCTCCAGCAAACCCAGCATATTGCGCAAAAATTGCTCAATGCTATCAACGTCACCCGGCATGTGGCCGGGCATGACCTGAGCGTCACCGCCAGCCTGGGCATCAGCGTTTACCCCAACGACAGCGGCTCGGCGGTGGAGTTGATCAAGCATGCTGAAACCGCCATGCACAACAGTAAGGAACAGGGTCCGAACGACTTCCGTTTTTACACTGAGGACATGAACCTGCACGCGCAACACCAACAGGGCCTCGAAAGTGCGATCCGCCAGGCATTGGAGCGAGATGAGTTTGTACTGCATTACCAACCCAAACTTGACCTGAAGTCCGGGCGCATCGTCGGCGCCGAAGCGTTGATCCGCTGGTTTCAGCCGCGCTCGGGCTGGGTTGGTCCCGCCGAGTTCATTCCGGTGGCCGAAGACAGCGGGCTGATTGTGCCCCTGACCCAATGGGTGTTGCGTCGCGCCTGCGAGCAGGCGCAAGCCTGGAGTGAGATGGGCCTGCCTCCCCTGTGCATGTCGGTGAACATCTCGTCGATCGACTTCCGCCAGCGTGACTTCGTTGAAAACCTGGCAGCCATCCTCAAGCAGACCGGGCTGCCGCCGACCCAGCTGGAACTGGAAATCACCGAAAGCGTGTTGATGCAGAACGTCGACGCCACCGTCATTACGCTGAACCGGATCAAAGCCATGGGTGTCCGCCTCGCCCTGGATGACTTCGGCACCGGTTACTCCAGTCTCAGCTACCTGCGGCGCTTCCCTATCGATGTATTGAAAATCGACCAGTCATTCATTCACGGCCTGAGTGTGAACAACCAGGACGCGCAGTTGATCAGCGCGATCATCGGCATGGGTAAAAGCCTGGATTTGAACATTATCGCGGAAGGGGTAGAGTCCCTCGAACAGCTGAAATTTCTACAGGCTGAACGGTGCGAGGAAGGCCAGGGCTTCCTGTTCAGCAAGGCGGTGCCCTCCCAGGATTTCGCATTATTGTTGCAGGCGGGCCAAGCCAGCCTGATGCCCGATCATTAGCCGATTGCAAGGAGCGCTCGCTTGAGAGAAGTGTCAACCTATGGGTTTATCCTGACGATGTGGCTGGGCATGAGCGCGCCGTCATTGGCTGCGCTGCTGGACGAAGCGCTCAAACCGCTGCCGCCGGTACCCACTCTGGACCCAGCCAAAGTCGAGCTGGGCCGTCAGTTGTTCAACGAGCCACGCCTGTCGGGGAATAACACATTGTCCTGCGCCAGTTGCCATCGCCTGGAAACCGGAGGGGCCGATAACAAAGCGTTCTCCTCAGGCTCCGATGGCAAGCCGCTCGCCATCAACACGCCGAGCGTGTTCAACGCCAGCCTGAACTTCAAGCAGTTCTGGAATGGCCGGGCGGATACCCTGGAAGCCCAGGTCGAACAAGTGGTCACCAGCCCGGTGGAAATGAGCAGCGATTGGAAAACCGTGGTGCAGAACCTGTCGGCCATGCCCCTCTACCAATCGGCCTTTACCCAGGCCTACCCCGATGGCATCACCGCCGCCAACGTACAAAATGCCCTGGCCACTTATGAGCGGACGCTGCTCACCCCCAATTCGCGGTTTGATCAATACTTGCGGGGCAACACCGAACTGTTGACGATCCAGGAAAAGTACGGTTACCAGCGATTCAAGGATTACGGCTGCATAGCCTGCCACCAGGGCGTGAATATCGGCGGCAATATGTTCCAGAAGTTTGGCGTGATGGGCGATTACTTCAAAGCCCGCGGCAACCCGGTCGAAGCGGACCTGGGCCGTTACCTCGTGACCAAGGATGAAGAGGATCGTTACGTGTTCAAGGTGCCCAGCCTGCGCAATGTTGCAGTCACCGCGCCGTACTTCCACGACGCCTCGGCCAAGACCCTGGAGGAAGCGGTCGATGTAATGTTCAAGTACCAACTGGGGCGCATCCCCTCCCAGGAAGACAAAGACCTGATCGTCCAGTTTCTCAAGACTCTGACCGGCCAATGGGCGGGCAAGCCACTATGACCCTGTCCCGCCGACACGCCAGCACACTGTTGCTCGCCCTGATGACCCTGTTTCTGGCCTCGACACTGCTGTTTCTGTACCTCAAGTCTTCCCGCGACCAGACGGCCACTTACACCCAGTCGCGGGACCTGATCCGGCACCTGCAGCAACTCAATGCCCAGTGGGACAGTGAGGTGCTCAAGGCCAGGATCTCGATTACCCGCAACTACGACCCACTGGTCGCACCTTTGCTGGAAATGACCCAGTTGTGGGCCGATCTGAAAAGCCGTGATTCTTACCACGAATCCGCCGACCTGCCTGGTTGGCAAGCCAGCCAGCGGGCATACGAAGAAGCCGTTCAGGAAAAAGCCCGGCTGGTGGACCAGTTCAAATCCCACAACGCGGTGCTGCGTAACTCCCTCGCGTTCCTGCCGACCGCCGAAGACGACATCCAGGCTCAATTCAACCGCGTTGATGATGAAGGCAAGCTGCACCTGCAAAGCGTGGCCACCGACACCTACGACCTGCTGCTCAGCAGCCTGGAGTTCGCCCAGGTCACCAGCGATGATCGGGCTGCCGATATTCTGGTGGGCCTGGGCAAACTGGCGATCAACAAGGAAAACATGCCCATTGAGTTTCAGACGCCCGTCGACATCCTGAGCAATCATATTTCACTAATCCTGCGCGAGCAGCCGCTGGTCAATAGCTTGCTTGAGCACATTGCCGCAGTTCCCGTGGCCGAAAGCCTCGACCAACTGACCACCCATCTCGACCTGGACCAGCAGGCGGCTGACCGGGTCGATCATCAATACCATCGCTACCTGCTGATCTTCTCGACCTTGCTGGTGGTGATGCTGCTCTACCTGGCGGTGCGTCTGTTACGCAGTTTCGCCGAGGTCAACCGGGTCAACCGCGCCTTGCAGGCGGCCAACGAAACCCTGGAGCAACGCGTGGAACGGCGCACCCAGCAGCTCAAGGATGCCCAGAGCGAGCTGATGGACAGCGCCCGCCAGGCCGGTATGGCCGAAATCGCCACCAACGTGTTGCACAACGTCGGCAACGTGCTCAACAGCGTGAATATCTCCGCCGACCTGGTCACGCGCAAACTGCGCAGCAGCAAAGCCCAGGGCCTGGGCAAAGCCATGCAACTGATCAATCAGCATCCCCACGACCTGGGCACCTTCCTGAGCGAAGATGAAAAAGGCAAGTTGCTGCCCAGTTACTTGAACCAACTGGTGGACGCCATTGCCGTTGAACAGCAAGGCATGGCCGAGGAGCTGGCGCAACTGAGCAAAAGTGTCGATCACATCAAGGACATCGTTTCCACGCAGCAATCCTATGCCGGTGCCTCAAGCCTGCTGGAGCCGGTCGAGATCGGCACCTTGATGGAAGATGCCTTGCGCATGAACGCCGGTGCGCTGAGCCGTCACCACGTCACGGTGGTCAAGGACTTCGCACCGGTGCCGCAGGTGCTCGGTGACAAACACCGGCTGTTGCTGATCATGGTCAACCTGATCAGCAACGCCAAGTACGCCATGTCCAACCTCAGTGACCGGCCACGGCAAATGACCCTCGCGGTCCGGCAGCAGGGTGATGACATGTTGGAGATCAGTGTAAAAGACGAAGGCGAAGGCATACCGGCCGAAAATATGACGCGCATCTTCACCCACGGCTTCACGACCCGCAAGGAAGGCCATGGTTTCGGCCTGCACAGTTGCGCCCTGGCCGCCGTTGAGATGAACGGCCAGCTCACTGCCCACAGCGATGGGCCAGGCAAAGGCGCAGTCTTTACCTTGAAAATCCCTCTCACCCCTGCCGGAAACCCCGCATGAACCAGCCTCCCAACCGGCGTATCCTGTTGATTGATGACACGCCGTCGATTCACGAAGATTTCCGCAAAATCCTGATGCCGCAGGAACCATCCAACCAGGCGCTGGATGACATGGAGTCGGCGTTGTTTGGCGAAACGAGCAAACCCCAGGCGCAGGCATTCGAGCTGCATTCGGCGTATGGCGGCGAAGAAGGCCTGGCGTTGCTGACGACGGCCATGGCGCAAGAGCGACCCTACGCACTGGCTTTTGTCGACATGCGCATGCCCCAGGGCTGGGACGGGGCAAAGACCATCGAAGAACTCTGGAAGGTCGCCCCCGGCCTGCAAGTGGTGGTATGCACGGCGTATTCGGATTATCCATGGGAAACGTTGCTGGAGCGCCTGCATGGCCATGACCGTTTGCTGATCCTGAAAAAGCCCTTCGACAACATCGAAGTCCAGCAGATGGCCAATACCCTGGCCAACAAATGGGACATGGCCCGACGCGCCTCGCTGCAAACCGCCCATCTGGAACAGTTGGTGGAACAACGCACCCAGGCACTGCAAGTGGAAATCGCCGAGCGCAAGCTCCTGGAAAGCCAGTTGGTGCAGTCGGAAAAACTCGCGTCGCTGGGGCAACTCGCGGCCGGCGTGGCCCATGAGATCAACAACCCGGTGGGCTTTATCTCCTCCAACCTCAGCACACTCGACAGCTACTTCAACCAATTGCAACAGATGCTGGATGCCTACCAACACGCCGAAAGCCACCTGCCGCCGGGGGAACCACTGGAACAACTGAGGGCGTTACGCACGAAGCTGGAGCTGGACTTTCTCAAAGAAGACGTCCCCATCTTGATCCGGGAGTCCAAGGACGGCATTGGCCGCGTGGTACAGATCGTCAAGGATCTGAAAAACTTTTCCCGGGTGGATACCGATCAGACCTGGCAATTCGCCAACCTGCAACAAGGCATCGATTCCACGTTGAACATCGTCGCCAGTGAGCTCAAATACAAGGCCGACGTGGTCAAGCATTACGCGCCCTTGCCGGACATCGAATGCCTGGCCTCGCAGCTCAATCAGGTGGTGATGAACCTGGTAGTCAACGCGGCGCAAGCCATGGGGCCGGAGCGCGGCACCATTACCATCAGCAATGGCGTGGAGGGCGAGAACATCTGGCTGGAAGTCGCAGACAACGGCTGTGGAATTCCCCCGGAGACCGTGCAGAAAATCTTCGACCCGTTCTTTACCACCAAGCCGGTGGGCGAAGGTACAGGGCTGGGGCTGTCACTGTCCTACGGCATTATCAAGAAACACCGGGGCAATATCTCCGTCAGCAGCGAAGTGGGCAAGGGTACGACGTTCCGGGTAGTGCTGCCGATCCGGCAGACGGCGGCATAGCGATTCCCGTGGCGAGGGAGCTTGCTCCCGCCGGACTGCGTAGCAGGCCCGGTCTTCTCAAACCAAATGCTGAGGGCCGCTTCGCGGCCCAACGGGAGCAAGCTCCCTCGCCACGATGACGATGCGTCTCCTGACTGACGGGCATCAGGGCCTGCTATTTGATGCCCAGCGGTTGCTCCAGCAAGGAGATCGCTCGTAAGCTTCAAGGCTCTGTAAACCGTGAAAGTCCATAAGAAATACCCGTACAGCACACTGGGGAGCCAATCCCAGCGCAGCTGTGCTCGATTTTTCTTCAGGCGCAAAACGCCTGGCCGATGAGTCCGAACCCAAGGAACCCCGTATGAGCCTGTCGTTACTAAGCCGTTACGCCTTCTTTGCCGTGTGTGTCATTTTCACCCTCGCCAGCCTCCCTTTTATCGAGCACGAAGGGTTGTGGCCGTTTACCGTGGTTACGGGTGTATTGAGCCTGGTCGGTATTTTCGACCTGCTGCAAAGCCCCCACGCCGTGCGCCGCAACTACCCGATCCTGGGCAACATCCGTTATCTGGTGGAAACCATCCGCCCGGAAATACGCCAGTACCTGCTGGAATCCGACAGTGACGCCCTGCCCTTCTCCCGGGCCCAGCGTTCGCTGGTGTACTCGCGCGCCAAGAATGAAACCTCCGACAAACCCTTCGGCACCCTGATCGATGTGTACCAGTCGGGCTTTGAATTCATCGGCCACTCCATGCGCCCGGCTCCGCTGAGCGATCCCAGCACGTTCCGCGTGATGGTCGGCGGCCCTCAGTGCACGCAGCCCTACTCGGCATCGGTGTTCAATATCTCGGCAATGAGTTTCGGGTCCCTGAGTGCCAACGCGATCCGTGCCCTCAACCAGGGCGCCAAGCTCGGCAACTTCGCCCATGACACCGGGGAAGGCAGCATCAGCCCCTATCACCGTGAGCACGGCGGCGACCTGACCTGGGAACTGGGCAGCGGCTACTTTGGCTGCCGCACCAGCGACGGCCGCTTTGACCCGGAGCGCTTCGCCGCGCAGGCGCAGAACCCGCAAGTGCGCATGATCGAAATCAAGATGAGCCAGGGCGCCAAGCCCGGCCATGGCGGGATTCTGCCCAAGCACAAGGTGACAAAAGAAATTGCCGAGACGCGCGGCATCATGATGGGCGAGGACTGCATCTCACCCTCGCGCCACAGCGCCTTCTCCACGCCCATCGAAATGATGCATTTCATCGCCCAGCTGCGTGAACTGTCTGGCGGCAAACCCGTGGGCTTCAAGTTTTGCCTGGGCCACCCATGGGAGTTCATGGGCATCGCCAAGGCCATGCTCGAAACCGGCATTCTCCCGGACTTCATCGTGGTCGACGGCAAGGAAGGCGGCACGGGCGCCGCACCGGTGGAATTCACCGACCATATCGGCGTGCCGCTGCGTGAAGGCCTGCTATTCGTGCATAACACCCTGGTGGGCCTGAACCTGCGCGACAAGATCAAGCTCGGTGCCAGCGGCAAGATCGTCAGCGCGTTCGATATTGCCAGCGTGCTGGCCATCGGCGCCGATTGGGCCAACTCGGCGCGTGGCTTCATGTTCGCCATCGGCTGCATCCAGTCGCAAAGCTGCCATACCAACAAATGCCCGACCGGCGTCGCCACCCAGGACCCGCTGCGCCAGCGTGCATTGGTGGTGCCGGACAAGGCCCAGCGCGTGTTCAACTTCCACCGCAGCACCCTCAAGGCCCTGGCGGAGATGCTCGCGGCCGCGGGCCTCGAACACCCTTCGCAGCTGTCGGCCAAGCACCTGGTGCGCCGCATGTCAGCGACTGAAATCAAGCTGTTCTCGCAGTTGCATGTGTTCCTCAAGCCTGGGGAGCTGCTGACGGGTGAGGTAAACGGCGAGTTCTATTCACGGATGTGGCAAATGGCACGGGCAGACAGTTTCGAGCCCCACGAAGTCGAAGCCGCATAACCTCCTGAAGCCTGCCCGAGACCGGGCAGGCTTTACATTCAGTAATACCCCTCCTTTGCAATTCCTTACAAATATCGCCACCCTGCGCCCGCCCGACGTGCGGCGTACGACAACACGCGCATTCGCCTGTCTTCACTAAACCTATTGTTCAAGAGCCCGCTGCCATGCTGAACGGACGCGACCCGCGCATCGATTTTTTTCGGGGCCTGGCGTTGATCTTCATTTTCTGGGATCACGTCCCCCACAACCCACTCGGCCAGATCACCTTGCGCAACATCGGCTTCAGCGACGCAGCGGAAGTGTTTGTGTTCCTGGCCGGCTACGCCGCCGTATTGGCCTACGGCAAGATCCTGCAACGCGATGGTTACTGGTTTGCCTCGCTGAAAATCCTGCGCCGAGCCTGGGTGCTGTATGTGGTGCATATTTTCTTGCTGGCAATGCTGATGGGCATCGTGTTCTTCGCCAATAGCCATGTGGAAACCCGCGACCTGGTCCAGGAGATGGGCCTGACGCATTTCATCACCCATCCGCAACAGGCACTGACCGACGAGCTGCTACTGCGCTTCAAACCCAACCTGATGGACCCCTTGCCGTTGTACATCGTGCTGTTGGCAGGCCTGCCGCTGGTCCTGCCGCTGATGCTGCGCCGAACCTGGGCCGTAGTGGGACTGTCGGCCACGGTGTACCTGCTGGCGCCGTGGATGGGCTGGAACCTGCGGGCGATTGCAGACGGGGTGTGGTATTTCAACCCGGTAACCTGGCAGTTCCTGTTCGTACTGGGCGGCGCGGCGGCGCTTTACAGCCAAGGGCCGCGACCCACTCACGTCCGACCACTGTTGCATCAACCCGTGTTTCTGGCGGCGGCATCGTACGTGCTGCTGGCGGGCGTTTTGACCGTGTCCTGGCGCTGGCCCCAGGTACACGATGCCTGGGTGCCCTCAGCCCTCAGCGAACTGATCTACCCCATCAGCAAGACCGACCTGTCACCCGTGCGCCTGGTGCATTTCCTGGCCCTGGCCTACGTGACCGCCAAGCTGCTCCCCACGACCGGCTGGACGCGCAATTGGCCGGCCGAACAGGTTTGTCGCATGGGGCGTTATTCCCTCGAAGTGTTTTGCCTCGGCGTTTTGCTGGCGCCGTTGGCAGACATGCTCAACGCACTCACGGGCGACACGCTGATCATGCAACTGCTGACCGCCATCATCGGCATGCTGCTGATGGGAGGTCTGGCCGCGTGGATGGAATTCAACAAGCGCCTGGATCAACGGCCGCTCAGCCAGGCCCGCACAGCGTAGCCCGCTTCCCGCCGTTCGCGCTTTGCTGCGGGTGGTCCGCGAAACCTTCGCACGCTCCATGGGGGCGGCCTGAGTCATGAGCAACAGGTGCGTCAATTGACCCAAGCGGCACAACTGGCCAACCAAAGACGCAGCTAAACCCAGGGGAGCGAGCGAAGTCGCTCCCCAAACCCCGCTAAGCAGAGCGTGGCACACCCTCACCCGCGTCAGCCGGCTTCAATTTGAAGACATAGAACACCACCGTCAGCAGTACCAGGAACACCGGCCCCACATACAGCGCCACACGGGTGTCCGGGAAGTACGCCATCAACCCCACCACCAACACCAGGAACGCCAGCGCCAGGTACGAACTGACCGGGTACAACCACATGCGGTACTTCAACCCGGCCTGTTCGGCAGCGCTCAGGCTTTTACGGAATTTCAGCTGGGCCAGCAGGATCATCAGCCAGGTCCAGATCGCGCCAAAGGTGGCGATGGAGGTTACCCAGACAAAGACTTTCTCCGGCACCAGGTAGTTGAGCAACACACCCAGCAGCAGCGCGAAGATCGACAACAGCAAGGCGCGACGCGGCACGCCGTTGTTCGAGGTCTTGGCGAAGGTCGCCGGGGCCTGGCCGTTCTGCGCCAGGCTGTAAAGCATGCGCCCGGTGCTGAAGATACCGCCGTTGCAGGATGACAAGGCCGCGGTGATCACCACAAAGTTGATGATGCCGGCAGCGGTCTTGATACCCAGGCGTTCGAAGGTCATCACAAACGGGCTGCCCTGGGTGCCGATGGCATTCCACGGGTAGATCGACAGAATCACGAACAGCGCCCCCACATAGAACAACAGGATGCGCCAGAACACCGAGCCGATTGCGCTGGGAATGGTCTTCTGCGGGTTCTTCGCTTCACCGGCGGTCAAGCCGATCATCTCCACGCCCAGGTAGGCGAACATGACCATTTGCAAGGACATCAACACGCCCTGCACGCCGTTGGGCATGAAACCGCCATGGGCCCACAGGTTGGATATGCCCAGGGCCACGCCATCGTTGCCGAAGCCGAACGCAATGATGCCGACGCCGCCGATGACCATCGCAATGATCGTGACGATCTTGATCAGGGCAAACCAGAACTCGAACTCACCGAACGCCTTGACCGCGATCAGGTTGATGCTGCCCATGCTGATCAGCGCCGCCAGGGCCCAGATCCAGCGGGGCGTATCGGGAAACCACACGCCCATGTACACCGCCACCGCGGTGATCTCCGCGACGCAGGTCACCAGCCACAGGAACCAGTAGTTCCAGCCGGTCAGAAAGCCCGCCAGCGGGCCGAGATAATCCTGTGCATAACGACTGAACGAGCCGGCGACCGGGTTGTGCACGGCCATCTCGCCGAGGGCACGCATGATCACCAGGATCGCCAGGCCGCCGATGATGTACGACAGCATGATCGCCGGCCCCGCCATTTCAATGGCCTTGGCCGAACCCAGGAACAGGCCGACACCGATACAGGCGCCGAGCGCCATCAAGCGAATATGCCGCTCACCGAGTTCGCGTTTGAGCGGACCGCCTTGAGCGGTCTCGCCATGGGGCAGGTGGTTGCCGACTGGCATAGGGATACAACCTCATCTTGTTATTGGATGGACCGCCGCGCTCCACACGCCTTGCCGGGCAGGCCAGGCGTGAATCGAAACCGGGGCCATCTCATGAACAGCCCCGCCTTGCGACGCAAGGACGATGGGGCCTGCAGTATAAAAAGCCTCGACCAGTGCCTTTCACTGTAAAAGCCAGGCAATTTAGTGGAAGCGCCCACCATAACGGCATTTTACGGGTGCATATGACCTGCACCCGGCGACTAATCGTCGCAGTCAACACCGGTCTCCCGGGGCAGACTCGGAAGTCTCCCACGCAAAAAACACAATTTCCTCACGCCGAGCCCACACCGTCTAAGCTTCAAGCAAGTCCGATCAATCTGCGTGAATGGATCAATCGACTATGGGCGCACTGTGGCAAACCGAATCGACCAAGGCTGCGAAACTACAAGGCAGTTCGGAACCAGCGCCTTTACCCGAAAATAAACCCAGGCCCCGCTACGGGCGTCGTCTGTTCTGGCTGATCGTGCTGATGGCCTTAGTGGCCCTGGGCTTTGCCGCCGCCAGAGAGATGCGCACGTCGCGCCTGCAAGCCGAGCAATTAAGCAGCCTGGCCAGCCAACTGACTTACCGGATGGCCGACGGCCCCAGCGATGCCATCGTGTACCCGGGGCCGGGACCGTTTGACCGACGCCTGGGCTACAGCGACCTCGACGACTTCCTGGCCCGCCTGCTCAAACGTGGTTACGTGGTGCAGTCCCAGACGCGCTTTTCACCCCAATTGATGGATTACACCCACAAGGGACTGTTCGTGCCCTACGCGGAAAAGATCCAGGCCGGTTTGTCGCTTACCGATTGCCAAGCCCTGCCGCTGTACCAATACACCTACCCACAACAGCTCTACGCCAGCTTCGCGGCCATTCCGCCGCTGGTGGTCAACAGCCTGTTGTTTATCGAGAACCGCGACCTGCTCGACCCCACCGCCCCCCAGGCCAACCCTGCGGTCGACTGGCCGCGCTTTGCCAAAGCGGCATGGTCGCAAGTGGCCAAGACCCTGCACCTGCCCGGGCAGAGCGCCGGCGGCAGCACCCTGGCGACCCAGTTGGAAAAGTACCGGCACTCCCCCGATGGCCTGACACTTTCCGGCATGGAAAAACTGCGGCAGATGTTTTCCGCCGGGGTGCGGGCTTATCAGGCAGGGCCTGACACCGCCATCGCACGGCAGAATATCGTGCGCGACTACCTCAACAGCGTGCCGCTGTCGGCCGTGCCCGGGCATGGTGAAGTACACGGCATGGCCGAAGGTCTGCGGGTGTGGTTCGGTGCCGATTTCAACCAGGTCAACCAGGCGCTGAGGGGCAACGACCTGACAGCAAAAGCGCAGGCATTGCGCGAGGTACTGGCGCTGATCATCGCCCAGCGCCGCCCTTCACATTACCTGGTCAAGGGCCGGGACGAACTGGCGCAATTGACCGACAGCCACCTGCGCCTGCTGGCCCAGAATGGCGTGATCGATGGCGCATTGCTCAACGCCGCCCTCACCGCGCAGATCAGCTACCGCGACTGGGTGCAGCAACCGACCGTGCAACCGATCGAAACCAACAAGGGCATCAGCGTCGCGCGCAGCCGGGTTGCCGCGCTACTCAACCGCCCGCTGTACGACCTCGACCGCCTAGACCTGTCCGCCACCAGCACCTTGCAGGGCCAGTTGCAAACCCAGGTCAGCGACTATCTCAAGCGCCTCGCCGACCCGGATTACGCGCGCCAGATCGGCCTGCTCGGCGAACGCCTGCTGACCCCGGCCAGCACTCCGCAGGTGCGCTACAGCTTCACCCTGTTTGAACTGACACCCGACGGTTCGCGCGTGCGGGTGCAGACCGACAACACCGATCAACCCTTCGACATCAACGAAGGCAGCAAACTGGAACTGGGCTCCACCGCCAAGCTGCGGGTGCTGACCACCTACCTGCAAATCATCACCGAGCTGCACGACCAATACGGCGCCCTTACCCCGGCCGCGCTGAAGAAAGTCGAGGTCAACGAGCAGGACCGCCTGAGCCGCTGGGCCGTCGACTACCTGAGCCAGACCCCGGACAAAAGCCTGGCGAAAATGCTCGACGCCGCGCTGGACCGCACCTACTCGGCCAACCCCGCCGAAGGATTCTTTACCGGTGGCGGCATGCACCACTTTCATAATTTTCGCAGCCAGGACAATGGCCGCAGCCCGACCCTGCGCGATGCCCTGCGTGAGTCGATCAACCTGCCGTTCATTCGCCTGATGCGTGAGGTGGTGCGCTACACCACTTACGCCGGGCCCAATAACAGCGCGCAATTGCTCAAGGACGACAACGACCCGCGGCGCCAGGAATACCTGGCCAAATTCGCCGACCGCGAGGGCACTGCGTTCCTGCTGCGCTTCTGGAAGAAGTACCAGAAGAAAGACACCCAGGCGCGCCTCGACACCTTCCTCGACAGCATCCGCCCGACGCCGATTCGCCTGGCGGCGGTGCATCGCTACCTGTTGCCCGACGCAAGCCAGGACAGCTTCAATCGCTTCGTGCGCTCGCACCTGGCAGGAACCAAAGACGTCGGCAAGCTCAGTGATGAACGCCTGGCCAAGCTCTATCAAGACTACCGTCCCGGCAGCTATGACTTGCCCGACCAGGGCTTTATCGCCAAGGTCCATCCGTTGGACCTGTGGCTGCTCGGCTACCTGCTCAACCACCCCGACGCGACCTTCGGCGAAGCGGTGAAGGCCAGCCAGTTCGAGCGCCAGGAAGTCTACAGTTGGCTGTTCAAGAGCCGCCACCAAAGCGCGCGCGACAGCCGTATCCGCACCATGCTCGAGATCGAAGCGTTCCTCGATATCCACCAGCGCTGGCAAGCCGTGGGTTACCCGTTCGATCATCTGGTACCGTCCCTGGCCACCGCCATCGGCAGCTCCGGCGACCGCCCGGCGGCATTGGCCGAATTGATGGGTATCATCCTCAACGGCGGTGTGCGCTCCAAAGTGCTGCGCATCGACAGCCTGCATTTCGCCGCCGACACCCCATACGAAACCCGTGTGATCAACGACCCGGCCCCCGGCAAACGCGTGATGCCGGTAGAAGTCGCCGACGCCCTGCGCGGCGCCTTGTCCCAAGTGGTGGATGCCGGCACCGCCAAGCGCGTCTCCGGCAGCTTCAAACTGGCCGACGGCACGCCACTGGCCATGGGCGGCAAAACCGGCACCGGCGACAATCGCATCGAAGCCATCGGTGCCGGTGGGCGCGTGATCAGCTCCAAGTCGATCAACCGCACCGCGACCTTCGTGTTCTATCTGGGCGACAGCCATTTCGGCACCCTGACCGCCTTCGTTCCGGGCCGCTCGGCGGAACACTTCACCTTCACCTCCGCCCTTCCGGTGCAAGTCCTCAAAGGCATGGCTCCGATCCTGATGCCCTACCTGCAACCGGGCGGGCACACCCAATGCACGCCCGCCCTCTGAGTGAAAGTCGCGGCAGGCCTACCGCTCTCGTCTTAACCCTCTCACCCGCACCGCCGTCTTTTTTGATAGACCCTGCACGACCGCGTTTCCTAAAGTCTGGAAACCTCTGAACCTATGGAAACTCAAGCATATGGACATCCGCATCAACCACCGCCACATGACCCGCGAACAGAAAAACGCCTTCATCGCCGCCATCCTGCACCTGAAAAACAACGTCGACAGCGTGCTGCGCCCCGGTCATCAAAGCCGCTACGACGACTTCGTCCAAGTGCACAAAAACGCCATGGGCGGGCCGCAGCAGTTCGCGCCCATGCCGCATCGCACGCCATTATTCTTTCCCTGGCACCGCGTGTTCCTGCGCCAGTTCGAACTGGCGCTGCAAGCGGCGGCGAATGACAACACCATTACCCTGCCTTTCTGGGACTGGTCCCTTGCGGGACCCAACGATCCGTTCACCCCAGCCTTCATGGGCGGCAATGGCGACAGCGACCAGAACAACCACGTCACCTCCGGCCCGTTTGCCTATCGGGGGGGAAATTTTGCAATACGCATCTGGGACCTGGACCTCGGCGACCCCGGTCTGCGCCGTGAATTCGGCGCCGGCGACGGTGCGCATTTGCCCACTGCCGATCAAGTGCTCACCGCGCTGACCAAGGTGCCTTACAACCCCGGCCCGGAGAGTTGGGTGAATTTTGCCGAGGGCATATTGCATGACCCGGTACACCGCTGGATCGGCGGTAATATGTCGTTCCCCACCTCACCCAATGACCCGATCTTCTTCCTGCATCACTGCCACCTCGATCTGCTGTGGGAACGCTGGAAACGCCAACACCCCAACACGGCGCCCTACTTGCCCGTCGCGGGCCAGCCTGGCTATAACCTCGACTCCAGGCTGGTGTTCAACGCCGAAGGGTTTCCCGCGCCGTGGGCCGGCAGCTGGAGGGTGGGGCAAGTGATTGCCAGCGAAGACCTGGATTACACCTACGGCCTGTTCACCGCCGTGCCGTCCACGTGCCCGTCGCTGCCCCCGGCCTGCGCCGTACCGGTGGAGAACGCCGAACCGGCCTAACTATCTAACTCCCGCCACGCGGGTGGCCCCATAGGCTGATGGCCTTGTCCATCAACCCAGGTCACCCGCCATGTCCAACCCCCATTACGAACTGATCCAGGAAAACACCCCGCCGTGGCTGCGGGAGATGTCCTGGACCAGAGCCCAGGCGCTGCGCGATACGCCTCTCACACTGGCGCCCTGGTACCACCGCGCCAGCGTGACGGACCATCAGCATCTCAAGGCCGCCAACGCCCGCGCCTGGACCACCCAGAATGCCGTCGACCGCTACCTGAGCCAGCTGCAGGACCTGTACGCATTTGCCGAGCCGTTGCTGATGCAGGCGCTGAAAAACCAGTACCAGATCGACGACAGCGTGCGCGATACCTACCTGTTGCTGCACATCCCCACCGGCACCGTGCTCCGGGGCACTACCAGCCGCACGCTGTCGCTGCTCGATGCCGCGTTGCACAACTTCGCCGGCAACGAGCGTTTCAGCGACAGCTCCACCTACATCACCCGCCCCGACGCACGCGGGCATTTCGATACCAAGCCGCTCAAGCGGCGCATGAGCATCCAGCAGTTCATCAGCCTGTGCCGTCGACTCGACCTCGGCGCGCACTACCAGCGGCACTTGCAACGCTACCTGCTGCCGCAGCAGCCGGTGGACAAACAGCGCCTGGCCACACAGGTAATCGCCAGCCAGCAAGCCGCGCTCAAGGTCGCTGCCCGTATCGCCTTCCACAAACAGGACATCGGCGCCGCGACGCTGCGACAACTGCGCTACACCCTGCGCGGCGAGCGCGGTAACGCACAGTGTTATCAACTGCGCCTGCTCGACACCCTGCTCAGCGGCATCATGATCATTGCCGCCGACCTGGACACCGCCACTGAAGCGACGAGCCTGGTGGTCTACATCCCCCACGACAATCAAAGCCCGCTCAAAGATTACCCCACCCCCCAGGCCTTCATGAGCGAGCTCAGCGATAAACTGCGCGACCCGGCCTACCGCCAGTTCTTCAGCCGTTTCGTCGACCAGAGCGAACGCACAGGTTTTTTCAGCCGCCTGGACCAGCCGCGCCTGACGTTCGCGGCGGTGCGTATCGACTGTGACTTATGGCCGTATCTGTACCAACAGAGCCTCAACAAGATCCTCAACGACGCACGGGAACTGGCGGTGCCCACGGCCGACCGCGACAGCCGCGCACGCTGGGCCTGGTGGGATCATTTCAGCAAAGTGGCGCAGGGTATTTTCAACGCCGCGCTGTTGGTGATCACCCCCTTCGTGCCGCTGCTGGGCGAATTGATGCTGGCCTACACCGCTTACCAATTGCTCGATGAAATGGTCGAAGGCGTGGTCGACCTTGCCGAAGGCCACGCCAAGGACGCGGCCAAGCATCTGCTGGGTGTGGTCAGTGAAGGCGTGCAACTGGCAACCTTTGGTGCCGGGGTGGAGTTGTCCAAACTGCTGCCGTCGGCGTTCGTCACGCAGTTGATCCCGGTGCGGGTCAATAACCGGTTGCGCCTGTGGAACCCCGATCTGCGCCCCTATGCGCAAAAGGACGTGACGCTGCCCGGCACGTCGCAACCGGATGCCCTCGGCCTGCATACGCATCAAGGCCAAACGCTGTTGCCGCTGGATGGCGAACACTACGCGGTGAAGTTCGATACGGCCACCGGCGTGCATCGCATCCAGCATCCCGTCCGCGCCGATGCCTACGCCCCGCCCGTGCATCACGACGCTCGCCCGCAGGCGCGCAGCGACAGCCAATTGTTACGCGAGCTGGCCCCCACCCTCGACGATGCGCAACTGGACCAGGTGCAGCGCATCAGCGGCGTCGAGCCTGGCGTGTTGCGCGCCACCCGAGTCGAAAAAAAACCGCCGCCCGCGCTGCTGGTCGACAGCCTCAAGCGCTTTGAACTCAACCAGCAGGCCCAGCGCCTGCCCGAACGTATCCGCAGCGGCGCCGCTGCGGATGAGCACACCTACTGGAGCCCGCATATGGCCTGCGAGCTGCCGGGCTGGCCGGCCGACAGGGCCATCGATGTGTACGAAAACCCTGACCTGGACGGCACGCCTTCGCGGTTTGGCGAAACCACCGCGACCCAGGTGCTCGCGATCAGTCGCCAGGACCTGAACGCCGGCCAGCTGCCGCAACGCCTGGTGGAGTTTCTCGACAAACCGCAACTGGAAAGCCTGCTCGGCACGCCCGCCGACGACCCGGTCAACGCCTTGCGCCAGCGCCTGGCCGAGCATCTGGCGCAGCGTCAGGCGTCGGTATTCGATTACTTGTACGCCAACAGTGAATACGTCAGCAGCGCTGACGGGCTGCGGGTGCGCGAGGTATTCCCGACCTTGCCCGAGAGCCTGGTCCGCGACGTGTTGGCCCGCGCCCGACCGGATGAGCTGAAGGTCATGCGCGACGAACACCGACTGCCGTTGCGCTTGAAAAACCTCGCCCGCGAGTGGCAACTGCAAGCCCGTGGCAGCCACGCTTACGAAGGTTTTTTCGACCCGACGCGGCTGACGGCCGACAGCGAAACCATGCTTCTCAATACCTTGCGCCTGCACAGCGATACCCTCGGCGAGCTGCGTATCGAGGTGCGTAAACACACGCTCAATGGCGAAATCCGCGCCCAGGCGGGGCCAGGGGATGCCAGGCACTCGCGTCAGTTAGTCAGGACCGACACCGGCGTGTATCAAGCCTACGACCATCAGCAAGCACTGCTCCCTGCCCCTGCCGACCTCTACAGCGCGCTGCTGCAGGCCCTGCCCGCCGAGCAGCGCATGGCCCTGGGCAACGCCGGCAAAACCAGCGCGGCCTTGCGCGCCTGGCTGCTCGAACGGATCAACACGCCCCAGGCGCGCCGCACGCTGCTGCAAGCGCCACTGCGCGAGGCGCCGGCCCCGGACACCTTGGTGCTGACGCAAAAACCCTTGCGCCGCGCGTTCCAATGGACCGTGCCACAGATGCCACGGCCCTTGAGTGAACGCATCCAGCGTCTGTATCCGAACGCCACGCCAGAGGAACTCGAAGCCTTGCGCCTGCGCGTGGAGACCCCTGCGCATAGGCGCCGTTTCGAAACGCTGGAGTTCGAAAAAGCACGGCTGCAGGATGACCTCAACCACTGGGTCAACACCCGCGTGGCCGGCGAGCCGACCGGTGCCGGCCGTACCCGCCTCGAGCTGTCCCAGGCGCTGGTCAGGACCTGGGAACACAACCTGCACGCGGACGTCCAAGGAGTCGGCCTGACGTTCGACAGCTTGCCGCTCAAAGGCCTGCTGGCCAACATGCCGACCCTGCGCGCCAACTTCGAACATGTGCAGCAGTTGAACCTGTTGGACACCGGCCTGTTGGACGCCGACTGCAGCTTCCTCGACAACTTCATGCATCTGAACCACCTGAGCCTGAAGAGCAACCAACTGACCCGCCTGCCCCGGGCAGTCACCCGCATGCGCGGCCTGACCGACCTGGACCTGGCCGACAACCCGATCCAGTGGGACCCGGCCAGCCTGGAACACGTGGCGTCGATGGGGCAGCTCAGGCAATTGTCGCTGGCCGATAATCGCGCCCTGACCCAAGCGCCGGACATTGGCAACCTGCCGCACCTGCGCTCCCTGTCATTGCGCCACACCAGCGTCAGCGAGTGGCCGCCGGGGCTGTTTGCCCAACCGCGCCCGGATAACTTCCAGCTCGACCTGCAAGACACGCGCATCACCGGCGTGCCGCAGTTCCTGCCCTGGCAACCCGAGGCACAATCGATTGCCTTCGTGCGCCTGGACCGCAGCCGCCTGAGCCTGAGCGCCGAGGAAAACCTCGTCAGCTACCGCCTGGCCAACGGACTCGATCCCTACCGCAGCTACCCGCCCAAGGGCGAGGTCGAGTTCTGGCTGCACCGACAGCCTGTGACACAGCAACCGCAGCTGGCCGAGATGTGGCACGACCTGGAGAAAGAACACGGCTCCCAGGGCTTTTTTGAAGTGATCAAAAGCCTCGAACAGCCGGACGTGTTTGAAGACCCGGAGGACCAGTTGCGCTACGCCGAAGGCCGTGAGGCGTTGACCGACAAGGTCTGGCGCATGCTGCAAGCGATGTCGGGCGACGAGCCGCTGCGCAAGCGCCTGTTCCTGATGGCCAGCCACCCGGTGACCTGCGCCGATGCCGGGGCAAACACCTTTAATGCGATGGGGTTTGAGGTGGAGCTGTTCGAGATCAAGCGCAACCCACCGGGCCTGCACCGCAACATGGCCCTGACCCGCCTGGCCCGCGGCAAAGCCCGCCTGGACCGCCTGAATAAACTGGTGCGCAAGGACATCGCCCAACGCCTCGCCCCACGCAACCGCGGCGGCCAGGGCTTACACCTCAGCACACAAATGATCAATGGCCGGCCTGGGCTCGTCGACGAGGTGGAGGTGTACCTGGCGTACCAGAGCGAATTGCAGGCACGCCTGGATTTGCCCTGGATTTCGCCACACATGACCTATCGCGGCACCGCCAATGTCAGCGATCTGCAGATCAATCACCTCTACAGCACCGTGCTCTTGCAGGAGCGCGGCGATGGCCTGGTGGACAAAATGCTTGAACAGCCGTTCTGGGACGAACACCTGCGCAGCAGCCATGCCAAGGCGTTCCGCGCCAGCATGGCGCGTGACAGCGCGGTCGGCGAAAAAATCGACGACCTGCTGTTCGCGCAAAAAGCCTGGGCGCAGGCCGACGCCCAGGCACGCCCGGCGCTCAGCGCCAGGTTACTGGCCCTGGCGGACGAACTGAACGTGCCCCACGCCGAGGTGCTGACCGGCGATGAAATGAGCGCCCAGACCTACGAACACATTCTCGAAAACGCCGACACCGGCCGCGTGCCCAGCGAAAAAAACCTGGCCCGGCGTTATACCCGTGAAGCCTTGCTGCGGCTGGCGCAACAGGTTTCGACGCAGCTCTAAGGCGGTGCATCTGGCCGATCACGGTCGGCTGGCGGGCCGTCACGGGAGCAAGCTCCCTCGCCACGGTAGGTCAGGCTCAGGCTCAGGCTCAGCCTCAGCGCATTGTGCGGGTGTACATCACGCCAATGGTGGGAGGGCGGTGGGTCAGGCAGATCTCGGTTACACCTCCGAGTCCCACACCACTGTGGCCGTGCCTGAGTAGGTATTGCCACCTCCGTGGTCGAGCATCTGCGACACGCCGTCGGCGTTGATCTCGAAGTGCAACGTACTTGGCCTGCGGTCGATATAGCGGGTCAGTTGGAACAGCTGGGTGCCCACGCCATCCAGGCGTAATGGCAGGCGATTAACCGGGCGCCCGACGCTGTCAGTGAGGCCGGTGGGCAGGGTCACGGCCACGTCCAGCGGCACTTGGTGGCCGGCCGCGTTGCGCACGCTGCAGGTGTTGCCCATGGGCTCGCCGCACTCCAGGGTCATCTTGAACTGGGTGCTGGTCCACAGGTTGACGCTCTGGTCGCGAAACAGCCGCGTCGGTTTGCGCCCGTTCTGCAACCAGGCTTGCCAGCCGCCCTGGGGTTCCAGCTGGATGCGGTTGCCGCCGGGCGGGACTTGGACCTTGAGGTGGTGGTCGACGTCGAGGGTAAAGTTGAAGGTCATCAGGTTGTCGTTGGGCACCATGATGTCGCCGAAATCGACATCACCACCCGGTCCTACCGAGTAGCTGACAGCGCCCGTGTACAAACCACTTTCCATGGTCAACGGATTCGGCGTCTTGAGTTCGTAGGAGTACTCGAACACCGGGTATTCCAACGCCGGAATGTCCTTGATCGCAAACATCGCACAGGCACCCGCGTTAGCCGGTACGATCCAGGACCACAAAAATATCCGGCTGTTGCCCGTGCCGTAGCCGGTCCCGAGGCACGGCGCGGTGGGATAGATCCAACCCAGGACGCCGCGGGTCCATACCGAGTGATTGATGCCCAGCGGCAAGTCCCATCGACCGCCAATCCCGGCCAGACGCATTTTCACCGTTTCGGCCTTGCCGGTCTCGGCATGATTGACGATCACCTCCCGCCACTCGCTGGGCACCTTGAACATAGCGCCTTTGCGTGGATCGGTATGGCCGGCCTGGATCGGCGTGCTGGAGTAAAAACGGATGTCTTCGGTACGGATACTGAAGATCCCCAGGGCCTTGCAACGCTCCGGAATGTGCCAGGGACAGATGCCGCTTTCGGGGGTGGTATTGACGAACTTATTGGCCAACGGGTTGGACGGATCGGGCCGGAAAATCGCGGTAATGTCCTGGGTCAGAGCCTGCGCCGCCAGCGGCAGCATCAGGGCTGCGGCGCACAGGGTCTGCGCACACGTCGTCAACTTCATAAATAACAAACCTTAATAATCTGGGCGCAGTCGCGCGCCGCCGCATGAAACGGTTGCGATAAAAACATCAGACCTCCGAATCCCAAACCACCGTGGCCACGCCTGAATAGGTATTGCCACCACCGTGCTCGAGCATTTGTGAAACGCCATCGGCATTGATTTCAAAGTGCAAGATGCTGGGCTTGCGATCGATGTAGCGCGCCGGTTGAAACAGTTGCGTACCACTGCCGTCCAACCGCAAAGGCAGGCGATTGACCGGGCGCCCGACGCTGTCGCTCAGGCCGGCGGGCAGGGTCACGGCGATGTCCAGCGGCACCTGATGGCCCGCCGTATTGCGCACGCTGCAGGTATTCCCCTGTGGAGTGCCGCACTCCAAAGTCATTTTGAATGGGGTACTGGCCCAGATGTTCACGCTCTGGTTGCGGAACACACGGGTGGGCCGGCGACCATTATTCAACCAGGCTTGCCAGCCGCCCTGGGGTTCCAATTGAACGCGGTTGCCGCCCGGCGGAACTTCAACCTTCAGCAGGTGCTGCACTTGCAGGTTGAAGTTGAACGTCAAGAGGTCGTCGGTGGGCATCATGACGTCACCAAAGTCAAAATCGCCACCGGGCCCGATCGTGTAAGTCAGCGAGCCGGTGTACATGCCGCCGTCCATGGTCAGGGGGTTTGGCGTATTCAGTTCATAGGTGTATTCGAAGTAGGGATAGTAGAGGGACGGGATGTCCTTCGCGGCTTGGTTTGAGCACGCGCCGATGTTCACCGGGACCATCCAGGACCACAAAATGGTCGAGTCATTGCCGACGGTGTAACCAGTTCCCACACAGGGTGCGGGCGCATAGAGCCAACCCAGGCTACCCCGTGCCCATACCGTACGATCCAGACCGGGAGGCAGGTGATAACGGCTGCCGATACCGGAGATACGCATCTTCAGCGTCTCGGAGCGCAGGGTTCCGGCATGAGTCACGGTGACATCCCGCCACTCACTGGGCGCCTTGAATGTAGCGCCCTTGCGCGGGTCCGCATGCCCTCCCAGGATCGGCCCGTTGGAGTTGAACTGAATGCCACTGGTACGAATGCTGAAAATCCCCAGGTCCTTGCAGCGTTGTGGCATGTAAATAGGACATACCCCGCTTTCCGGCGTGGTGTTGACGAACTTGTTGTCGGACGGGTTGGACGAGTCCGGACGAAAGAGCGCCGTGATTTCCTGGGTTAACGCATGCGCCGTCATCGGCAGCATCAGCGCCAGGGCGCCGATTGCCCACGCATATTTCATCTCTTTCATAGGTGCCCCTCAAATGCCGGGCGCTGTGGCGTCGAATATCAGGCTTACCGTCCCGTAATAACTTCCGGGTCGATAGTCGCCAGAGGGCTTGATCGCGGCAATTTCCAGGGCCACCCGTTTCCCTGGCTTGGCATCGGTGGAAGACACCACTTCAGTGCGCTCCAGACCCAACTCCTGTTGATTGAAGGTCACCCGCAGATCGATGCGATTCCAGCCGTTGTACAAAAACGGCAGTTCCTCCAGCCGCGCACCGATGGCGCCGCCGATATTTTTCACCTCGAACTGCGCACGTAGCGGGCTCAGCTCCGACGACACGGGGTTGTAGGGCAGGCTCTGCTCGCGCTGGACCACCTGCGGGTCCACCGGCAGCACATAAAAGTCCGCCGTGGGGATTTGTACGAAGACCTCAAAGGTTTCCCGTTCCACGGCGCTCCAGGCGTGGGTCGCCGTCAGCAGGCACACGCTGCTCAGCGCGGCGCCGGTCAGTGTCTTGATCATTGTTGTTCACCTGTGCGAGGCATCAGCCCTTGATCTCGATGGATTTTTTCGCGGCACCTTCGATCAGGTTGAAGCGGTATTCACGCCCCGGTTGCTTGTCGAAGCTGAAGCTGCGTCCGGCCATGATGTGGTGCTTGACGGTGGGCCGGCAGTCGCGCGGGTTATCCACCAGGCAGTCCTTGAACTCGTCGACCACCACCACGCTGTTGCCGTTGTTGCGCAGGGCATAGCGGTTAGCGGTGTTGTCGACCTGAGTATCGAAACGGGTGTTTTTCGGGCGCACGAAAAATACCGTGCCGTAACCGGCCAGCACCCGCACACCGGCGGCGAGGCTGTCTTTGTAGTCGGCGCGCTCTTCGTCGGTGAGAGCGAACTCATCTTCGCTCTGGGGCACCACGGGCACGAAGCGCACGCGGAAATACCGTTCCTTGTCGCGGTTGCCCATAAACAGCAACCGCGTGCCCTGGGTGCCGTTGGCCGGCACGATCAGCCGTGCCGGGCTGGCCATCAGGCCGTCGCGGGCGCTGCTGCCGACCTGATCCTGCAACGGCACTTCGCGGTAGCTGCCGTCCTTGTCGTAGAGCATTTCGAGGATGTTGACCTTGACGAAAGCCGTGGACGTGCCGCCATTGAACACGCGCTTCATGTAGGTACTTTTTTCCGCATCCAGGTAGTCGTAGACCACCCCGACATTGATCTGCGGGCCGGCGTGTGCGCCCAGGGAAAACAGCGTGGCGCCCAAGATCATCCAAAAACGTTTCATTGCAAAAACCTCAACGGGTAAAGGGGTCAACCGGCGACTTGCGCGCCATGCACTGCGTCGGCCAGGGTGTCCGGCGTGCAGCGCAGGTCGCCGATCATCAGCACATCGCCTTCGCGGCGAGCGGTGTCCGGGTCCAGGCGGAACTGGCAGAGCAGCTGATTGGCGAAGCGCACTTCGAGGGTCGGCATGCGGGCGTGCATTTCCATGGAGAAGAACCCGTCCACTTCGCTGACCCCGCGGCTGGCGTGGTTGATCACATGGTGGCCCTTGAGCGGTTGGCCCTGGGCGTCCAGCAACCGGCCGAGCACAGTGACGGTTTGCATCACGCTGATCTTGCGGTAGTCCACACCGCCCTTGTTCAGGTGGTAGTTGCTGCGCGCCGGCTGAATGCTGGCGGCCGGTGGATGGTTGCCGTCGAAGTCGAAACTCAAGGTGCTGCGCTTGTAGGCGGTGATCGGTACGAAGTTGCGCCCGGGGCGCAGGCTGGCGCTGCCGCCGGCCAGGTCGTCTGCCCGCAGAGTAATGTCGTCGAGATCGGCCTCGACATCCACGATCATCCCGGCGCCGCCGTTGTGGTACTGGCTGCTGAGCACCATCTTTTGTGCGCCCACCGCGAGCGTGCTGTTGAGGTTCAAGCCGCCGCTGAGTTTCTCGTTGAACGACGAACGCTGCAGGAATGCATCGCCATACAACGCATCGTTCTGAAAACTGCTGCGGCCGGACAGGCCGACCCCGTAGGTGTCAGCGGTCGCCGTGCCCGAGACGCTTTGCAGGAAGTGATCGTCCAACGTGCGCTGGTAGGTCAGCGAGCCGTTATTGTCGCGGCTGCCATCCCGTGCGGTGCGCGTGCCGATGCTGGCCGACCACTGCTCGCTGGGGCCGCCGAGGGCCAGGCTGACACTGACGTCGACCCCGCGATTGCGCTTGTCACCGGTACTGGCCGTGGCCGGGCGATCGAACACCGATACACGCCAGTTGGCATCGCTGCCCAGCAGGGTGCCGCGCTGGCTCCAACCCAGGTCCAGGCCAAACCCTTCGACATTGCCCTGGCTGTAGGACAGCCGTGAATTAAGCGAACTCTTGTTGCTCAAGCGATGGTTGACCGACAGCGAGGAGTTGCTGGTCTGCCCGACAAAAGTACTGCGCGGCCGCACGCGGGTGCCGTCGGGCAGAATTTCATAGGTGCGACGGGTGTCGAGCCAGCTACGGTTGTGGCTGACGACGAGGCTGCCGTGGCCATAGCTGTACAGGCCCTGCACGTCCATGCCGGTGCCGTGGTCCTGGGTCTGGTAGACATTGGCATACAGGCTGGTGGCGTTGGCCAGGGTCCAGTCGACGGACACGCCGTTTTGCAGTTTCTCGCGGACCTTGCGCGTCGACATCCCGAGAATCACCCGCGGGTGCGCGAGGTAGTTGAGGCTGGCGCCGTAGGTCATGAAGCCCGAGGCCTGTTCCTCCCAGTTGCTCAGCAGTTTGCTCTCGCGCCCGAGAAAGGTGCTGTAGCGCCAGCGCTCGTCGGCGTTGCGCCAGTTGTTAGGTTTGTACACCAGCTCCTGGGTGGTGGAGGTGGTGCGGCCGTCTTCGATCAGGCGCACTTCCACTTCGTAGATACCGCCGGGTAATGGCCGGGTGTCGAGGGTCTGCAGGCCGGCGGCCACCGCCTGGCTGTTGAGCAACAGGCCGTTGCGGTAAATCTCCACCGACGCCTGGCGGCTGGCCGTGACGTAGATTGGGTACACGCTGGGCTTGGGGTTGTTGATCAGCAGGCTGTCGGAGCTGCCATACATCAGGCCCACGGCGGTATCGGGGTTGGCGCCGAACGCGCGAATCTGGCGCGTGAGGCCATCGGAACCCGGGGTGAAATAACCCAGGCGCAGGAACTGGCCTTCCAGCTCGCGCTGGGTGTAGAGCTCATGTACCGCGTGATACAGGCTGGTGTCGGTGCCGCCCAGGCGCGATACCTGCAGGTTCAGCGCCTGGGTCCAATTGCCGATACTGGAAGTCGCCTCCAGGCCGTAACGCCCACCCAGTTCCTCATTGGCGCCGCCATTGAGGTTAAGTTGGTTATTCAGGATCAAACCGAGGCTGCCGACTTCCGGCTGATCGTAATAACGCTTGACCTCGGCATTACGTTCGACGTTTTCAGTGAGAATCGACACCAATGAATTTTCAATGCTGTAGTGCACGGCCAGTAATTGCGCAGGGCAACTTCGCTCGCAACTTCCCAAGGGCATGCCCTGCTGCAGTATTTGCTCCCAGCGGCCGCGTTCGGCGGTCGAGAACGTGCTGTCGGCAAGGTCGGTGAATTCCAGCAGGGTGATCTGATCATCGCGGCCAAGGACAATCATGGCCTCGCCCAGCAACTGCTGATCGAGTTCGACACGCACGGCCAGCGGCACATCGAAGAAGTGTTGTTCAAAGTCGGCCGGCAATCCCTTGGACTGTGACAGCAGGCTGCCCGGCGTCGTGCCAGGCGCGGTCGGCGCTGCCAGGGCGCTCGCGCACAGCACGAGCGCCAGCGCACCCGCAATAGGCGTCATCGAAAACATGAACGGAGTACTCGCTTTTACGAACAGTCAGGGCTGTAAAACAGGGCGGCGGCCAGGACAGGCCGTCGCCCCTTTATCAACGCCCGGCGCTTGTCGCAAGCGTCGGGCGTTCCACCACACGAGGGTCTTAGAGGGCCGGAGAGCGCGGCACGGCGTCAAAGATCACGGTGTAGTTGGCGGTGTACAGGCCGTTCTGGTTGTCCGCCGGTTTGGCCGGAGTGATCACCAGGTCAGCCTGGGTGCCCGGGGTGGATTGAGGATCATCCACCACTTCTTGAGGTGAAGCGGTCAGCACGACGCCGTTGAACGTATTGGTCAGCGCGATGCTGTTACTGCCGTTGTACAGCGCGGCTGCCGTAGGGCCACCTTCAATGTAGGCGTGCACGGAACCGTCGGTGTGCTTGACGTTGAAGGTTGCACGCAGCGAGCTCAACTCACCGCTGACCGGGTTGTAGTTCATGACTTCGTCTTTACCGAAGTTCGGGTCCAGCGGCTGGGCGTGGAACTGCTTGGTGGGAATGTCCGCCTTGATCTGGATGGAAGTGCGCGCATCATCCGCGGCAAACGCCAGGGACGAACCCAGCACAACGGCGGCCAGTGGCGATGCAATGGCGATTTTTTTCAACATGACTGAATACCTGTCTTCAAACTTAAAGGAGTTGGCGTTACGGAACACGCCTCGGCGCTTTCCAATAACGTGCATTGACAACTGCGAAAGTTTCAACGCGGCACAAGTATCCCGTGAGTTATCCAACACGTAAGCAGGTTGTTTCTTCGTATTCAGTAGCCCGAGAACGATTAAGCCAATAGGAAAGATATGGCATTTTGCCAAAACTTATTAATTAACTGTAAGAATAAGACTACGTTCAATTAAACGAGGATGTTTTTTAACGGCTCGGTCCGTCAGAACAATATTACAACTGCGCACTTATACAACTAACAGAGTTCTTTCCAGATATGAATTCGTCTCGGTTTCACGCCTGAGAGGGGGCGATGGTGACAGGTGCGCCATTCGTCCGAAGGAGTTGCGCCGGACAAAAGATATATCTTACGTTATATCTAACCAAAACGGAGAGCACGCACATGAGAGAGCATCACCCCCATCCCCACCCTCATCACGATGGTTTCGAAAAACGCCCTGGGCGCGAACGCGGCGGCCGTGGGCCCCGTGTATTTGCACCGGGCGATCTGAAATTGCTGCTGCCGGCGCTGATCGCTGAGCAGCCGTGCCATGGCTACGACCTGATCCGCCAGATAGAAGCTCTGTTCGATGGCGCCTATAGCCCAAGCCCGGGGGTGATTTACCCGACACTGACCTTCCTCGAGGAAAGCGAGCTGATCACCGGCGATACCGAAGGCGGAAAAAAACGCTACACAATTACCGACGCCGGTCGTCTCTTCCTAAGCGAGCAAGCTGTTGCCCTGGAAGGTGTACGCATGCGCCTCGACGTCAGCAAACGTTCGCTTCGCGGCCATGACCGCCCGCCGGAAATCCACGAAGCGGTGCACAACCTGCGCCATGCCTTGCACTCGCATCACGGGCGCTGGAGCCCGGAAGAAATCGTTCGTGTCGCGGCGCTGCTCAACGGCACCGCTCAAGCCATTGCCGACGGGAAAGCTCAATGAATACTCAAGCCATCCATCGCGTTACTCACGAAATCAAACGTCGCCGCCTGCAGGTATTGAGGGTGGTGGATATCACACCGCGCATGCGGCGCATCACGCTGGGCGGCCCTGAGCTGGAGGGGTTCGTCAGCCTGGGCAGTGACGATCACATCAAGCTGCTGTTCCCACAGAACGCCGCCGAACAGGCGGCGCTGGAAAGCCCTGCATTCAACATCAAGGGTGACGGCCCACAACCCGCCATGCGCGACTACACGCCACGGCGCTTCGACCTGAGCATCGGCGAGCTGGACATCGATTTCGTGCTGCACGGCGACGGCCCCGCCTCCACCTGGGCAGACCAGGCACAGGTCGGCCAGCACCTGTATATCGGCGGGCCACGGGGTTCGATGATCGTGCCGGATATTTTCGACAGCTACCTGTTGATCGGCGATGAAACCGCCCTGCCCGCCATCGCCCGCCGCCTGGAAGAACTGCCCGCCGGGCGCCAGGTGCTGGCGGTGATTGAAATCGCCGATGCGGCGGAACGGCAGCCCCTGCAGAGTGCCGCCGATGTGGAAGTGATCTGGGTGATCCGTGGCCAGGATGACTTGCTGGACACCGTGCGCACGCTGACGCTGCCGAGTGGCTCGCTGTACAGCTTCGTGGCGACCGAAAGCAAATTGTCGCGCCAGGTGCGTCGTGTCTTGCTCGACACCCACCAGGTCAATGAAGAGTTCCTCAAGGCCGTGGGCTACTGGCGTGCCGAGGGCAGCGACGAGGAGTGAGTCAGGCGCGGGGCTTGATGATTCTGTCCAGCCCCACGACCGCCAGCGCGATCGCGACAAACCCCGCCAGAATCCCCCCTGCGTTCACAAACACCTGTGGATAACCCAGGGTGCCGACATCGATGAACGGGTACTGATACTGCCCGAGCAAATCCCCACGCAGCAGCACATAGCCGAAATACACCAACGGGTAGATCACCCAGGCGCCGATGTGCCTGAGGCGCAAATGCCCCTTGGGCACACACCGCCACCAATAGATCAAAAACAGGATTGGCATCACGTCATGCAGCAATTCATCGGCAATGAATTGAAAACCTGTCGGGCTCCACAAATGCCGCAGCAACAGGTTGTAGGCCAGGCTCACCACGACGATGCTCGCGGCGATTGCACTGCTGACCGTGGGGGCCAGGAAAAACCGCCTGGCGGCTGAGTCGCGATTGACCAGCGCATAGCTGAGCGCCACGACCACCAGGGTGTTGGTCAGTACCGTGAAGAAACTGAAAAAGTTGATCAACCCGCCCATCAGACTGGCGCCGGTGAACCAGCGCGAATAGAGAATCAGGTACTGCTGAATCGCCAACCCGACCCAACCGGCCAGTGCCGCCGCGGCCACAAAACACTTCATGGAATCAATCCAGCGGGCGTTTGGTGCGCATCAGTTTCACGTACAACCCTTCGACTTTCTCCCGCGCCCAAGGGGTTTTGCGCAGGAATGTCAGGCTCGACTTAATACTCGGATCGCTCTTGAAACAGCGGATATCAATGCGTTCGGCCAAGCCCGCCCATTCGTAATGTTCCACCAGGGTGGTGAGGACGTGTTGCAGGGTCACACCGTGGAGCGGGTCGTTGCTTGTCGCGGTCATGCCGGGCCTTTTGCAAAAAGAGGAAACACAGCCGCGCACCTTAGCCGACGGGGCGTACAGGTGGAAGCACTGCATTGAATATAGACCTTGAGGAAAAGTTCCCCTATTCAGCGAAAAAAGAGATGTTATATTGTAACGACAAATATCAAATATGACCGGTTCGATACCGTCTTGAGCCTGCTCTTTTTCGCCGTTTTGCCAAGGAATGTCCGATGTCCCGCTCTTCTCTCTGGCGCTTGACCCCGCTCGCCGCCACCTTGCTGATCTGCTCCGAAGCCCACGCCCTGGAACTGCAACCTCAAGTCATCACTGCCAACCCGTTGGGTAGCGAACAACTCGCGTCGCCGACTACCGTGCTCGAAGGCGATGACCTGACCCTGCAACAAAAAGGCAGCCTGGGCGAAACCCTGAACAAGCAACCGGGTGTGTCGTCGTCGTATTTTGGCCCCGGTGCCAGCCGGCCGATCATTCGCGGCCAGGATGGCGATCGTATTCGCATCCTGCGTAATGGTGTGGGTGCGCTGGATGCCTCGTCCCTGTCCTATGACCACGCCGTGCCGCTGGACCCGATCAACGTTGATCGCATCGAGATCGTACGCGGCCCTGCCGCACTGCTATACGGTGGCAGTGCCATTGGTGGCGTGGTCAACACGTTCGACAACCGCATCCCCACCGAGGCCATCGAAGGCATCCACGGTGCCGGTGAATTGCGCTACGGCGGCGCCGACACCACCCGTAGCAGCGCGGGCAAACTGGAGGCCGGTAATGGCACCTTCGCCTTGCACCTGGATGCCAATGCGCGGGAATTCAACGACCTGAAAATCCCTGGCTATGCACGCAGCCGTCACGCTGCAGAAAGTGAAAACGGCCCAGGCAAAGATGGCCGACTGGGTAATAGCAGCGGGCGCCAGGACGGCGGCGCGGTGGGGGGCTCCTACACCTGGGATGACGGTTATGCCGGTCTGTCCTACAGCAACTACGACAGCAATTACGGCTCGCCCGCCGAGCAGGACGTGCGTATCCGCATGAAGCAGGATCACTACGCCTTTGCGTCCGAGCTGCGCAACCTGCAAGGTCCGTTCAGTTCGGTGAAAGTCGACGCGGGTTATACCGACTACCAGCACCGGGAGATTGAAGGCGGCGAAACCGGCACCACCTTCAAGAACAAAGGCTACGAAGCGCGGGTCGAGGGCCGTCACTTGCCTATCGGCCCGTTTGAGGGTGTGGTCGGTGCCCAAGTGAGCCGCAACGAATTCTCGGCCCTCGGCGAAGAGGCCTTCGTGCCGCAGACCGATACCAACGCCGGTGCGCTGTTCATCCTCGAAGAAATGCAAGCCACCGAGCGCCTGAAACTCAGCCTCGGCGGGCGCCTGGAGCACACCAGCATCGACCCGGACGCCAAGGGCAACGCGCGTTTCGCCAATGCCGACACATCCAATGACTTCACCGCCGGCAGCCTGTCGTCAGGCGCGGTATATAGCCTCACGCCGGTATGGTCCCTGGCCGCCACCCTGGGCTACACCGAGCGCGCTCCGACGTTCTACGAGCTGTATGCCAATGGCGCCCACGTTGCCACCGGCACTTACGAGGTGGGCGATGCCAACCTGTCGAAAGAAAAAGCCGTGTCCAGCGACCTGGCCCTGCGCTTTGACAACGGCATCCACAAGGGCAGCTTTGGGGTGTTCTACAGCCGTTTCTCCAATTACATCGGCTTGCTGGGCAGCGGGCGCACCTTGAACGATGAAGGTGAAGAAGATGCCGGCGGGATCCCCGAGTACAAATACTCTGGCGTACGTGCACGTTTCGCCGGCTTCGAAGCACAGGATCACTGGAAGCTGGGCGAAGGCGCCTACGGTAAGTTCGCATTGGAACTGTCGGGCGACTACACCCGCGCCACCAACCTGGACACCGGCGAAGCCTTGCCACGCATCGCGCCGCTGCGTTTGAACAGCGGTTTGATGTGGGAACTGGACCGCTGGCAGGCGCGCATTGATGTGGAACACGCCGCAGGCCAAGGACGTGTGCCGGATAACGAAAGCGGCACTGATGGCTACACCACCTTGGGCGCCAGCGCGGGTTATCGCTTCAATGTGGGCGGCAGCCAGTGGCTGGCGTTTGTGAACGGCGAAAACCTGACTAACCAGACTGTGCGGTATGCCAGCTCGATTCTGCGAGATATCGCGCCGGCACCGGGGCGCAGTGTGCAGTTCGGCATCCGCACCACTTTCTAAAAAACACAGCCAATCCCCAAATGCCGGTCAGTTAAGAAAAGAGAAAGGCTAAAAAGTAACCTGTGGCGAGGGAGCTTGCTCCCGTTGGACTGCGCAGCAGTCCCATGCTTTATAAACAAAGAGCGGGGCCGCTTCGCGGCCCAACGGGAGCAAGCTCCCTCGCCACACATACAGCGTTCACCCTTAACTGACTGGCATCAGCCAATCCCCTGCCCCTGTTCCCGATGGCGACGTGTCGGGCGATGTAGCGCTTGACTGAGCCATCGCCCGTGAGAGCAGCCTTCTCCCACTCGTTTTTCGCAGCGACACTTTGTCACTGTTACCAATTATGAAACGATGCATCTTGCGATTCGTGCTTTCTCTTGGTGCGCCGGCGCATTATCCTTGCCCGCAATAAACTGAAACGTTTCACGCCTGCGGTCGACCTCATCTTGCCGATTTTTTCCCTGCTTAAAGACAGCGCTGTCTTGCACCTGACTGCGCCTGGGAATAAATCGCCCACCTGTGGATAACCCCGCCAGCCCCAGAAAAACCAAAAACAACGATGAACCAAGCCCGCGCCTAATCGTCATCTACAGTGAAGCACGGGGTTACATAATTCCAACGTAACGGAGAAACACACTATGAGCACTGATGGTGCCTCAAGCCCAAGCCGCCTGCTGCCCAGGTTGCTAGGCGTCTTGCTGCTGATCATGGGCCTGGCCTTGCTGGCCGGTGGCGTCAAGCTGAGCATGCTCGGCGGGTCGCTGTACTACCTGCTGGCCGGTATCGGTATTGCCCTGACCGGCGTGCTGCTGCTGGCGACTCGCCGTGCTGCACTGGGTCTGTACGCACTGGTGCTGTTCGCCAGTACCGTGTGGGCACTCTGGGAAGTCGGCCTGGACTGGTGGCAGTTGGTGCCACGCCTGGCGCTGTTGTTCGCTTTGGGCATCGTCATGTTGCTCCCGTGGTTCCGCCGTCCGCTGCTGCGTGGTCAAGCGGCGCCGCTGGGCACCGCGGCACTGAGCGTGGCCGTAGTACTGGCCGGCGCTACGGCGGTTGCCAGCCAATTCACCAACCCGGGCGAGATGGTCAAGACCGGCCAATTGGACCGCGACGCCGTGCCTGGCATGGCCAGCGCAGCACCGAGCCAGGCCGATGGTGAATGGAACTCCTACGGCCGTTCGGCCTTCGGTGATCGTTACTCGCCACTGGCGCAGATCACTCCGGAAAACGCCCATAAGCTGGTGCCGGCCTGGACTTACCGTACCGGTGACATCCCTGGCCCAGGCGACCCCGGTGAAACCACCGCGGAAAACACCCCGCTGAAAGTCAACGGCATGCTCTACGTGTGTACACCGCACAGCCAGGTGATTGCCCTGGACCCGGACACCGGCAAGGAAATCTGGCGTTTCGATCCGAAGCTGAGCACCGAAGGTGCGGCAAACTTCAAGGGTTGGGCGCACATGACCTGCCGTGGCGTGTCGTATCACGATGACGCCGTGTACGCCTCCGAGCAGAGCCCTACCGGCAGCGCAAGCCCGGCGCCCGCCAGCGCCGTATGCCCGAAACGCATTTTCGTGCCGACCGCCGACACCCGCCTGATCGCCCTGAACGCCGACACCGGCAAGATGTGCGAAGACTTCGGTGACAAAGGCCAGGTCGACCTGCGTGCCAACATCGGCAGCTTTGCCCCAGGCGGTTACTACTCCACGTCGCCTCCGGCCGTGACCAAAAACCTGGTCGTGATCGGCGGTCACGTGACCGATAACGTTTCCACCGACGAGCCAAGCGGTGTGATCCGCGCGTTCGACGTGCACACCGGCAAGCTGGTGTGGAACTGGGACAGCGGCAACCCGGACGACACCACCCCGTTGGCCGAAGGCAAAACCTACACCCGCAACTCGCCGAACATGTGGTCCATGTTCAGCGTCGATGAAAAACTCGGCATGCTGTACCTGCCGATGGGCAACCAGATGCCCGACCAGTATGGCGGCGACCGTACCCCGGCCTCTGAGAAGTACAGCGCCGGCCTGACCGCACTGGACATCGACACCGGCCATGTGAAGTGGACCTTCCAGTTCACTCACCATGACCTGTGGGACATGGACGTGGGCGGCCAGCCAAGCCTGATCGACATCAAGACCGCCGACGGCGTCAAGCAAGCGGTAATGGCATCGACCAAGCAAGGCAGCATCTACGTGCTGGACCGTACCAACGGCCAACCGGTGGTGCCGATCAACGAAATCCCTGTACCGCAAGGCGCAGTGGCCGGCGATCACACCTCCCCGACTCAACCGAAGTCCGACCTGAACTTCATGCCTCCGCCCCTCAAGGAGCGTGACATGTGGGGCGTGACGCCGTTCGATCAACTGATCTGCCGGATCGACTTCAAGTCGATGCGCTACGACGGTCCGTTCACCCCGCCGTCGCTGCAAGGTTCGATCGTGTACCCAGGTAACTTCGGCGTGTTCGACTGGGGTGGTATCTCCGTCGATCCGGTCCGCCAGATCGCGTTCGTGAACCCGAGCTACATGGCGTTCAAATCGAAACTGATCCCGGCTGCCGACATCGCCAAACAAGGCCCACGCGTCAGCGAAACCGAAGGCGTACAGCCAAACAAAGGCGCGCCGTACGGCGTGATCCTCGAAGCCCTGCTGTCGCCGATGGGCCTGCCGTGCCAGGCGCCGGCCTGGGGTTACGTGGCGGCGGTCGACCTGACCACCCACAAAACCATCTGGATGCACAAAAACGGCACCGTGCGCGACAGCTCGCCGGTTCCGGTTCCACTGACCATGGGCGTGCCGAGCCTGGGTGGTACGTTCACCACGGCCGGTGGCGTCGCCTTCCTCAGCGGCACCCTGGACCAGTACCTGCGTGCCTATGACGTGAAAAACGGCAAGCAACTGTGGGAAGGCCGCCTGCCTGCAGGCGCGCAAACCACACCGATGACTTACACCGGCAAGGACGGCAAGCAATACGTGCTGGTCATGGCCGGCGGTCATGGCTCCCTGGGCACCAAGCAGGGTGACTATGTGATGGCGTTCAAACTGCCGGAATAAGCAATCCCGGCGGCAAAACAAAGGCGGCTACCCAGGGGTAGCCGCCTTTTTTTGTGCCCGCCGCTAGAGCAGAAAATGCTCACGCCGCATCCACATCTCGAATGCCATGGCGTTCAGCGGCCGGCCGATCAGGTAGCCCTGGGCGGTGTCGCATTTCCACTGCTTGAGCAATTTCAGGCTGGGCTCGAACTCCACACCCTCGGCCACCACCCTGAGCCCCAGGTTGTGGCTCATTTCGATGGTCGAGCGTACGATCACGCCGTCACCGGTGGTGCTGTCGAGGTTACGCACAAACGATTGGTCGATCTTCAACTCCTGCACCGGCAGGCGCTGCAATTGCGCCAACGAGGAATAACCGGTGCCGAAATCATCCACCGACAGGCTGATGCCACAACCGCGCAATTGTTCCAGCACCCTCAGGGCCTGCTGCGGGTTGTGCATGATCGCGCTTTCGGTGATTTCAAAGATCAGTTGCTCGGCCGCCACCTCGTATTGGATCAGCAAGGCGGTCACACGAATAGCCAGGTCATCATCGGCCAGATCATCCACTGAGATATTCACCGACAACTGGATATGCAAATCCCGTTGTCCCCATTCGGCGATTTGCCGGATCGCCTCTTCGATGACCCACAGGGTCAGGCCCCCCATGCTGCCGGTGCGCTCGGCCAGGGGGATGAACTCGCTGGGTGACACCTGGCCCAGGGTTGGATGCTGCCAGCGCAGCAGCGCTTCCGCCTGGCGCACGTGCCCATGGTTGAGGTCGAGCTTGGGCTGATAACACAGGAACAATTCGTCCTCGATCACCGCGCGGCGCAGGTCGCGGATCAGGGTGATCTGGCGCTGGTGGGCCAGATCGCGGTCCTGCTGGTAGACCTGCAAGTGGCCCGGCGAGGTCGCCGCATCATGCCGGGCGATGGTGGCGCGGCTGATCAACTCTTCCACCTGCTGGCCGTCGGCGGGGTAGGCGGCGATGCCAATGCTGACTTCATGGCGCACTTCGTCATGGCCGATGCGCTGGGGCTCGGTGAGCAGTCCATACAGGTGGTCGGCACGGGCCACGGCACGGTCGATCTCAGTGTTTTCCAACAGCAGCAGAAACTCGCTGCCGGCAATGCGTGCGGCAGTGTCGCCGGCCAGCAGGCTCATGGACAAACAGCGGCTGGCTTCGCGCAGCATGTCCTCGACCCCTTCAGGGCCGAAGCCCTCGTTGATCACCCGGTAATTTTCAATGCCGATGTACAACAACACCACGGGGCGTTGTGCGCTGATCGCGCTGCCCAGGCGCTCCATCGCCAGGGCGCGATTGGGCAGGCCGGTGAGTGGGTCATGCAAGGCATTATGGGCCAACTGCCGCTCACGCACGGCGATGCCGCTTTGCATCGCATTGAAGGCACGGGCCAGCAAGCCGAATTCATCGTGGCCGCGCACCTGCACGGGCGTGCGATAGTCACCGGCACCAATCCGCCCGGCCGCCGCCACCAAGGCATCAAGGGGCCGCGATACACGGCGAGCCATGAGCAGCGCTGCCGCCAGCGCAACCAGCAACACGGCCAAGGCAATCCCGAGAAATTGCCGGTCCAGCGGAGCAAAGGATTCCAGTGCATGGTCCAGCGGGCTTTGCAGCAATACGCGCACCTCATCGCCATCGCCGGTATTGGCCAACGGCAGGACCTGGCTGAGTACACGCTTGCCATGAAACACACCCATCTGCGCTTCGGGGTTCAGGTGCTCGTCACGCAGCCGCTCGATGATGCCGGCCTGGTACTCGTAGGGTTGAGTGGTGAACAGGCGTCCGACCTGGCCGTTCTGCACGCTGAGGAACGATACCTCCAGGTTGCTCATGGAGCGCAGTTCATCGGCGAACAGCGTGTCCATGGGAAACCCCATGACCACTCGGGCAATGGGCTGCGGATCGAGGACCACATCCTGCACCAGCAAGTAAGGCTGCCCGTCCATGGCCACGATCAACATTTGCAGGCCATTGCGCAGCGCCTGGCGCAATGCATGGTCATAGGGGAACGGCTGGCCACGGGTGAGTATCGGCAAGGTACTGACCATGACCTGCCCCTTCAGGTCCAGCACAAACACCTCGCTGGAACTGATGCCGGCGCTATGACGACGCAGCTCGGCCAGGATAGGTTCGGCGCCGCCATCGGCGACGGCGCGTATGAAAGGGCCATCGACGGTGAGCCAGTCCAACCCGTATTGCAGCCGGCGCCCACGCAGATCCAGCAGCCGCTCGAACACCTGGCGGCCGGTTGCCAACTGCACCTCGGCCTGGTTCTCTACCGCGCGAGTGGTGGCGGCCTGGACAGCAAAATAGGTGGCCGCAACGACTACCAGCAGCAACAGCGCCAAGACCCCGGCAACGCGGGTCTGAAAAGTGTGACGCCACTTCATCGCAGTGCCCTCGGGCAGTATTCGCCGCTCTCTGCCAAGCCGTCCCTGTGTCATGCGCCTCCCTGGCGACTGCTGATCTGGCGTCAAAAAAACATCCATTTTGCTCGGATGTTCTGTTTTAGCAGATTAGCTGGGACCTGAGATAAGTACACCCATAGAAGCTGGAACGCTCGCGTCACTTTATTGGCGCTTGAGGATTGTCCGGATTAAGCGCTGCGTGCGCGCATGAAGTCCCCCCAGCGGCGCACCAGGTAGTTGTGCTCATCCATCACCGAATTCCACACCGCGACATTTCCCATGCGCTGCTCATAGGAACCGCCATCGCGCACATCGCCCACATCGATCAAGGGCAAGCCATCGCTGCCCATCAGTTCCTCCCGTGCAGGCTTGCCGGCGTACCAGTAATCCCACTCGGCGCGGGTCAGGTGATCACGGCTGCGTGCCGGGTTACCGATGTAGTAACCCTGGCGCGCCATCACCGCCCCGGGCCAGCCGGACAACCACCAATTGAGGTAGGCATAGGCCGCATCCAGCACCGGCCCCTGGGCATAACGTGACAACGACAAGCCGCCAAACCAGGCGCGATAGCCTTCGCGGGGCACCGCCAGGCGGTATTTCACACCGGCGCGGTGCAGGCGCATCAAGGTCGGCGACCACAGGCTCTGGATATCGATACTCGGGCTGAGCATCAGTTGCGCAGCTTCTTCATCATCCGACCAGAATGCGGCGAAATGCCCTTCCTTCTGTTTGCGTACCAGAATATCGGCGAGCACATCGATTTCTTCGATGCTCATGTTGCCGATGTCCTTGAACTGCGCCAGCCCTGCCCCCTGCACCGCCAGTGCCGCGTCGAGGGCGCCGATGGCGGCGTCGCTTTGCAGCGCGGTGCGCGCGCGCCACGCCGGGTCCAGCAGCCAGCCCCAGCTTTCATTGCCGTGGCTGAAGCCGTCGGGCAAGCGCTCGGGGCGATAGGCGAAACTGTCGGCATTGTGGGTCAGCGGCAGCATGCTGATGCGCTCGGTCACCGTGCTGCCGAGGCTGCCGTCGTGCTGCACGAACAGGCGCTCGCTCGGCACACTGCCACTGCCGAGGCGGTCATTGGCCGACAGGCGACCGCGCTTGGGCAGGTCATTAATCTCGTGCCACAGCGCAATACGCCGGGTGTCGATGGGCTGGATCGCCCGCGCCGGCCACACGAAGTCGACGTTGTGGAACCACTGGTCGTACAGGTCATAGCTGTCGGGTTGCATCACGGCAATGCGCTGGGCCTGTTCGACATCGTGCACCTGGTACACCAGGCGAATGCCCAGCTCCTGTTCGGCACGCACACGCAAGCATTCGAGCAGGGTCACGGACGTGCCCAGGACACGTAGGGTAATCATGTCGCGAACCGCCGTGAGAACACTTCAAAGGAGCGACGCAACAGCGCCGGGTCGAGGCCGCGCAGGATAAATACCAGGCGCGATTGCCGATCGCTGCCCGGCCATGCAGGCAAGTGAACCGGGGCATGCAGGCAATGCTGCACGCCATGAATGACGATAGGGGCCGAGCTTGCGTTCACGTTGAGCAGTCCTTTGACGCGAAGGATTCGTTCGCCATGGCATCTTAACAGCATCGATAACCACACCCCGAAACCGACCCAGTCCAGCGGCTGCTCGAAGGTCAGGCAACACACCCGCGCCGCGCCGTGGGAAGTGGGCGTGGTTTTATGCAATTGCCAGCGATTGACTTCCACAGCGGGTTCGGCGCTGCGCAAACCCTCGCCGAGCAGCAGTTGATCGCCGCTATGGATGTCCTGAGTCGTGAGGATAGGCGTACCGGCGTTGAGTGCCTGCAGATGCGCGCGCAACGCATCGCAGTCGCCCATCACGTCGGTTTTGCTCAGCAGCAGCCGATCCGCCGCGGCGACCTGAGCCAGCCATTCGGGGTGCAAACGCTCCTGCAGCGCGGCGTGGCTGGCGTCCACCAAGGTGACCACCAAACCGATATGGAAGCGCCCACGCAGTTGCATGTCGTTATTGAGCGTGGCGAGGATCGGCGCCGGATCGGCCAGGCCAGTCGTCTCGAGGATCACCCGTTTGAACGCCGGGATCTCACCCCGCTCGCGGCGTTGCAACAGGCTGAGCAATGCCTCTTTCAACTCACCGCGAATCGAACAACAGACACAGCCGCTGGGCAGCAGCACGGTGTCCGGCGCGACCTCTTCCACCAGCAGATGATCAATGCCGACATCGCCGAACTCATTGATCAGCAACGCCGTGTCGCCAAGACTTTCGCCTTGCAGCAGGCGCTTGAGCAAAGTGGTTTTGCCGCTGCCGAGGAAGCCGGTGATCACATTCAGGGCCATGCTCATAGTCGTTTCCGTACTTATCAATGTGGCGGATTCAGTGTTCCAGATACTCAAGCAGTGTTGGATCAAGCGGATCCAACGGTCGCCCAAGCATGCTTTCAGCCGCCTGCCACAGTTGATCCAGGCCACTGGCCAACGCCTGTTTGCCGGTGGCGCCCAGCAGCAGATAAGAGGCGCCCTGAAAGTCCTCGACCTTGAGCCGAAACACTGCCAGCACCTGATTGATCGCCGCGATCCGACGCAAGCGCTCGCGGCGCCTGGGCAGTTCATCGCCCAACGGATCGCTCCAGTGCAGGTCTTCGCCGAGCAAGCCGCAGAGTCCGCACATCGCTAAACCCCGCTCATGGCATGACATCGCCGGAGTTCGGGCCGAGGGTCTGGCCGACGAACAGATTGCCGCCTGGCTCGCTGGCCAGCAGCACGGCCGTGGGCGCCACTTCATCAGCCAAACCGAAGCGCCCCAGGGGCAACTCGGCGGCCTTGGCGCGTTTCCAGGTGTCGCTGATACCGCCGACCAATGGCGTTTCGATCGGGCCGGGAGCAATGGCGTTGACCAGCACATTGTCCTTGGCCACTTCCAGCGCCAGGGACTTGGTGAACCCGATCACCCCCGCCTTGGCAGCCGCGTAATGGGTCAGTTCGGCGCCCCCCTTGATACCCAGTTGCGAGGCCACGTTGATGATCCGCCCCCACCGCTGCGCGAGCATATGAGGCAAGGCGCGCTGGCTGGCGACGAATACGCTGGTGAGGTCGACGCGCAGCATGTCGTTCCACATTTCAAGGGTGAGGTCGACGCAGCGCGCCTGGGTGAGCATGCCGGCGTTGTTCACCAGGATATCAATGCCACCGAAATGCTCGACACAACGGTCGACACTGGCCTGGGCGCCTTCGACGCAGCCGACATCGGCCAGGCATTCGACGACCTCGGCGCCAAGGTTGCGGCAGGTGATTGCGGTTTCGGCAAGGCTGGCGGCATTGCGGTCGGCCAGCAACAAGCGGGCACCCTCGCCGGCGTAGGCGCGCGCGATGGCGGCACCGATGCCACTGCCGGCGCCGGTGATCACGGCGCGGCGGTTAATGAGTTGGGGCATCTGAAATTCTCCTGTTAAACACCGTCCCCCTGTGGGAACTGGCTTGTCAGTCAGGCCAGCGTACGGTCAGGCCGCCGTCGATGACGATACTTTGCCCGGTCAGATAACTCGACGCGTCACTGGTCAAAAACTGCACCAGCGACGCCACTTCATCCGCCCGCCCTACCCGGCCCAACGGGATCGCACGCGCCGCTTTCGCCAAGCCTTGCGGCCCCAGCGAGTTCTTTGCGTCCAACGACTGCGGCGTCTCGATCAACCCTGGAATCACCGCATTGCAACGAATCCCCCTGGCCGCCAGCTCCACCGCCAGCGAACGGCACAAGCCCGGCACACCCGCCTTCGCCGCCGCATAGTGACTGTGCTCCTGCCAGCCATACACGCCGCCGGCAATCGACGAAATCGCCACCAGCGCACTGCCCTCGCCCATATACCGAGCCGCTGCGCGGAAGGTGCGCATCACGCCCGTGAGGTCGACATTGAGCATCTCGTTCCACAATTCATCGGTCATCTCCAGCAGCGGCGCACGGCGTAGCAAGCCGGCATTGGCCACGGCGTAATCCAACCGCCCGAAATGCTTGACGGTCTGCGCCGCGAGCGCGTCCACCGAGGCGGTGTCGCCCACGTCGAGCGGCAACATCAAGCACGCGCCGCCCGCTTCCTCTACCAAGGCAATCGTGGCCTGCGGGTCATGTGGATCGGCCGGGTAATACCCGCCCGCCACCGCTACGCCGCTGCGCGCATACGCCACGGCGAGCGCTTGCCCGATGCCGCTGGCGGCACCGGTGATCAAGGCAACTTTAGGGTTCATCGAACACTCCTCACTGAACGGTTTCCGGGCGCACATGCCGCGCGGCAAACATCAGGGCACCGGACAAAAAGCACGGCAGTGCGCCGAACCACAGCGCGGCGGTCTGCCAGTCACTGCCGGCGGACAACACCTGAGTGGCGCCGAAACCCGCGACCACTGCGCCAATCGGGCCCATGGCATGGATGATCGCGCCACCGGTGGCGCGGATGCTGGTGGGAAAACTTTCACTGATAAAGAACAGCGCCGCCGAGTACGGCCCGATCAGGAAAAACAGACCCAGGCTGTACAGCCCCACCACCATCGGCATGTTGCTCGGCCCGAACAGCATGCCGGCAAACGCCAACCCACCGAGCATCCAGCCCAGGCCGATGACATTGCGGCGGCCGATCTTGTCGCCCATCCAGCCGTGGCTGAGGTAACCGCAATACCCCACCAGGTTGGACAGCACGAGGATGATCAGCGAGTTCTCAAACGAGATGTGGTGCACGCTGACGATCACCGACGTGCCGAGCACGCTGAACACCTGGATCGCTGCCCAGTTGAGCAGCAGCGCGGCACCGATCACCAGTGTGGCGCGACGGGCCGGGCCACGGAATGCGGCTTTTAGGCCGGCTTTGCTGTGTTCGTCGTAATCCACACCGTAGGTCATGGCGACGTTTTGCGCTTCGCTCACCGCGCCGTTTTTACGCAGTTCGCTGATGCGTTGGTGGATCTGGAACTGCGGGCTTTCCTTGAGCTTGCGCGCCATGATCGCGATCACGATGGCCGGGATCGCAGCAAAGATGAAACAGCCCTGCCAACCGATGACCGGCAGCAACAACGCGGTCAACCCGGCGGCGATCAACGCACCCACGGGCCAGCCGCCTTGCACCAGGCTGTAGATGAAGCCACGACGCTTGGTCAGCCGGGGATCTTCCGAGGCCCCGTACAGCTCACTCAGGTAAGTCGCGTTAACGGTTTCCTCGGCATAGCCCAACCCGCCCAACGATCGGATAAGAATCAGTGGCGACTTACCCCAAGCCCCACCGATGGCCGTCAGTGCCGAGCACAGCGCAGACCCGGCCACGGTGAAAATAATACCTTTGCGTCGCCCCAACTTATCGACGACCGGGCCGATGGCAAAGGCGACCACCGCCGTGCCCACCGCCACCCAGGTGGCTATTTCAGCTTGCTCCACTTCACCCCAGCCAAAATGCCGGCCGATCTCCGGCAGCAAGGTGCCGAACAGAATGAAGTCGTACACCGCAAACACCCAGGCGAAAAACGCGATCCAGGTGGCGAAGCGGACTTCCTGGGACGTCAGTTGCCGGGGTTTCCAGCCAGTCAGGTCAAGCTTGTTGTAGATGGACATAGTCGCGCCTCGGGAGGTGGAGTGGGCTTTCTGTAGGAGCGTGCTTGTTCGCGAAAATCATCAACGATGACGCGGGCAGCCTGAATGCACGCGGTGCTCTCAGGCTTTTCGCGAGCAAGCTCGCTCCTGCAGGGTTGGGGTCAGGTACGCGGTTGGCGGCGGATAAAGTCGTCGGCGATTTCGTCGAAGGTGACGAAGCGCACCCCGGCATGGCGCTGGATGTGCTCGATCAAACGCTCAAGCATCAACAACACTTGCGGGCGACCGGACACGTCAGGGTGGATGGTCATGGTGAACACCGCGTGTTCGTGTTCGCGGTAAACCCAGTCGAACTGGTCGCGCCACATTTCTTCCAGGTGACGCGGGTTGACGAAGCCGTGGCTGTTGGGGGCTTTTTTGATGAACATCATCGGCGGCAGGTCGTCGAGGTACCAGTTGGCGGGGATCTCCACCAACTCGGTTTCTTCGCCGCGCACCAAGGGCTTCATCCAGGTATCGGGATGCTGGCTGTAGTCGATCTTGGTCCAGCTGTCGCCCTTGCGCACGTAGTAGGGGTGGAAGTCGTTGTGCATCAGGCTGTGGTCGTACTTGATGCCTTTTTTCAACAGCAGTTCGTTGGTGACCTTGCTGAACTCCCACCACGGTGCGACGTAGCCGGTAGGGCGTTTGCCGGTGACTTGGGTGATCAGCTCGATGGACTTGTCGAGTACGATTTCTTCCTGCTCGGCGGTCATCGCGATGGGATTTTCGTGGCTGTAGCCGTGCACGCCGATTTCATGGCCGGCGTCGGCGACGGCCTTCATCTGCTCGGGGAAGGTTTCCATCGAGTGGCCGGGAATAAACCAGGTGGTGCGCAAACCGTAGCGCTCGAACAATTTGAGCAGGCGCGGCGTGCCGACTTCACCGGCGAACAGGCCACGGGAAATATCGTCGGGCGAGTCTTCACCGCCATAGGAACCGAGCCAGCCGGCGACGGCGTCAACGTCGACGCCAAATGCACAAAGGATGTCTTTAGCCATGGTGTGTCTCCTTAAATAGTCAGTACGAATTCGACGGCCAATGCCGCCCGCAACAAACGCGCGTCTTCGCCCATCGGGGCGCTGAGCAACAGCCCGGTGGGCAAGCCCAAGGCATCGCGACCGCTGGGCAGAGTGACGCCGGGCATATCCAGCAAACTGCCGGGCATGGTCAGGCGCAGGGTGGCGAGGTTGGTTTGGACGAACAGCTCATCATCGGCCTCCAGCGGTGCCAGGGCAGGGGCGCCATGGGCGACGGTGGGCGTGATCAGGATGGCGCCGTCGAGGTCGTCGCTCAGTTGTTGTTGCAGGTGCCGACGCGCATCGAGCAGGTGGATCAGTTGGCTGGCCGGCAAGCCGCGTGCGGCTTCGAGGCGACGGCGTACGCGGGGGTCGAGCTGCTCGGCATCGGCGCTGTCGAGCAACGCTTCATGCAGGGCGAACGCTTCGAATGCGCCGAGCCAGCCTTGATGCCTGATCAGGTCCAGCGTGGCCTGGAACGTCACGGACGGGCGCACGGTGATCAACGCCCCGGCGGTTTTCAATTGGTCTGTCGCACGCAGCAGGTTATTGCGCACGGCGGGCTCGATGTCTTCCAGTGCGCCCTGCTCCACTACAAAACGCTGGCCCTTGAGGCTGCGCGGAAGGTGCTGTTGCGCGCGACCGTTGAACAGGTCATCGATGGCAAGCGCATCGCGCACGCTGCGGGTCAACGGGCCGAGACTGTCGAGGGTGCGAGCCAGCGGGAAGACGCCGTCGCGGCTGTAGCGACGGCTGCTGCTGCGGTAACCCACTACACCATTGAGGGCAGCGGGGATGCGGATGGACCCTGCGGTGTCGGTGCCCATGGCTATCGGCACGATCCCGGCGGCGACGGCCACCGCCGAACCGGAAGAAGAACCACCAGGAATACGTGGCTGGTCCGTGCCATGGGGATTGTATGGCGTGCCGAAATGCGGGTTCAGGCCCAGGCCGGAATACGCCAGTTCGCTGAGGTTGGTCTTACCCAGGCTGACCATCCCGGCACGACACAGCAGCCCCACGCTCGGTGCGTCGAGCAAGGCGGCAGGTGCATTGCGACGGTAGGCGGCGCCAGCGGTGGTGACGCTGCCGGCTACATCGAACAGGTCCTTCCAGGCCAGGGGCACACCGTCGAATACGCTCAAGGGCTGCCCGGCCCGCCAGCGCGCGGCGGCAGCTTCGGCCTCGCGACGGGCACGTTCGACGGTCAGGGAGATAAACACGCTGGGGGCCATGCTTGCATGGACCAGCGCCTGTTCGAGCACCTCTACCGGATCGCTGCGGCCGCTGGCGAAAGACTCCGCCATTGCAGTGGCGTCTGACATGGTAACGATCCTCATAAAACGTACTTATTAATAAAATGTACATTTTACAAAGGCAGATTCCGTGCCAGTCTTTGTAGACGCCTTTTGTGCGACGTTCAGGTTCTGCCCCAATAACCACGGGCTAGAGAGTTTGGAAGAAGGTAAAAAAGCCAAACGAGGCCTCTTGGACAATCCAAGGATCTAATAATGTATGTTTTACAAACAAGTACATTTTGGTGCAGAAAAGTAACATTCCTGCTGTCACGGCCCCAGAAAGGTGCCTCCGCCGGGGTGCAGAGTGACAGCCGTAACTGTGAGAGAATCCCCGGCCACCGCCCTACCTGACCAGAGAACGCGATGAAAGCAGTGCCCGCCTCGGCCTCCCGCTACGCGATGATTTACCAAGTGTTGCGTGACGCGATCGTCAGCGGTACCGCCCGCCACGGGCTGGTTCTGCTGGAAGCGCCACTCGCCGAATTGTTCGGCACCAGTCGCGTACCGGTGCGCAAGGCGCTGGACCTGCTGCACGCCGAAGGCTTGATCTGCCGCTTCAACGGTCGCGGCTACCTGATCAACCCCGAAGGACTGGCCATGGAGCCGCTACGCCTGCCCTTGAGCCATGCGCACCTGGGGCTCGATGACGAAGTCGAGTTGGTGGACACGCGGCCACTGGGCGAACGCATCGTCGAAGAAATCGGCGCGGCGCTCTCCACGTGTATCGCCTTCGGCCACTACCGCCTGGATGAACAGGCCGCCGCCGACCATTACGGCGTCAGCCGCGCCGTGGTACGTGAAGCGCTGATGCGCCTGCGCGACCGTGGCCTGGTGGAAAAGGAGCCCTACTCACAATGGCTGGCGGGGCCTTTGACCGCACGCGAAGTCACCGAAGACTACGAACTGCGCGCCTGCCTGGAGCCCGAAGCCCTGCGCCAGAGCGCGCCCAACCTCGATCGCGGGCGGCTTGAAGCCATGCTGCAGCGCGTGCTGGACGCCCAAAACACCCCCCACTGCAGCCTGGAAGCCATTGAGCAGATCGAAGAAGACTTGCACCAGCACTGCCTGGCCGGCCTGCAAAACCGCAAGATTGCCGCGCTGATCCGCCAGGGCCAGAGTCCGATGATCATCAGCCGGATCTTCTATCGTTTGCTGGGGATCGGCGCCGATCCGGCGATGTTGGCCGAACATCGGTTGATTCTGGAGTTGCTGCTGCACGGCGCGTTCGATGCGGCAGCACTCAACCTGCGTGAGCATCTGCAACGCGCCCGTCAGCGGATGTTGCAGCGTCTAAAAGTGCTGTCGGTGCTGCCCGAGCAGCCATTGCCCGCCTATCTGCACAAAATCAGCTGATCCGACATAATCCAAACGTGGGAGGGGGTTCGCCCGTGCCACCTCGGCCGATGTCGATACAATAATTTCATGCAATTTGTTGCTAACGGCCGCCCGCCATTGAAACCACCGCTACCCCGCCCCATCTAACCTGCATACTTACTGATGCAGGTGCCCCATGAGCGACCAGCAAGCCTTCCCTGATTACGATATCAACGACTACGCCGACCCCGAAAACGCTGAAACACCGTCGTCCAACACCGGCCTGGCCCTGCCAGGGCAGAACCTGCCGGACAAGGTCTACATCATCCCGATCCATAACCGGCCGTTCTTCCCGGCGCAGGTGTTGCCGGTGATCGTCAATGAAGAGCCGTGGGCCGAAACCCTGGAGCTGGTGAGCAAATCCGAGCACCATTCCCTGGCCCTGTTTTTCATGGACACGCCGCCCGAAGACCCACGTCATTTCGATACCTCCAGCCTGCCGCTGTACGGCACCTTGGTGAAGGTGCATCACGCCAGCCGCGAGAACGGCAAGCTGCAGTTCGTCGCCCAGGGCCTGACCCGCGTGCGCATCAAGACCTGGCTCAAGCACCACCGCCCACCGTACCTGGTGGAAGTTGAATACCCGCATCAGCCCAGCGAGCCGACCGACGAGGTCAAGGCCTATGGCATGGCGCTGATCAATGCGATCAAGGAGCTGTTGCCGCTCAACCCGCTGTACAGCGAAGAGCTGAAGAACTACCTCAACCGCTTCAGCCCCAACGACCCATCGCCACTGACCGACTTCGCCGCTGCGCTGACCTCGGCCACCGGTAACGAACTGCAGGAAGTGCTGGACTGCGTGCCCATGCTCAAACGCATGGAAAAAGTGCTGCCGATGCTGCGTAAAGAAGTGGAAGTCGCACGCCTGCAGAAAGAGCTTTCTGCCGAAGTGAACCGCAAGATCGGCGAGCACCAGCGCGAGTTCTTCCTCAAGGAGCAGCTCAAGGTCATCCAGCAGGAACTGGGGCTGACCAAAGATGACCGCAGTGCCGACGTCGAGCAGTTCGAGCAGCGCCTTGAGGGCAAGGTGTTGCCGGCCCATGCCCAGAAACGCATCAGCGAAGAAATGAACAAGCTGTCGATCCTGGAAACCGGCTCGCCGGAATACGCCGTCACGCGTAACTACCTCGACTGGGCGACGTCGGTACCATGGGGCGTGTATGGCGAGGACAAGCTCGACCTGAAACACGCGCGCAAGGTGCTGGATAAGCACCACGCGGGCCTGGATGACATCAAGAGCCGTATCCTCGAATTCCTCGCGGTGGGTGCCTACAAAGGCGAAGTCGCCGGCTCCATCGTGCTGCTGGTCGGCCCGCCGGGCGTGGGCAAGACCAGTGTGGGCAAATCCATCGCCGAGTCCCTGGGCCGGCCGTTCTACCGCTTCAGCGTCGGCGGCATGCGTGACGAGGCCGAGATCAAGGGCCACCGCCGTACCTACATCGGCGCCCTGCCGGGCAAGCTCGTGCAGGCATTGAAAGATGTGGAGGTGATGAACCCGGTGATCATGCTCGACGAGATCGACAAGATGGGCCAGAGCTTCCAGGGCGATCCGGCTTCAGCCCTGCTGGAGACCCTCGACCCGGAGCAGAACGTCGAATTCCTCGACCACTATCTGGACCTGCGCCTGGACCTGTCCAAGGTGTTGTTCGTGTGCACCGCCAACACCCTGGACTCGATCCCCGGCCCCTTGCTGGACCGGATGGAAGTAATCCGCCTGTCGGGTTATATCACCGAAGAAAAAGTGGCCATCGCCAAGCGCCACCTGTGGCCCAAGCAGTTGGAAAAAGCCGGCGTGGCAAAAAACAGCCTGACCATCAGCGACGGCGCACTGCGCGCGTTGATCGACGGTTATGCGCGAGAAGCCGGGGTGCGCCAGCTGGAAAAACAGTTGGGCAAACTGGTGCGCAAGGCGGTGGTCAAGCTGCTGGACAAGCCGGATTCGGTGATCAAGATCGGTAACAAGGACCTGGAAAGCTCCCTGGGCATGCCGGTGTTCCGTAACGAGCAAGTGTTGTCCGGCACCGGGGTGATCACCGGGCTGGCCTGGACCAGCATGGGCGGCGCGACTTTGCCGATCGAGGCGACGCGTATCCACACGCTCAATCGCGGCTTCAAACTCACCGGGCAGTTGGGTGAAGTGATGAAGGAATCCGCGGAAATCGCCTACAGCTACATCAGTTCAAACCTGAAGTCGTTTGGCGGTGACCCGAAGTTCTTCGACGAAGCCTTCGTGCACCTGCACGTACCGGAAGGCGCCACACCGAAAGATGGCCCGAGCGCCGGCGTGACCATGGCCAGTGCGCTGTTGTCGCTGGCGCGTAACCAGCCGCCGAAAAAAGGCGTGGCCATGACGGGTGAGCTGACGTTGACCGGGCATGTGCTGCCGATTGGCGGGGTGCGCGAAAAAGTTATCGCGGCGCGGCGTCAGAAGATCCATGAACTGATCCTGCCGGAGCCGAATCGCGGAAGCTTTGAAGAACTGCCGGAGTATTTGAAGGAAGGCATGACCGTGCACTTTGCCAAGCGCTTTGCGGATGTGGCGAAGGTGCTGTTCTGATAGTGATATAGCGCCTGAGCTGGCCCTTTCGTGAGCAAGCCCGCCCCCTATTTGACCCAGTACATCCTTTGGAATACGGCCGAATGTGGGAGCGGGCTTGCTTGCGAAGAAGCCAGTCCGACCAACACAAAACCGCGCCTTGTCACACCTTGTCTCATCTTCGGTTATGCTCGCCGTTCGTCGTAAATGAACGGAGCCTCCATGACCGCTGCCCGCCTGCTACTCCCCTTGAGCCTTGCTCTGCTCGCCGCGTGTGCCAGTGCGCCGAAGCAAAATGTCACCGTGGACAACCAGGGCGCCTGCCCGCTTCAGCTTAAATCCGGGCAAAACCTGATCCTCACCCTGCCAAGCAACCCCACCACCGGCTACCGCTGGGCCATCCAGGACTCCGCCGGCGGCGTGCTGCGCGCCCTGAGCCCGGAGGTCTACAGCAGTGCGGAATCCGGCGTGATCGGCGGCGGCGGCCAGTCCACTTGGCGCTTCCAGGCTTTTGCAGCAGGCCAGGGCCGTCTGCGCCTGACCTCCCAGCAGCCTTGGGAACCGGAAGCCGAACCCGCTGAAACGTTCGACTGCGCCATTACGGTGAACTGATATGCCATGGCTGATTCTTGCGCTGATGGGCGCCGGCACCTTTATCTACGGCCTGACCACCCATGCGACGTTATTGTGCCTGCTGGTCAAACCCATGCCGGTGCTCGCACTGCTGGGCTGGCTGCATGATGCGCCGCCCACCGACTATCGACGCTGGATCAGCCTGGGGCTGATTTTTTCCCTGGTGGGCGATGTGTTGCTTGCCTGGCCGGGCGACTTGTTTATCTTTGGCCTTGGCGCGTTTCTATTCGCGCACCTGGCGTATCTCAAGGCCTATTTCAGTGACTGCCGCCGCTTGGCACTGCTGCCGTTGATCTTGGCGCTGGGTGTGGGGGTTGTGTTGTTGAGCATCCTGATTGCCCACGGTCTGGGGGAGTTGCTGATACCGGTGGTGGTTTACGCAACGGTGATCAGCGCCATGCTCTGGCGTGCACTGGCACGCCTGGGCAGCGACGTGCCGAAACGCTCGGCACTGCTGGCAGCAGCAGGGGCGGTGTCATTTGTGTTTTCCGATACGCTGATCGGCATCAATCGGTTCGTCGTGTCGTTTGAGGCGGCGCCGTATCTGTTGATCGTCACTTACTGGCTTGGCCAGTGGGGCATCACGGCATCGGCTTTCCATCAGACAACCCGCGCACACGAGGGCCAACTTGGCTAAAATGCCGGCCTTTCCCCTATCGTCGCCGGAACAACCGTGAGCAAAGAACCCGATCGCCTATTCGCCCAGCCCCTGCCCCAGGTGCCGGACTTCGCCTTCAACGAGGACGTGGTGCGGGTGTTCCCGGACATGATCAAGCGCTCGGTACCGGGTTACCCGACCATCGTCGAAAACCTCGGCGTGCTCGCCGCGCAGTTTGCCCAACCCAATAGTGTGCTCTACGACCTGGGCGCTTCCCTCGGAGCGGTGACCCAGGCTCTGCGCCGCCATGTGCGCACCGACGGTTGCCGGGTGATCGCTGTGGATAACTCGGCGGCAATGGTCGAGCGCTGCCGCGAATACCTCAATGGCCAGGACTCGATGTTCCAGGAACTGCTGCCGGTTGAAGTCATCGACGGCGATATCCTCGCGCTGCAGTTCCAGCCGGCCTCGGTGGTGGCGTTGAACTTCACCCTGCAATTTATCGACCCCGCCGAACGCCTGGCCCTGCTCACGCGCATCCGCCAGTCGCTGCTGCCGGGCGGCGCGCTGATCCTTTCAGAAAAGCTGCGCTTCAACGATCCTGAAGAACATGCGTTGCTCACCGACCTGCACATCGCGTTCAAACGCGCCAACGGCTATAGCGAACTGGAAATTGCCCAGAAGCGCAGCGCCATCGAAAACGTCATGAAGCCCGACAGCCTCGAAGAACACCGCGAACGCCTGCTGGCCGCCGGGTTCTCGAAAGTCGTGCCGTGGTTCCAGTGTCTTAACTTTGCCTCGTTGATTGCCTTGCCATGATTGATCTATCCCCCCTCGCCCGCCATCTGGTCGGCACTCCCCTGGCCGTGTGGGCCCAGGGCCTGCAAGCGCAACTCGATAGCAAGATGGAAAAGGGTCATGGCGACCTGGAGCGTTGGCAGAGCGCATTGGATGCGTTGCCTGCCATCCAGCCCAGCGAAGTGGATTTGCTCAATGGCCTGACGCTCGACACCGACTGCGACGACGCCACCCGCGCGCAGATGCGCACCGCGTTGATGGGCTTGAGCCCATGGCGCAAAGGCCCGTTCCATCTGTTCGGCGTGCATGTGGACACCGAATGGCGTTCTGACTGGAAGTGGTCGCGGGTTGCGCCGCACCTGAATCTGAAAGGCAAGCGCATCCTCGATGTCGGCTGCGGCAACGGTTACTACATGTGGCGCATGCTCGGTGCCGGGGCCGACAGCGTAATCGGCGTGGACCCCAACTGGTTGTTCTTCTGCCAATTCCAAGCGGTGCAGCGTTACTTGTCCGAACCCAAAGCGTGGCATCTGCCCTTCCCGTTCGAGGACCTGCCGGCGAATCTGGAAGGCTTCGACACGGTGTTCTCCATGGGTGTGTTTTATCACCGCCGCTCGCCGATCGAGCATTTGCTGGCGCTGAAGGACACCTTGGTCAAAGGCGGCGAATTGGTCCTGGAGACCCTGGTGGTGGAAGGCGATCAGCAGCAGGTGCTGGTGCCGGAAGATCGCTACGCGCAGATGCGCAACGTCTGGTTCCTGCCATCGGTACCGGCATTGATGTTGTGGTTGCGACGTGCCGGGTTCAGTGATGTGCGCTGTGTGGATGTCAGCGTGACCACCGTGGAGGAACAGCGCGGGACGGAGTGGATGAAGTATCAGTCGTTGAGTGATTTCCTCGATCCGCAGGATCACAGCAAGACCATCGAAGGGCTGCCTGCACCGATGCGCGCGGTAATCATCGCCAGGAAGTAAGCCCGGTCCGCATGAATAAATGAAGACCGGCATGTGGAAGGGGCTTGCTCCCTTCCACATTAGACATTCAGGTATCGGCTAAATCTGAGGTTTGGCCCGGCGGGCCTTGAAGAATTCGCTGAGCACGGTACCGCACTCTTCCGCCAACACCCCACCTTCAAACAGCACTCGATGATTCAAAAAGCCCTGGGTAAAAAACTGCCCCTGGCTTTGCACGATCCCCGCCTTGGGTTCCAGCGCACCGTACACCACCCGCGCAATGCGTGAATGCACGATCAGGCCGGCGCACATGCTGCATGGCTCCAGGGTCACATACAGGGTGCTGCCGACCAGCCGATAGTTGCTGATCGCCTGCGCAGCGGCGCGGATGGCGACCATTTCGGCGTGGGCACTGGGGTCGTTGCCGCTGATGGGGCAGTTGAAACCACGGCCGATGACTTCACCGTCCTGCACCAGCACCGCGCCTACCGGCACCTCACCCAGTGCTGCGCCTTGAGCGGCGAGGGCCAGGGCCTCGCGCATGAAGCCCTGGTCGCGGCTGCGGTCGATAATCGCTGCGGGGCGAATCTGGCGCATTACGCCACCTCGATAGCGGCCATCAGGCCGGTTTCCATGTGATCGATCACGTGGCAGTGGAACATCCACACCCCCGGGTTATCCGCCACCAATGCCACACGGGCACGCTCATTCTTGCCTAGCAGATAGGTGTCGGTGAAGTACGGGATCACCTTGTGGCGGTTCGAAGCGATCACCTTGAAGCTCATGCCGTGCAGGTGGATCGGGTGCTGGTACTGGGTCATGTTCTTCAATTCGAAAATGTAGCTCTTGCCCTTTTCCAACTTGGCAATCGGGCGGTCGGCGCAAGTCTTGTCGGTGATGTCCCAGGCCTTGCCGTTGATCTGCCACAGGCTCGGTGGTTTACCGTCATCCACCGACACGGTGCCAACCCACTCGAAATTGAAGTTGAGTTTCTCGGCGTTGACCAGGTCCGGCTCGCTGATCGGGTTGGCAGGCAAGGCCGGTGGCCACTCGGTCGGCGCGTCGGTGTTGGCCACCGAGCGGAAGGTGCCGAGGCGCACCGGGCCGTTTCGGATGGACAGTTCTTCACCCGCCGCAGGTGCTTTGATCGCCAGGCAAATCCGCATGCCTGGGCCCAGCCAGTACTCCTTGCCCAGCGGGCGCGGCTCGATGGGGTTGCCGTCCAGCGCGTAGATCTGCGCTTCGGCATCGGGAATATTGAGGCGATAGGTCAGGGTGTTATCAAGATTGAGCAAGCGCACGCGGGTGATCTGCCCCGCCGGCAAATCGATCACCGCCTGGGAGACGCCATTGATGGTCGACAAGCGCCCGGCAGTACCGCCGCGCGCCGCCTCACGCGGCACGCTGAAGGCAACAAAGGCACCCTCTTCGTCTACGTGCCAGCTTTTCAGGCTCAGGGTGCGTTCGTGCTTGAAGCCGGTGGGCTCGCGTTCTTCGATGATCAAGGGGCCGACCAGGCCACGGCCAAGTTCTTCGCTGCTGTTCACGTGGGGGTGGTACCAGTAGCTGCCGGCGTCAGGTACGCGGAATTTGTAGTCGAAGTATTCACCCGGCAACACCGGCAACTGAGACACGTACGGCACGCCGTCCATTTCCAGCGGCAGGCGAATGCCATGCCAGTGGATGGTGGTGGCGACCGGCAGGTGGTTGATAAAGCGCACCCGCAGCCATTCACCCTGGCGCACGCGCAACTCGGTGCCCGGCGCCGAAGGGCCGAACGCCCAGGCTTGGGTCTTGTGCCCCGGTACCAGTTCCACGTCCAGGGGCGCTGCGATCAGCTCGTAGTCGTGCCCTGCCTCAGCCTCGGCGACTTTCCCCAGCCAGTAGCGGTAGGCGCCACCAGCGCCCACACCGACTACGGCCAGGCCTGCAAGGCCACCCAGGATTTGTCGACGGGAAAAGGATCGGGACACAACAACCTCACGTATCTGCCACAGGCCAGGGGCCCGCAAAGGGCAGATACGATACACCTGCGGGGTCTAAACAGTAAGACTTCGCATTGCCGCATGGCCGAAACGCGGGTGAAACCTGTAGGAGCGAGCTTGCTCGCGAAGGTCGTTAACGATGACGCGGGGAGTCTGGCTCCCCGCGTTGTCCTTAGGTCTTTCGCGAGCAAGCTCGCTCCTACAGGTTGATCGGCGGTCAGGCCTTGGCGGCACCCAGGATCAGGGCTTTCATCTCGGCCACGGCACCCTTGAAGCCGACGAACAGCGCATGGGCCACCAGGGCGTGGCCGATGTTCAACTCGTTGATGCCCTTGATTGCGGCCACCGCTTCGACGTTGTGGTAGTGCAGACCGTGGCCGGCGTTGACGATCAGACCTTCTTTGAGGCCGCAGCTCACGCCGTCAATGATGCGTTGCAGTTCGTCGGCCACTTCGGTCGGCGTGGTGGCATCGGCATAACGGCCGGTGTGCAGTTCGATCGCCGGTGCACCCACACGCCGTGAGGCTTCGATCTGGCGCTCGTCGGCGTCGATGAACAGTGAGACTTCGCTGCCGATCTTCGACAGGCGCTCCACGGCAGCCTTGATCCGTGCTTCCTGGCCGGCCACGTCGAGGCCACCTTCGGTGGTCAGTTCCTGGCGGGTTTCCGGCACCAGGCAGATGTGCGCCGGACGGATGCGTTCGGCGAACTGCATCATCTCTTCAGTGACGCCCATTTCGAAGTTCATGCGGGTTTGCAGCACGTCCTTGAGCACCAGCACGTCACGCTCCTGGATATGGCGGCGGTCTTCGCGCAGGTGCACGGTGATACCGTCGGCGCCCGCTTCTTCAGCGTCCAGCGCGGCCTTGACTGGGTCAGGGTAACGGGTGCCCCGGGCCTGGCGCAGAGTGGCGACGTGGTCGATGTTGACGCCAAGAAGAATGCGGTTGCTGGTGGTCACGGAAGCGCTCCTGAAAAGGGAAAGAAACGCCGCACAGCATACACGGGGTTGTCAGGGCTTTCGAAACAACTCGCGACTGACCAGTGGCCGTCCACCCAGGTGCACGGCCAGGGCCTGGCGCATCAGGCGCTTGGCTGCGGACAAGGCACCGGGGGCGCTCCAGTCGGCTTCGCTCATGGCCAGCAGTTCGGTGCCCTGGAACAGGCCGGGTTGCAGCAGGTACACACGCTCAAGGCCGGCGTCGACTTGCAGGCGGTACATGCCGTCGGCGGCAATGGGTTCTCCGTGCAGGTCGTTGGCGAGTGCAAAGCCGTAGCCCAGGTCGTCGAGCAGACGCCATTCGAAGGCGCGCAGCAGCGGCTCGAGGGGACGCCCTTCGCCGAGCGCCAATAAGGTCGCGGCATAGTGATCGAAGACCGTCGGGTGTGGGTCTTCGGCGGGCAGCAGGCGGATCAGCAGTTCATTGAGGTAGAGGCCGCTGAACAGCGCTTCACCGTTGAGCCAGGCCGAGGTGCCCAGGCTCTCCATGCGGCCGACGTTCTTCAACTCGCCCTTGCCGCGAAACTCCACGTCCAGGGCCACGAATGGCCGCGCCAATGTGCCCGCCTTACCTCGTGCGCCGCGCAATACCGCGCGCAGGCGACCTTGGGGCGTGAGGAAATCCACCAGGGCGCTGGTTTCGCGGTAGGCGCGGCTGTGCAGGACGTAGGCGGGTTGGCTGGTGAGCTGGGACATGAGACGGGGAATCTCTGAAGAAGGAGAGGCTTCTGTGGCGAGGGAGCTTGCTCCCGCTGGGCTGCGAAGCAGTCCCTTATAGCAGCCACCGAGTCATACCTGAAATGACTCGTCGACCTTGTTGGGGCCGCTTCGCGGCCCAGCGGGAGCAAGCTCCCTCGCCACAGCAAGCCCGCCAATCACTGCGCCCTTTTACAGGTCGCCGTAGCCCAGGGAACGCAGGGCGCGCTCATCATCGGACCAACCACCCTTCACCTTCACCCACAGGTTGAGCATGATCTTGGAGTCAAACAGCAACTCCATATCCTTGCGCGCTTCGGTGCCGATGCGTTTGATGCGCTCGCCCTTGTCGCCGATGATGATTTTCTTCTGGCCATCACGTTCAACGAGGATCAGCGCATGGATGTGCAGGGTCTTGCCCTGCTGCTTGAACTCTTCGATTTCCACGGTGATCTGGTAGGGCAGCTCGGCACCCATCTGGCGCATGATTTTCTCGCGCACCAGTTCGGCGGCGAGGAAACGGCTGCTGCGGTCGGTAATCTGGTCTTCCGGGAAGAAGTGCTCGTTCTCCGGCAGGTGCTCGGCGATCACACGCTCCAGTGCATCCAGGTTATGACCGTGCTGGGCCGAGATCGGGATGATCTGGGCGTTCGGCAGTTGTTCCTGCAGCCAGCTCAGGTGCGGCATCAGCTCGGCTTTGTCTTCGATGCGGTCGGTCTTGTTCAGGGCGACGATCAACGGACCGGTGACATACTGCACACGCTCAAGAACCATCTGGTCTTCGTCGGTCCACTTGGTGCGGTCGACCACGAAGATCACCACGTCGACGTCTTTCAACGCTGCCGAAGCGGTCTTGTTCATGTAGCGGTTGAGGGCTTTCTCGCCGCCCTTGTGCATGCCGGGGGTGTCGACGTAGACCGCTTGCACGTTGCCTTCGGTCTTGATGCCCAGCATGTTGTGGCGGGTAGTCTGCGGCTTGCGCGAGGTGATCGCGAGCTTCTGGCCGAGGATGTGGTTCAGCAACGTGGACTTGCCCACGTTCGGGCGGCCAACGATGGCAACATAGCCACAGCGTGTTGCGGTTGAATCAGTCATGGCCATTCTCCACGCCCAGGGCAATCAGTGCTGCAGCGGCCGCTACCTGTTCGGCAATACGACGGCTCACACCCTGGCCTCGGCTTTTTTCGTTCAGTAAGGTGATTTCACATTCCACGAAGAATACGCGGCAATGGGGCTCACCCTGGATATCCACCACTTCGTAGCGTGGCAGTTCGCAACCGCGCGACTGCAGAAACTCCTGCAAGCGGGTCTTGGGGTCTTTGTTGGTGTCGACCAGCGTCAGGCTCTCGATCTCGGAGGTCAGCCAGGCAGTGACGCGCTCCTTCGCCGCTTCCATGCCGGCATCGAGGTAGATCGCACCGATCAACGCCTCAAGGGCATCGGCCAGGATCGACTCGCGGCGGAAACCGCCACTTTTCAATTCACCGGAACCCAGGCGCAGGTATTCACCCAGGCCAAAACCACGGGCCAGCACGGCCAGGGTTTCGCCTTTCACCAGTCGTGCGCGAAGACGCGACAGCTGGCCTTCACGGGCTTGCGGGAAGCGCTCGAACAGCGCCTCACCGGCAACGAAATTGAGGATGGCATCACCGAGGAATTCCAGGCGCTCGTTATTACGCCCTGCAAAGCTGCGGTGTGTGAGGGCAAGGACCATCAATTCCTGGTCCTTGAAGGTGTAGCCGAGCTGGCGCTCGAGACGACTTAGAGAAACGGTCACGGTTTATCCATATCTAGTTGGTGGCACCGGCGGCCATCGACGATTGACGCAGTGTTCAAATTCAAATCCTGATTGGTATTGCATGAGGCCGGGCCAATGATTGTCCCAACCCCAGAAAAGCATTCGGCGCTGTGTGAACAGCGCCGCCTGTATTACTTGATCAGCCCGACCCGCGAGAAGTTCGGCAGGTGGCTGAGTTTGGGTTCCGGCCAACTCATCCAGACCGCAAAGGCCTTGCCGACAATGTTCTCGTCGGGAACCATGCCCAGCAAGTCCTTGGGAATGCTGGGGTCATCCCAGTAGCGGCTGTCGTTGGAGTTGTCCCGGTTGTCACCCATCATGAAGTAGTGACCGGCCGGCACTTTCCACTGGCCATCAGGCATTGCACGGTAGCGGCTCATTTCCTTGCGGATTTCGTGCTCCACCGTACCGAGCTTTTCCTGGTACAGCTCGGCGCTACCTAAGGTGTTCGGCTCGGTGCCGATCAGTTTCTCGGCCACCGACTCACCGTTGACGAACAAGCGCTTGTCGCTGGTGTAGCGAATCACGTCGCCCGGCAGGCCCACTACACGCTTGATGTAGTTGACGTTCGGGTCGCTTGGGTAGCGGAACACCATGACATCGCCGCGCTGCGGATCACCCACCTGGATGACTTTCTTGTCGATTACCGGCAGGCGAATCCCGTAGGAAAACTTGTTCACCAGGATGAAGTCGCCGACATCCAGGGTAGGTTTCATCGACCCCGACGGGATCTGAAACGGCTCCACCAGGAACGAGCGCAACACCAGCACGATGAACAGCACCGGGAAGAACGATTTGCCGTATTCAACCAGCAAAGGTTCTTTGTTCAACTTTTCGACCACCACCGCATCGGGCTGGCTGACGCTACCCTGATAGGAGGCGATGGCCGCCCGCCGACGCGGGGCGAAGAACACCAGATCGAGCAACGCCAGGAGACCGCAAACGGCAACGGCGATGACCAGCAACAGCGGGAAATTTAGCGACATAGGACCTAACTATCCAACCTGAGCACCGCAAGGAAGGCTTCTTGTGGAACTTCCACGTTACCTACTTGCTTCATGCGTTTTTTACCGGCCTTTTGCTTCTCAAGCAGCTTGCGCTTACGGCTTACGTCACCGCCGTAGCATTTGGCCAGTACGTTCTTTCTGAGAGCCTTGACGGAGGTCCGCGCAATGATCTGCCCGCCGATGGCGGCCTGGATCGCGACGTCGAACATCTGGCGCGGAATCAGTTCTTTCATCTTCTCGGTCAACTGCCGACCTTTGTAATGCGCATTATCCTTGTGCACGATCAATGCCAGTGCATCTACCTTGTCGCCGTTGATCAGCACATCCAGTTTCACCAGATTAGCCGATTGGTAACGATCGAAATGGTAATCCAGCGAAGCATAGCCACGACTGGTGGATTTGAGGCGGTCGAAGAAGTCCAGGACCACTTCGTTCATCGGCATATCGTAGGTCACTTGCACCTGGGTACCGAGGAACAGCATGTCGCGCTGGACGCCACGCTTCTCGATGCACAACGTGATGACGTTACCCAAATGCTCCTGCGGAACCAGGATATTGGCCCGCACGATAGGCTCGCGCATGTCTTCGATCGCTGACAGATCCGGGAGCTTGGACGGGTTGTCGACGTAAATCGTTTCACCGGTTTTCAGCAACAGCTCAAAAATAACGGTGGGCGCAGTGGTGATCAGGTCCAGGTCGTATTCGCGCTCGAGGCGCTCTTGGATGATTTCCATGTGCAGCATGCCCAGGAAGCCGCAACGGAAGCCGAAGCCCAGGGCGTCGGAGCTTTCCGGGGTGTACTGCAAGGACGAGTCGTTGAGGGTCAGCTTTTGCAGGGCTTCGCGGAAATCTTCGAAGTCGTCGGAGCTGACCGGGAACAGACCGGCGTAGACCTGTGGCTGAATGCGCTTGAAGCCCGGCAGCACGTCGACATCCGGCGTGCTGCTCAACGTCAGCGTGTCACCCACCGGCGCACCGTGGATGTCCTTGATGCCGGCGATGATGAAGCCTACTTCACCGGCTTTCAGATCGACGGTCGCGGTGTGTTTCGGATTGAATACACCGACGCTGTCCACCAGGTGGATCTTGCCGGTGGACTTGACCAGGATCTTGTCACCCTTCCTCACGCGACCGTGGCGAACGCGGACCAGGGAAACGACGCCCAGGTAGTTGTCGAACCAGGAGTCGATGATCAACGCTTGCAGCGGATCTTCGATGTTGCCGGTCGGGGCGGGAATGGTCTGCACCAGGCGTTCGAGCACTTCGTCGACACCCAGGCCGGTCTTGGCGCTGCAGGTGACGGCGTCGGTGGCGTCGATGCCGATGATCTTCTCGATCTCTTCCTTGACGCGCTCAGGCTCGGCCTGGGGCAAGTCGATCTTGTTCAGCACGGGCATGACTTCCAGGCCCTGCTCGATTGCGGTGTAGCAGTTGGCAACCGACTGTGCTTCAACGCCCTGGCCGGCGTCGACCACCAGCAAGGCACCTTCACAGGCCGCCAGGGAGCGGCTGACTTCGTAGGTGAAGTCGACGTGGCCCGGGGTGTCGATGAAGTTCAACTGGTAGGTAATGCCGTCTTTGGCCTTGTAGTACAAGGTAACGCTGTGGGCCTTGATGGTGATCCCGCGCTCGCGTTCGAGGTCCATGGAGTCCAGTACCTGGGCTTCCATTTCACGCTCGGCAAGGCCGCCGCACATCTGGATGAATCGATCGGCCAGCGTCGACTTGCCATGGTCAATGTGGGCGATGATGGAGAAATTGCGGATATGACTCAAATCACTCACGGGTCAACACTCAAAAAGGCTGCAGGCAGATTGCCCGCTGAAAAATAGCCGGGAATTGTACCTGATGCTCAGGCCAGACGTCATCTTTGCTGACCAGAACAAAAATGCCCCGATCTACCGAACGGGGCATTTTTTTGTTCATATGCGCGGTATCAACCAGCCCGTCGCAGCAGCCAGAACCCGGCCACGGCGCAGATTGCCGTCGGTACCAGCACCGCAAACAGCGGAGAAAAGCCGAACACCAGGCTCGATGGGCCAAGCAGATCCTGGGCGATACGGAACGTGAAGCCTACCAGCACGCCGGTGAATACTCGCTGACCAAGGGTCACGGAACGCAACGGACCAAAGATGAAGGAAATCGCCATCAAGACCAACGCAGCGGTGACCACCGGTTGCAGCACCTTGACCCAGAACGCCAGCCAGTAGCGGCCGTTATTGAGGCCCTGGTCCTTGAGGTAGTGGATATAGCTCCACAAACCCGAGATTGGCAGGGCTTCCGGGATCATCACCACGGTATTGAGCAATTCCGGCTTCAGGGCGATATCCCATGGCTCGGAGGCCACATTGATCACTTCGGTGCTGGCCTTGGTGCCTTGGCCCACATTGCGGAAATAGGTAGTAGTGACCTCACTCAACTCCCACTTCTCGGCACTGTACTGCGCACGCTTGGCAAAGCTGGAGGTCAGCATGTGCCGCTCTTTGTCGAACGTATAGCGCGTCACACCGATCAGCAGGCCGCCCGGCTGCACGGCGTTGATATGGATGAACTCATCACCCTGTCGGTGCCACAGGCCGTGCTTGGCGCTCTGTGCATCCCCCGAGCCCTGGGCCAGGGCGCGGTTGGCCTGGGCGGTGGCTTCGGCCGGTGGCGCCACGTATTCGCCGACAAGCACGCTGCAAGCCATCAGCAGGAGCATGGGTTTCATCACCGCCCAGACGATGCGGCCGATGGACACACCGGCGGCGCGCATGATGGTCAGTTCGCTGCTGCTGGCCAGGCCACCCAGGCCGATGAGGCAGCCGATCAACGCGGCCATCGGCATCATGTCGTAGACACGACGAGGCGCGGTCAGTGCCACGTAGCTCAATACGTCCGTGACGGTGTAGGTATCGGTGACGTTGCCCACTTCATCGATGAAGGCAAACAACGAGGCCAGGCCAAGGATGATACCCAATACCGCCAGGATGGCGATCAGTACGCTGCTACCTATATAGCGATCAAGCTTAGCCACGGGCCAACTCCTTCAGGCCACGACGGCTCTTCATTTTCAAACGGATAGGCTCCCAGTAGAGCAGTCCCAGGCCGATGACCAGGAATATCCCGTGCACCCACCACAAGCCCAGGACGGGCGACAACTTGCCCTTCTCCAGGGAACCACGGGCGGAAATCAGGATAGTCAGGTAGGCCATGTACAGCAGGATCGCCGGCAACAGCTTGAGGAAGCGGCCCTGGCGCGGATTGACCCGCGACAGCGGCACGGCCATCAAGGTCACGATGAACACCAGCAGCGGCAGGGAAATCCGCCATTGCAACTCGGCGATGGAGCGCAGCTCCTGGCTGCCGAGCAGCGACGAGGTCGGCAGCGCATCGCGGTCGGTCACTTCTTCACTGATTTCAGGCTTGGCCAGCATCACACCATAAGTGTCGTACTTGATCGCACGATAATTCGCCAGGCCAGGGCTGCCGTCATAACGATAGCCATTTTCCAGGATCAGGTAGCGGCTGCCATCAGGACGTACTTCCTGGTGCCCACTGTTGGCCACCAGAATCGAAATGCCGCGGTCTTTCTGGTTCTCGCCGAGGTTTTTCTGGGAAATGAACACCCCACCGAGATTGGAACGGTCATCGGTCATGGTTTCGGTATAAGTCACCCGCGTACCGTCGTTGAGCGCCTGAAAGCGCCCGGGTTCCAGGGTGTCGAACTCGGTCATCGCGTCCTGCTTGTTCAGCAGCAACTGGAACTGCATGGCGCCCTGGGGAGCAAGGCTCATGCTCAACCATGCCACCACCAGGGCGACGCCGGCGGCCGGCACCATGGTCATGGCCAGCAGACGCTGCTGGCTCATGCCGGTGGCCGAGAGCACGGTCATTTCACTTTCGAGGTACAACCGGCCGTAGGCCAACAGAATGCCGAGGAACAGGCCAAGCGGCAGGATCAGTTGCAAGAAACCCGGCAGGCGAAAGCCCATGATCAGGAACAACGAACCCGGGTCCAAAGCACCCGAAGCGGCCTGGGCCAGGAATTTGACGAAACGACCACTCATGGTGATGACCAGCAAGACCGCACTCACGGCACTCAGGGTCAACAGGACTTCGCGGGACAGATAACGGAAGACGATCAAACCAGACACTCCAGGGTTGTCAGGCTAAGGCGGCCAAACAAGCAAGCATTACGAGTCGACCCGTTTACACGGGTCGGCTAAAAAGATTGCGCATTATCCTGTGATTGACCGCGCCTGTCACTGAGCTTGCTCATGCGCGTGCACAAAGCACCTGGCAAGGGTTGTCAGGTTCCGTCGGCGAGGTTCAAACTGCGGCCTTTGCCGCTGGCGGTTTACAAAGCCGCCAGGCTTTAAAGCCTGTGTACAGACCTCAGGCTCACAGACCTTCATAAGGGACCCGAAAATGGAATTGGTTGTAAAAAGCGTTAGCCCCGAAACGTTGAAAACCGCCACCCTCGTGGTCGCTGTCGGCGAAGGCCGCAAACTCGGCGTCGCCGCCAGGCAGCTGGACGAATTGAGCGGTGGCGCCATCAGCGCCGTGCTCAAGCGCGGCGACCTGGCCGGCAAAGTCGGCCAGAGCCTGCTGCTGCAAAGCCTGCCCAACCTCAAAGCCGACCGCGTCCTGCTGGTAGGCGTGGGCAAGGACGCCGAACTGGGCGACCGTCCGTTCCGCAAGATCATCAGCGGCATCCTCTCCACCCTCAAGGGCCTGGGCGGCAGCGACGCGGCACTGGCACTCGATGAAATCGTCGTCAAAGGTCGCGACAGCTACGGCAAGACGCGCCTGCTCGCCGAAACCCTGGTCGACGGTGGCTACCTCTTCGAACAGTTCAAGAGCCAGAAAGCCGAACCCCGCGCCCTGAAGAAAATCACCCTGCTGACCATCAAGGCCGCCCAGGCTGAAGTCGAGCGCGCCGTGACCCACGCCCAGGCCATTGCCCATGGCATGTCGTTCACCCGCGACCTGGGTAACCTGCCGCCGAACATCTGCCACCCGACATTCCTCGGCGAACAGGCCAAGGCATTGGGTAAAGAGTTCAAGGGCCTGAAAGTCGAAGTGCTCGACGAGAAGAAGATCAAGGAATTGGGCATGGGCTCGTTCTATGCCGTGGGCCAGGGCAGCGACCAGCCGCCACGCCTGATCGTGATGCAATACAACGGCGGCAAGAAGTCCGAGAAGCCTTACGCCCTGGTCGGCAAAGGCATCACCTTCGACACCGGCGGCATCAGCCTCAAGCCAGGCCTGGGCATGGACGAGATGAAGTACGACATGGGCGGTGCCGCCAGCGTATTCGGCACCCTGCGTGCCGTGCTGGAGCTCAAGCTGCCGATCAACCTGGTGTGCATCCTGGCCTGTGCCGAGAACATGCCGAGCGGCGGCGCATCCCGTCCGGGCGACATCGTCACCACCATGAGCGGCCAGACCGTCGAAATTCTCAACACCGACGCCGAAGGCCGCCTGGTGCTGTGCGATGCCCTCACCTACGCCGAGCGTTTCAAGCCGCAGGCCGTGATCGACATCGCCACCCTGACCGGTGCCTGCGTGGTGGCCCTGGGCGCCCACACTTCGGGCCTGCTGGGCAACAATGATGAGTTGATCGAGCAACTGCTCAGCGCCGGCAAGGCTGCCGACGACCGCGCCTGGCAACTGCCGCTGTTCGACGAATACCAGGAACAGCTGGATAGCCCGTTCGCCGACATCGCCAACATCGGCGGCCCGAAAGCCGGCACCATCACCGCGGCCTGCTTCCTGTCGCGTTTCGCCAAGAACTTCAACTGGGCCCACCTGGATATCGCCGGCACCGCCTGGACCAGCGGCGGCAAGGACAAGGGCGCCACTGGCCGCCCGGTACCCTTGCTGACCCAGTACCTGCTGGATCGCGCCAAGGCATAACCGTGTAGGAGCGAGCATGTCGTGGCGAGGGAGCTTGCTCCCGCTGGACTGCGCAGCAGCCCCCAGCTTTTCTGGAGGCCGCTTCGCGCCCCGGCGCAAGCAAGCTTGCTCGCCACACTACGCTCGCTTTTATCCCGGTTGAGGCCGCTCAGGAACCGCAATGACCCAAGTCGACTTCTATATATTGCCCAGCGCCGACCCGCTCGCGCGCCTGGACTTTGCCTGCAAACTCACCGAAAAAGCCTGGCGCATGGGGCACCGCATCTACCTGCATTGCAGCGATGCCGACCAACGCACCGAGCTGGATGCCCGCCTGTGGCGCTTCAAGGGTGAGAGCTTCGTGCCTCACGGCCCCGCCGAGTCAGAGCCCGACGGCCTGGTTGTACTGGGATTGGGCGACAGCTGCGGCGCTCACAATGACCTGCTGGTCAATCTGGACTTGAAAGTACCGCCCTTTGCCAAGGCGTTCGCCCGCGTAGCGGAAGTGGTGGTGGAGGATCCGGCTATTCGTCAGGCCGCGCGGGAGAGTTTCCGTTTCTACCGCGAACAGGGCTATCCTCTGCAAGATCACCGGCTACAACGACTTTGAGTAAATGATGGACACTCCCAACCCTCTAAAAAAAGACGACCACCTGCTGGACGACCTGGAGTCGATCCGCAAGTTGCTGGGTGATGATGACTTGCAACCGCCGCTGTTGACCGAGACGGTCGAAGGCGAGGTGCAGATTCCACTGTTGTTCGACATGGTCGGCGGCAAACCTGCCGCGCCGGAGCCTGTTGCCGAAGCGCCCGCCGCAGAGCCAGCGCCCGCCGAAAAAGCGCCGGACGCGCTGCTGCTGCACCTGGACAACGAACTGCGCGCCGCCGCGCAATTGATCATGCAAGACGTGATCGACGACTTTGCCCCCCATATCGAGACCGAGATCAAGCGCCGGCTGGATGCGCGCATGGAGAGGCTGATCGCCGCAGCCACAAGTAACTAGCTTCCAACTGCAAGTCAGAGCACTGCGATCAACTTGCAGCTTGTCGCTTGTAGCTTGCAGCTGCTCCCCCCCGCTATACTTGTCGGCTTTCCTGAATTAATGCCAACTAGGGTCCCGCCGCGCATGGATAAGACCTACCAGCCGCACGCCATCGAAACTTCCTGGTACAACACCTGGGAATCCGAGAATTATTTCGCCCCGCAAGGCGCGGGCGATTCCTACACCATCATGATTCCGCCACCGAACGTCACTGGCAGCCTGCACATGGGCCATGGCTTCAACAATGCGATCATGGACGCGTTGATCCGTTTCCGCCGCATGCAGGGTCGCAACACCCTGTGGCAGCCGGGCACCGACCACGCCGGTATTGCCACCCAGATGCTGGTGGAACGCCAACTCGAAGCCACCGGCCAGAACCGTCACGACCTGGGTCGCGAGAAATTCCTGGAAAAGATCTGGGAGTGGAAAGACCAGTCCGGCGGCAATATCAGCCGTCAGATCCGCCGCCTCGGCTCGTCCGTAGACTGGAGCCGCGAGCGCTTCACCATGGACGACGGCCTGTCGGAAGCCGTGAAGGAAGCCTTCGTACGCCTGCACGAAGACGGCCTGATCTACCGCGGCAAGCGCCTGGTCAACTGGGACACCAAGTTGCACACGGCGATTTCCGACCTTGAAGTGGAAAACCACGACGAGAAAGGCTTCCTGTGGAACCTCAAGTACCCGTTGGCCGACGGCGCCAAGACCGCTGAAGGCAACGACTACCTGATCGTCGCCACCACCCGTCCGGAAACCATGCTCGGCGACGCCGCCGTGGCCGTTAACCCGAACGATGAGCGTTACCAGGCGCTGATCGGCAAGTTTGTCGAGCTGCCGCTGGTGGGTCGTCGCATCCCGATCATCGCGGACGATTACTGCGACCCTGAATTCGGCACCGGCTGCGTGAAGATCACCCCGGCCCACGACTTCAACGACTACGAAGTCGGCAAGCGCCACAATCTGCCGCTGCTGAACATCTTCGACAAGAACGCCGCCGTATTGCCGGCCTGCCAGGTGTTCAACCTCGACGGCACGCTGAACGACAGCATTGACGGCAAGATCCCGGCTGAATACGTCGGCCTCGACCGTTTCGAAGCGCGTAAGCAGATCGTTGCCGCCTTCGATGCCGCCGGCCTGTTGGTCAGCGTTGACGACCACGGCCTGAAAGTGCCGAAGGGCGACCGCTCGGGCACCGTGATCGAGCCGTGGTTGACCGACCAATGGTACGTCTCCACCAAACCGCTGGCAGAACCTGCCATCGCCGCCGTGGAAGATGGCCGCATCCAGTTCGTGCCCAAGCAGTACGAAAACATGTACTTCTCGTGGATGCGCGACATCCAGGACTGGTGCATCAGCCGTCAACTGTGGTGGGGCCACCGCATTCCGGCCTGGTACGACGAGTCGGGCAAGGTCTATGTAGGCCGCGACGAAGCCGAGGTGCGCGCCAAGCACAACCTGGGCGCAGACATCGCGCTGCAACAGGACAACGACGTGTTGGACACCTGGTTCAGTTCGGGCCTGTGGACGTTCTCCACCCTGGGCTGGCCGCAGCAGACCGAGTTCCTGAAGAAATTCCACTCCACCGACGTACTGGTCACCGGCTTCGACATCATTTTCTTCTGGGTTGCCCGGATGATCATGCTGACCATGCACCTGGTGAAGAACGAAGACGGCACGCCGCAGGTACCGTTCAAGACCGTGTACGTACACGGGCTGGTACGTGATGGCCAGGGCCAGAAGATGTCCAAGTCCAAGGGCAACGTACTGGACCCGCTGGACATCATCGACGGCATCGACCTGGAAACCCTGGTACAGAAACGCACCTCGGGCCTGATGCAGCCGAAACTGGCGAAAAAGATTGAAAAGCAGACACGCGACGAGTTCGCCGACGGTATCGCCAGCTACGGTACCGACGCCCTGCGCTTCACCTTCTGCTCGCTGGCGTCCACCGGTCGCGACATCAAGTTCGACATGGGCCGCGTCGAAGGCTATCGCAACTTCTGCAACAAGATCTGGAACGCGGCGCGCTACGTACTGGATAAAGGCGAGGACTGCGGCCAGAACGGTGAAGCCGTCGAACTGAGCCTGGCCGATCGCTGGATCATTTCCCAGTTGCAGCGCACCGAAGCCGAGGTGACCCGTCAGCTCGACCAGTTCCGTTTCGACCTGGCCGCACAGGCCTTGTACGAGTTCATCTGGAACCAGTACTGCGACTGGTACCTGGAACTGTCCAAGCCCGTGCTGTGGGACGAAAACGCGCCGATCGAACGCCAGCGCGGCACCCGCCGTACCCTGGTGCGGGTGCTGGAAGTGGCACTGCGCCTGGCACATCCGTTCATGCCGTTCATCACCGAAGAAATCTGGCAGCGCCTGGCGCCGCTGGCCGGTATCGAGGGCAAGACTATCATGCTGCAGCCTTGGCCGGTGGCCAACGAAGCGCGCATTGATGAGGCGGCCGAAAGCGATATCGAATGGCTCAAGACCCTGATGCTCGGCACGCGCAATATCCGCGCCGAGATGAATATCGGCCCGGGCAAGCCCCTGGCCGTATTCGTCAAGAACGCCAGCGCCGAAGACCAGCGTCGTCTCAGCGAGAACGATGCACTGCTCAAGAAGCTGGCGAAGCTGGAGTCCATCACTGTCTTGGCTGACGGCTCTGAAGCACCGCTGTCCGCCACCGCACTGGTCGGCGACATGGAAGTATTGGTCCCGATGGCCGGCTTGATCGACAAGGGCGCCGAACTGGCCCGCCTCGACAAGGAAATCGCACGCCTGCAAGGCGAAGTGCAGCGGGTGGGCGGCAAGTTGTCCAACGCGGCATTCGTCGACAAGGCGCCGGCCGAAGTGATCGAGAAGGAACGCGCCAAGCTGGCCGAGGCCGAACAGGCCCTGGGCAAGCTGGCTGAGCAGCACGCGCGGATCTCCAGCCTGTAAGGTGGACCGTGTGTAAGAAAGAGGCCTTCGGGCCTGATGCCAGTCAGTTAAAGAGGAGCATAGTCACTGTGGCGAGGGAGCTTGCTCCCGCTGGGTCGCGAAGCGGCCCCAGCTTTGGGCTTGAAAAGACTGGGCCTGCTACGCAGTCCAACGGGAGCAAGCTCCCTCGCCACAGGTTACTCGTTGTCCGCTCTATCGCTTAGCTGACTGATATCAGGCCTTCGGGCCTCTTTTTTTTGGAGGTTTGAAAACCCAATTACCGAGGTCAACTTCGGAATGTGTGACAATACCCACCACTTTTGAAGCAACCCCAGAATCGACGTAGCCCATGACCGCCCCCAGCACGCCAAAACCTCCGCGCAAGAAGCCTAAAACCGCAGCCACGGCCAAACCCGTCACGCCGCGCAAAGAGGCCACCTTGCATCCGCGCAACCGCCACACAGGCCGTTACGACTTCCCGGCGCTGATCAAAACGACGCCGGAACTGGCGAAATTCGTGATCATCAATCCCTATGGCAAGGAAAGTATCGACTTTGCCAGCCCGGACGCGGTGCGGGTCTTCAACCGGGCGCTGCTGAAAGCCTTCTATGGCATCCAGCATTGGGATATCCCAGCCGACTACCTGTGCCCACCCGTACCGGGGCGTGCCGACTATGTGCATTTCCTCGCCGACCTGCTGGCCAGCGTCAACGACGGCAAGATTCCGCGCGGTTCAATCGTCAAGGTGCTGGACATCGGCATGGGCGCCAACTGTGTCTATCCGTTGATTGGCTACATGGAGTACCGCTGGAACTTCCTCGGCTCCGAGGTCGACCCTATCGCCGTGGCCGCGGCCAAGGCCATCGTGCAATCCAATGACCTGAGCAAGGTCATCCAACTGCGCCAGCAAACCAACCCCAAGCAAATCCTGTTGGGCCTGCTGGAGCCGGGCGAGCGCTTTGACCTGACCATGTGCAACCCGCCGTTCCACGCGTCCATGGACGAAGCCACCAAGGGCAGCGAACGCAAGTGGCGCGCGCTGGGCAAGGCCGATCCCAAGCGCAAGTTGCCGGTATTGAACTTCGGCGGGCAATCGGCAGAGTTGTGGTGCGAAGGCGGTGAAGCACGCTTCGTCACGCAGCTTATCGCTGAGAGTGCGCATTTTGCCCACAAGGTGTTGTGGTTCAGCACATTGGTGTCAAAAGCGTCGAATTTGCCGGCGATTGAGACAGCACTCAAAAAAGCCAACGCACTGGAAAGTCATGTGGTGGAGATGTCCCAGGGCCAAAAGCAAAGCCGTTTCGTGGCCTGGACCTTCCAGACCAAGAACGAGCAGCAGATCTGGCGTCAGCGCTGGGTTCGCGACTAGCCCTTCATCACAGTAAAAATCGCAGGCAATAAAAAACCGTGCCCGGATCGCTCCGGAGCACGGTTTTTTTTACCGCGTCTTACTTGTTAACAGCGTCGGTCAGGCCTTTGGCCACAACCAGCTTGATAACTTTCTTGGCAGCGATTTCGATGGCAGCGCCGGTCGAAGGGTTACGGCCAGTACGGGCAGGACGCTCGGTCACTTTCAGCTTGCCGATACCTGGCAGAGTGATTTCGCCGCCGTTTTCCAGCTGATCAGCAACGATCTGGCCCAGTTGGTCCAGCGCTGCGCGCGCGGTGGTTTTTGGCGCGTCGATAGCTTCAGCGATATCAGCGATCAGTTGGTCTTTAGTCAAAGCCATTGTGGTGTTCCTTCCCTATCAAATTCATATGGATATTGCAGAGTGCAGTGTCAGCCGTCGAGCCTGACCGTCTAGGCCTGGCACCCCCGGCTATAACCACGGAGATCGGGGTTATAGATGCTTGAAACGGGGATTGGTTCGACCTGACAGATGCTGAATGCACGCTTAACGCCGATACTTGGCGTAAGACGGGGCAAAACTAGCACAGAGACGGGGAAATATCCGCCTCTACCTAGCCATTTGGTCAGCTTTATCGCTCTAAAGCGTGAAAAAAAGGCATATGCCCCGTCAGAGAGCATCCAAAACAGCCTTCGGAGCGTGTCTTGACCAATGGGTGCGGTACACTGGGCGACTTTTCGGGGAGGCCACCAGCTCCCCTTCAACCAGCCGAGAAGCCTATGCCGATCCGTCATTGCATCGTCCACCTGATCGACAAAAAACCCGACGGCACACCCGCAGTTCTCCATGCCCGCGATACGGAACTGTCCGAATCCGCCGCCATCGAGAACATGCTTGCCGACCTCAACGAGAGCTACAACGCCAAACAAGGCAAGGCCTGGGGGTTCTTCCATGCCGAGTCCGGCGCGCACCCGTTCAGCGGCTGGTTGAAGGAATATTTCGACGGTGGCCAGGATTTCACCACCTTCAGCCGCGTGGCGGTCGAGCACCTGCAAAAGCTGATGGAAGAGTCCAACCTTTCCACGGGTGGCCATGTTTTATTTGCCCACTACCAGCAAGGCATGACCGATTACCTGGCCATTGCCCTGCTGCATCACAGTGAAGGCGTGGCAGTGACCGAAGAGCTGGATGTGACCCCGTCGCGCCACCTGGACCTGGGCCAACTGCATCTGGCGGCGCGGATCAACGTGTCCGAGTGGCAGAACAACAAGCAATCCAAGCAGTACATCTCGTTCATCAAGGGCAAGAACGGCAAAAAGGTCTCGGAGTACTTCCGCGACTTTATCGGCTGCCAGGAAGGCGTCGACGGCCCAGGCGAGACCCGCACCCTGCTCAAGGCGTTCAGCGACTTCGTTGAAAGCGAAGACCTGCCGGACGAGTCCGCCCGCGAGAAAACCAAGACATTGGTGGATTACGCCAGCAGCCAGGCCAAGCTCGGCGAGCCCATGGGCCTGGAAGAACTGTCGGGCCTGATCGATGAAGATCGGCCGAAAGCGTTCTACGACCATATCCGCAACAAGGACTACGGCCTGTCGCCGGAAATCCCGGCGGATAAGCGCACCCTCAACCAGTTCCGCCGCTTCACCGGCCGCGCCGAAGGCTTGTCCATCAGCTTTGAAGCCCACCTGCTGGGCGACAAGATCGAATACGACGAGGCCGCCGGTACCTTGATCATCAAGGGCCTGCCGACCCAACTGACCGACCAGCTCAAGCGTCGCAACTGATGCTTGGCGGGGTGTTCAAGAAAGTCCTGCTGGTGTTGCTGGTCGTGGTGGTGATTCAAAACTGGGGCAAGATCGAGCGGGTGTTCAACCCGTCGCAGGTGGTTTCGGAGCAGGTACGCGCCTCGGCGCGCGTGGTGCTCTATTCCACCGAGTGGTGTGGCTACTGCAAGCAGATCCGCCGCTTCCTGGACCAGAAAGGCATTCCATACCAGGCATTCGACATCGAGAAGGACGCCCAGGCACGCAAAGCGTATGAAGCGTTGGGCGGTGGCGGGATTCCGTTTGTAGACGTGAATGGCACATTGATTCGTGACTACAACCCGGACGCGATCATGGCCGCGTTGAAATAACCCGATTGGCAAACACAGTAGAACAAGGGGTCTTGCTCCCGATGGCAGGGTGTCAGTCACCTCATGCAGTGACTGAACCGCTGCTATCGGGAGCCCTCTCCTACTGGTTCCCGCGGTGCGCTTAGAAGTTAGCTTCCAGCGACACCATCGCCGTACGCTCTTCTCCCACGTTGTAATACGCCGTGCTCGGCGCCAGCCCGTTCACCGGTGCCGAATTGAACGACACGGTGCGGGCCGAGCTCAGGTATTCCTTGTCGAACACGTTAAGCATCGACAGGCGCAGGGTCGCGGACTTGATGACTTTCTTGTCCACCGGCAAATAGATACCGGCGTTGAGGTCAACCACGGTACGCCCGGAGATTTTTTCGTCGTTGGTCAAATCGCCGTAGAAACTGCCGACGTATTTGCCCGCGATGTTGCCGTAGAAACGCGAATCGTCATACCCGAACACCAGGTTGAACATGTTTTCCGGCACGTTGGCCAGTTGCTTGCCCGAGGTCGGCAACAACACGTTCTTGCTGAGCAAGTCGTCTTTCTGTTCAGACTGGGTGTAGGTGTAGGACGCGTAGTAGTTGAAGTGATGCGGCAGCAGGCCACTCCACTCCAACTCCAGGCCCTTGTTGTCGACCTGGCCGACGTTGATCACCGCGTAATCACCGTTGAAGTCAGTGGTCGACAGTTGACGGTCCTTGAAGCTGATGTAGAACAGGGTCGCGCTCAACGCCATGGCATCTTCCGTGTAGCGCCAGCCCAGTTCCTGGTTCCAGCTCAACTCGGGCTTGAGGCTCACCGAGTCGCCCTTGTTGTACAGCACGTAGTTCGGCGGCGTACGCATGTTGCGGGTGACGTTGTAGAACGCCTGGTTACTTTCGTCGAACTGGTACTTGGCACTCAAGTTCGGCAGGAACTGGTGGTAACGGGTGTTTCGTTTTTCCGGCTGGTCGTACAGGCTGCCCAGGTTGTTGCCGTCGCGCTCGACGTATTGGTACGCCACGCCACCGACAAAACTCAGGTCCGGCGTGGCTTGCCAACTGTCCTGAACCCAGAGCTTCTGGGCTGGGGTAACGGTGTAGTAATGGCGGCCTTGTACGGTCGCACCATTTTTGTCGACCACTTGGCCGCCACTGTTGTAGTCGCCCCACACATCATCGGGTGCGCCTTCGCCGTTGATCCCGATAAACGGCTGGCTCTGGCGCTGGCGCGCGCGTTCATACCAGTAGCCGTAGTCCAGACTGTGTTCTTCGTTGACGTCCCATTTCATTTTCGCAGTGACGCCGGGGCGCCAGGTCTCGGTCCAGGATGGGCGATAGTAGTTGGCTGACTTCAGGTTGCTCAGGTCGTAGTTGCCGGCTTTATCGGACTTTGGCCCCAGGTTCGAAGCGGTCTGGCCACTGAAACTGCCACCGTTGGCCCAGTAGTAATAGGGCGTGACGGTCAGCGCCAGGTTGTCTTGCAATTGCCAGCGCTGGGTGAGCGTAGCGTTGACGCTTTCAAACGGGTTGCGGTTGAGTTTGTAGGACGAGGACAGCAGCCCGCTCTTGTAGATCGGGGTTTCGGCGTAGTCTTTGCGCCGTCCTTCCTGATCGAACTGCGTTTTGCTCAGGGTGTTGTAGTTGTAGTTTTCCTGGTTGTTGTACTTCACCGTAGCCAGTGTCGAGTTGCCATTGCCGTCTTCAAACAGACTGCTCCACTCAACCTTGTCGCTGCGCAAGGTGCCTTTGCCGCGCCATTTGTCACCTTCCAGGTGCGAGGCCGACACCCAGGTCTTGAGGCCGCCGAAGTCACCGGTGTTCACGCGTACAAAGGTCTTGCGCAGGTCATTGGCCCCTACGATCTGCTTGGCGAACACTCCGGGTTCTTTGGTCGGCCGAAGGGTGATCATGCCGATGTTGCCGCCGCTGGAACCAATGTGCGGGCCGTCCGCTTCGGAGGAACCCTGGGTGGCGAACACCTCGGCGAGGTTTTCCGGGTCGCCCAACTGGTTTGAATACACGGCGTAGTTGCCCGAATCGTTGATCGGCACGCCGTCTACGGAAACCCCGATCTGGTCGGAATTCATACCGCGCATGGTGAAGTTGGTGCCGCTGGTGCCACTGGAGTCATCGCTGGAAACGTTGATGCCCGGGGTGTACTTGAGCTTGTCGATGGCGTTGGCGGTTGCCGACATTTCGTCCATGGCTTCCTTGGTCACCGTGGACCGCGCCTTGGCACTTTCTTCGCGAATCATGTGACCGTTACCCAAGGTTTGTTTGCCGGCGATATTCACCGAACCTACGTCCTGAGCATCCTCCGCCAAAACCAGCGGCGCAAAGCCACCCAGGCCCGTTGCCAGAAGCAGGGCATAAAGTTTGTTGTAGTTCACCTGTAGATCCCTTACCTGTTGTATGGGGCAACTGCGCCGAGGCTGGAGTGGCAGACGACGCTTGTCTTCCTGACCACTTGCTCAGGAACCCGGGGATGATCCACGTCATGTGTAACGGTTTGGTGACAGGTTCAGGGGATTGCGATGAAGGTTCGGTTAAAGCGCTGCAGGCAGCGCGAGGCGTGGCCTGCGCAAGCCGAACAGGCAAGCGAAAGAGATAGAGTCGGCGTGATGTGTATCTAACGCAACACAATCATCCGACCAAAAACACGCTGCTGTTCAAACCCGAGCACGGCCTGCAAGGCATTCAACACCGCTTGCGGGTCTTTGCTCGGAAAGCTGCCGCTCACACGTTTGCCGGCCATCTCGTCGTTGAGCAACAGAATGCGCCCCGGGTAGTAACGCCCCAGATCCTCGATCACATCGGCCAACGGCGCCTTGTAGTAATTGAGCCATCCGTCGCGCCAGGCCAGGCGCGACTCGCCGTCAACCGAGTGCATGGGTTCGGCGATACCGTCGGCGTAGGCCACTTGCTGGCCGGCCGTCAGAATCTGCTGCTGCCCCTGCCTGGACGCGGTGACGCCCACCCGCCCGGACAACACCGTGACCTGCGCACCGGCCGGTTGCAGCCGCACTTCGAATTGCGTACCCAGCACCCGCGCTTCACCGCTGCCCGCTTCCACCACGAAGGGCTGGCCAGTGTGGGTCACGCTGAAAAAACCGGCGCCGCGACGCAGCTGGATGTGGCGCTCGCCATGGCTGAAATCCACGGCAATGGCGCTGTCGGCATCCAGGGTCACTTGGGATTGATCGGCCAGGGTGACGGTCCTCACCTCGCCGGGCGCGGTCACGTAGTCGGCGCCGAAGTCATCGACCCAGCGCGACGGCTGCCAACCGAGGCCCATGCACACCATCAACAGCAGGCACGCGGCCATGGCCAACGCACCGGCCCCACGCACCACCCGTGAACGTCTTGCCGTGTTCATCGCGGTGAGGTAGCCCTGCAAGGCCAGAGCCTCTTCGTCCGCCAGCTTGCGCGCCGGCACTTCACTCAACTCCCACAGCACCTGCGCCTGGGAATAGGCCTCGACGTGCGCAGGGTCGGCACGTAACCAACGGCTGAAGGTAACCTGATCGCCACTGCTGGGCTGGTCGTGCAGCAGGCTCAACCAGTCGAGTGCGGCCTGCTCTTGAGCGGGCGTGGGGGTAACGTTCACGGTGCTTTCCCTGGCGAGCGTGGAGGCAGTGGTTCACGAAGGCTGGCCTTACAGGCTTCGAGGGCACGCATCATATGTTTTTCCACGGCACTTTGGGACAAGCCCATGGCCTTGGCGATGTCCGCGTACTTGCGGCCATGGATGCGGTTAAGCAGGAAAATCTGCCGGGTGCGCTCCGGCAAACTGCGCAGGGCGGCTTCGACATGGCGCAAATCATTACCCGCCTCGAGTGCCGCCTGGGGTTCACTGCCCTGGTTATCCTGCTGCTCCGGCAACCAGCCTTCGTTGCTGCGCACCCGCGCGCCTTCACTGCGCAGATGGTCGATGGCGATGTTGCCGGCGCAGCGCAACAGGTAAGTGCTGAGTTCTTCGACCTGCACCAGCGGCCGGCGCCAGAAGCGCAGGAACAGGTCCTGCACCAGGTCGGCCGCCGTGGCGCGGCAACCCACGCGGCGGCTGACCAAGGCTTCCATCTGCGACCGCTGGGACAGGAACACCTGCAAAAAATGCGCACGCCCACCGGCCGCATCCGGGTGCGGGTTGTCTTGGGATTCCGGTGGAGTGCTGATCATCATGGCAGGCTCAGAATAAGGCGAAGGCCGCAACAGAACGGGTCAGCAGAACGACGCCCGCCAGGGTGGCAAACGACGCACCGCGCGATGTCACGCCTGGTCGATAGAAAGCAGGCAACAGGATTTTGCTTTTCATGCGGGAAGCGCCAGGTTCATCAGTGCGCGATATTAATGATAAATATTCTCATAAGCAAAAGAGAACGGATGAATCACCTGCCCCGGCGGATTGCCGAACCTTGTCATGCGCCCTACAATGCGAACAATTCTTGTTCTCTGACGCACACCAATGTCCGTGGAGTGATCGCGTTGCAGCCGTCCAACACCTTCGAAGTCCTGTACCACGACCATCACCACTGGCTCACCGGCTGGTTGCGACGCAAACTCGGCTGCCCTGAAAGTGCTGCGGACCTGGCGCAAGACACCTTTATCCGGGTGCTGACCGCACGAGAAACTCCAACGCTGATCGAACCCCGCGCTTTCCTCACCACCGTGGCCAAGCGCGTGCTGTTCAACTATTACCGTCGCCAGGACCTGGAACGCGCCTACCTCGATGCCTTGGCGCAACTGCCCGAGCACGTGCCGCCTTCGGAAGAAGAACGCGCCATCATCCTGCAAACCCTGGTCGAGCTGGACCAACTGCTCAACGGCTTACCCATCCCGGTCAAACGCGCCTTCCTGCTGGCCCAGCTCGATGGGCTGACCTATGCGCAAATCGGCGCAGAACTGGGCATCTCCATTGCCACCGTCAAACGCCACCTGAACAAAGCGGCCATGCGCTGCTACTTTGCCCTATGAACTTCTCGACCCACGTCGCCGAACAGGCCGTGCACTGGCTGATGGAAATGCAGCAAGGTGGCCTCAACCCGCGCCAGCAAGCGGCTTGGCAACAATGGCTGGCGGCCCACAGCGAACATCAGCGTGCCTGGGACCATATCCAACGCGTCAACCAACGCCTGCGCGGCATGCCTTCGCCCCTGGCGCATGCGACGTTGAACGCAGCGAAATCCAGCAGCCGGCGCCAGGCGCTGAAATTGCTGCTGATCCTCGGTGCGGGTTCGGCTGCGGCCTGGGGCCTGCGCCAACAGCACGTCCTGCCGCCGCTGAGCGCCGACTACCGCAGCCCCGTGGGCCAGCGCCGAAAGGTGCAATTGGCCGATGGCAGCCAGTTGCAGCTCAACACCGGCAGCGCGGTGGATGTACACATTGATGGCCAGCAGCGCTTGATCCGTCTGCTCGAAGGCGAAATCCTGCTAACGGCCCAAGCGGGCCATTCGCCCCTGCGCGTGCTGACCGGCCAGGGCCTGCTCAGCAGCCAGGCGGCGCGCTTGAACGTGCGCCAGTTCAATGACCGCACCCAACTGGCGGTACTCGACGGCCATGTCGAGGTCATGCCCAACCACTACAGCGGCCTGCCGCTGATCGTCGAAGCCAACCGCCAGGTGAATTTCACCCGCAAAGGCTGGGACACCCCGCGCCCTGTCGACGCCAACAGCGGCGCCTGGGCCGATGGCATGCTGATGGCTGCCCACATGCGCCTGGAAGATTTCCTCGCCGAGCTGGGCCGCTATCGGCGTGGCCAGCTCAATTGCGATCCGCAGGTGGCCAACCTGCTGCTGTCCGGCAGTTACCCGCTGGATGACAGCGAGCGCATTCTCGACCTGTTGGAAGTCAGTTTGCCGGTCAAGGTTCGACGCTTTACGCGCTACTGGGTGACCGTGCAGGCACGCGCCTGAAAATATTCTCGATAACCGTGAGCCGTTTTCCAGCCCTCGCGTGACAGAGAAGGAAAGCCACCTTGATCCTTCCTTCTCAGGACCGCCCTTCATGCCCCAGCACCCCACCCTTCTCGCCCGTACCCTGCGTCAGCTACTGCTCGGCGCCAGCCTGAGTTTCACCGTGCTGCCCCAGGTAATGGCGGCCGAAGCCAAGCCCTATCACATCGCCCCGGCATCGCTGGAAACGGCCTTGAACCAATTCGGACGCGAAGCGGGCGTACTGATTTCCTTCGGCTCCGACCTCACGGCAGGCCTGCAGAGCCGCGGTTTATCCGGCAACTACAGCGCCGCCGATGGGTTGCAACAACTGCTGGAAGGCACCGGCCTGCAAGCCCGGGCCGAGGGCAACAACGCCTACAGCCTGCAACCGGCCAACGCCCCCACGACCGTCGAACTGCAAACCTCAAACGTCGTGGGCGATTGGCTCGGCGATGCGGAACAAACCAACGTGTTCGAACACCCCGGCGCCCGTGACGTGATCCGCCGCGAAACATTCGAACGCCAGGGCGCCACCCAGGCCCGTGACGTGCTCAACCGCATCCCCGGGGTCAATGCCCCGGAAAACAACGGCACCGGCAGCCATGACATGGCGCTGAACTTCGGCATTCGCGGTCTCAACCCGCGGCTGGCCTCGCGCTCCACCGTGTTGATGGATGGCATTCCGGTGCCCTTTGCGCCGTATGGTCAACCACAGCTTTCATTCGCCCCGATCAGCATGGGCAACATGGACGCAGTTGACGTGGTACGCGGCGGCGGCGCCGTGCGCTACGGCCCGCAAAACGTTGGCGGCATCGTCAACTTCGTGACCCGCGCAATCCCGGACGCACCGACGGTCAAAGGCGGCTTGCAGACCGAAACCAGCCCGTCTTCCAGCCATGATGGCTTCAAGACCACCGGTAACCTGCTGGCTGGCGGCACCGCCGACAACGGCCTGGGCGGCGCGATTCTGTACTCCGGCACCCGTGGCGGCGACTGGCGCGAAAACAGCAATACGCGCATCGACGACCTGATCCTCAAGGGCAACTACCAGCTCGACGACGCCAATAGTTTCAATACCATGGCGCAGTACTACGAAGGCCAGGCCGATATGCCTGGGGGCTTGAACGTGAAGGACTACAAGGCTGATCCGTACCAGTCCACCCGCCCTTACGACAAATTCTGGGGCCGCCGTACGATGTTCAACGCCGGTTATCGCTACCAGGAAGACCGTCGCGAATTCACCGCCAATACCTTCTTCACCACCACCTTGCGTAACGGCTATCTGGACCAAGGCAACTTCCTTTCGCTGTCGCCGCGCGAATACTGGGTACGCGGCCTGGAAACCCGTTTCGCCCAAGGCTTCGACCTCGGCCCCACCCGCCATGAAGTCGGCGTCGGCTACCGTTACATCAACGAAGCCGGCCACGAAATGCGCTATCGCACGCCGATCACCGCCAACCAGCAAATGCCCAACACCGATAGCCGCAACGACCGCGACACCCGTGGCGCCACCGAAGCCAATGCGTTCTTCGTCGACGACCGCATCGACATCGGCAAGTGGACCATTACCCCCGGTGTGCGCTACGAGATGATCGAGTCCCAACAGACCAACAACCTGACCAACGTCAAGTACAAGGGAGACTACAACACCGCGCTGCCGGCGTTGAACGTGCTCTACCACGTTACCGAAGACTGGAACCTCTACGCCAACACCGAAGGCTCGTTCGGCAGCGTGCAATACAGCCAGATGCCCAACCGCATAGCCAGCGGTGAAGTGAAGCCGGAAAAAGCCCGCACCTGGGAACTCGGCACGCGTTACGACAACGGCACCCTGCGCGCGGAAATCGGTGCGTTCCTGATCAACTTCGATAACCAGTACGACAGCAACCAGACCAACGACACCGTGATCGCCCGTGGTGAAACGCGCCATCAGGGCATCGAATCGAGCATCAACTACGCCCTTGACGGTTTGAGCCCGGCGCTCGCGGGTTATGACGTGTACGCCACTTATGCCTACGTCGATGCGACCATTCGCGAAGACGGCCCGAACAAAGGCAACCGCGTGCCCTTCTCGTCCAAGCACAAAGGCACCCTGGGCGTGGGTTACACCGAAGGTCGCTGGAAGCTCAACCTGGACAGCAGCTACCAGAGCAGCCAGTTCGCCGACAACGCCAATACCCAGGCGGAAAGCGCCGACGGCGCCAACGGACGCATCCCCGGCTACATGCTGTTCAGCAGCCGCGCGGCGTATGACTTCGGCCCGCAGTTGTCGGATTTGAACGTGGCGGTCGGTGTGAAAAACATCTTCAACAAGCAGTACTACACCCGCTCGTTCGACGACAACAACAAGGGCAAATACGTCGGCGAGCCGCGCACGGTCTACGTGCAAACCTCCATCGCGTTCTAACTGCCCGCCAGGCAACTGGGAGTGCCCGCCACCAAGGCGTCGATGGCGCAGCGCACTTTGGCGGGCATACGGGCGGCCGTCGGCCAGATCACATGGATCGGCGCAGGCTGCGTGCGATGGCTCGGCAGCACGGCTTCCAGTTGCCCACGCAGCACGTAATGCGCAATCAACCAGCTCGGCAACCAGGCCAGGCCGACGCCCGCAATCGCGGCATCGGCCACGGCCTGGAGGTCGTCGAGCATCAATGGCGAGGTCACCCCGGAGCGCAGGGACGTACTGCCCCGGTAGGCAATGCCTCGGTGACCGGCGAGATCATCGATACCCTCAATCGGCCCGACACGCCGCAAGTACGCCGGTGAAGCGGCCAACCCCACCGACTGTTCACCCAGGCGGCGCGCACTGAGGCGGTCGGTGTCCGGTAGCGGGCCGATGCGCACGGCGACATCAAAGCCTTCCTGCACCAGGTCCGTGAGCCGGTCCGAGAATGAAATCTCGATCTCCAGTTCCGGGTAACGGTCCATCAATCCCCACAGGGCAGGCGCCGCATAATGGTGGCCGAAAGCCAATGGCAAGCTTGCCCTTAAACGCCCGCGCGGCTGTTGCCGGCCGCTTTCGAGTACCGACTCGGCGGCCTCCAGTTCGGCCAGGGCGCGCAGGCAATGCTCGTAGTACGCCTGCCCATCTTCGGTCAGACGCTGGCGGCGCGTGGAACGCTGCAACAGGCAAGTGCCCAAGCGTGCCTCCAGCCGCGCCAAGCCCTTACCCACGGCAGAGCGCGTGAGGTTCAGACGTTCAGCGGCTGCGGTGAGGCTGCCGCTCTCGACGATGTGCAGAAACAGTTCAACGCCGTCGAAACGTGGAATGGCCATGATTTTATTGTCGCCCTGGAATCCCTTATCAACGGAAAACTTATCACGAATAAAGAATTCAGTTCCCGTGAGAATGAAACCTTCATTCAATCCAAAGGAACATCCCATGCCGCCCGCCACTGCCGTATCGGCCGTCAGCGTCTCGCGTACCGCCAGAGATGGCCTCGCCCTCACCGCCGTGTGCCTCGTTGCCCTGATGTTCGGCCTGGAGATCTCCAGCGTGCCGGTCATCCTGCCCACCCTCGAACAACAATTGGGCACGGGCTTCCAGGATGCGCAATGGATCATGAACGCCTACACCCTGGCCTGCACCAGCGTCCTGATGGCGGCAGGCACGCTGGCCGATCGTTTTGGTCGGCGGCGCATGCTGGTGCTGTGTTTGTGGCTGTTCGGCGTGGCCTCGCTGGCCTGTGGGTTGGCCGATACGGCGTCGACACTGATCGCGGCGCGTTTCGTCCAGGGTGTGGGCGCCGGGGCAATGATGATTTGCCAGTTCGCCATTCTTTCGCACCAGTTCTGGGAGCCGGAGGGGCGTGCACGAGCGTTCGCGGTATGGGGCGTGATCGCGGGCGTGGGTCTCGGATTCGGGCCAATGGTGGGCGCCTTGATCCTGGCGATAGCGGATTGGCGCTGGGTATTTCTGGTACACGTGCCACTTACCTTGCTGACCCTGGCGTTGCTGCGGGCCAGTGTGCAGGAATCCCGCGACCCGGCCGGGCATCGCCTGGACATTGCCGGGATGCTTACCTTGACGCTGTCAGTGTTCGCGCTGGTGTACTTCATCACCCAGGGCAGCGAAAACGGCTTCGGCACACCGGCCATGCTCGGTTGGGCAGGTTTGTCGCTGGTCGGGTTGCTGTTGTTCATTGTCATCGAGCGACGCAGCGCACATCCGATGTTTGATTTCTCGGTGTTGCGCATCCAGCGTTTCAACGGTGCCTTGATGGGCTCGATCGGTATGAACTTCAGTTTCTGGCCGTTCATGATCTACCTGCCGCTCTATTTCCAGGCGGGCCTGGGCTACGACACCCTGACCACCGGCGGCGCCCTGCTTGCCTACACCTTGCCCACCCTGCTGGTGCCGCCGCTGGCTGAACGCCTGGCACTGCGTCATGGCGCCGAACGGATTATCCCCATAGGCCTGGGTTTGATGGGCGCCGGGTTTATCGCCATGGCCATCGTCAATGGTACCGAGCAGCCGAGTATCGTGCTGGTGCTGTGCAGTTGCGGCATCGCGGGCGTGGGTTTGGCGCTGACTAATTCACCGACCACTAACACCACCACCGGCTCGGTCTCGGCCGACCGTGCCGGCATGGCGTCGGGCATTGATCTCAGTGCACGGCTGATCACCCTGGCGCTCAATATCGCGCTGATGGGGCTGGTGCTGTTGCTCGGGATCAGCCATCAACTGGCCAGCCTGCTGCCCGCCTCCACGGCGGTGAATTGGCCCGTCATCAGCCAACACATTGCGGCGGGCAAGCTGGAAGGGCTGGGGTTGACCACCCAGCAAGCCCAGGTGGCACTGCGCCATGGCGCCGGTTGGGCAATGCTCTTTGCCGGTATCGGCGCGGGCGGGCTGGCGCTATTGAGCCGGTATTTCTTCCGCCGCCGGTAAACGAAAACGGGCCTGCGTATGCAGGCCCGTTCGGGTAGGGATGAAAGAGCTGTCAGCTGTTAATCGCTGCCTGCAGGTTTTCTTCAAACTCCGCTTCGAGCGCACCCTCGTTCACTTTGTTGGCCGGCAGACTTTTCCCGGCAGCGCGTGGCTTGCCTTGCAGTTTGCCGAACAGATGTTCCAACGCATGCTCCAGCTTGATAGCCGCACCGTCGATCGCCTGTTCAAGCGTATCGGCCTTATCGCAGACCGAGATCGGTTGATGGCCTTTTGGCCGCGCTTCCAGGCGGCAACTCAAATCATGGGGGCCTGGCTTGTCGCCGTTCTCATCCCGCAGGTAGACCTCAACACGGGTAAGGTGCTCTTCATAACGTTCGAGCGTGCTCTCAATGGTCGTACGTACCCACTCCTCCAGTCGGATGCTGCTTTCAATATGGTTATCGCTATTGACTTGGATTTGCATAGTTCTTCCCTTATTTCAGCTAGCTCGCGGGAGGCCACGACTGCAACACCGATGCGGTGAAACCATGACCTCTTGATTACACAATTGAGCACTCAGCGAAACATTTCAACCCCTTTGCAAAGATAAATCCCACATTACAAATTAAGTCTGACTACGAGCAAAAACGCTGTTAGGGTGGGGAGTTAGTTACATCTTCCTACGCCCTGCGAACCTTACAATTGCCCCTCTCCCAGCGGGTGCAATCCGCGAAAAACCGCTGCTTCCTCCACCAGCCAGTCATGCACCGCCCGCACGCCCGGATGGCTCAACGCGCCTGGTGCATACAGCAGCACGTAGCGTTTGTGGTTGGGCACGGCTACGCCGAATGGGACGATCAAGGTGCCACGCTCCAGCTCATCATTGAGCAGGGTGCGCCGGGCAATCGCCACGCCCATGCCGGCGATGGCAGCTTCGATGGTCAGATGGTTGCGGTTGAAGGTGTGCCCACGCCGCACATCGGCGTGGTGATAGCCGATGGCATTCAGGTAAAACTCCCACTCGGCGTACTCATAACTCCCACGCCAGGCCGTGATGTCGTGCAACAGCGGAAAGTGCACCAGATCCGCCGGGCCATGTAACGGCGGACGGCCGCGCAGCAGGCCAGGCGCGCACACCGGGAATATCTGCTCGTCCAGCAGGGCTGTGGATAACAAGCCAGGGTAGCTGCCGTCGTTGAGGTCAATCGCCAAGTCAAAGTCGCCTTCGTGCAGGGCAATGCTGCTGTCTTCGGCCACCATGCGCAGTTGGATGTCCGGGAAGCGTTGCTGTAAACGCGGCAACCGCGGCGTCAGCCACTTACCCAGAAACGACGGAATGGAACGCAGGCGCAGGGTGCCGCTGATCATGCCGGCGTCCAACCGCTGCAATTCGGCATCGATGCTGCCGTAGGCCTCCCCCACCGTCGTTGCCAACCGCTGCCCCTCGGCACTGAGTTCAACCCCGCGCGCCCGGCGATGGAACAGTCGAAACCCCAACCGTTCCTCCAACTGGCGGATTTGCTGGCTCACCGCCCCCGGTGTGATGTGCAGTTCTTCAGCGCAACGGGTGAACGACAAATGCCGTGCCGCGCAGGAAAAAACGTGCAACCAGACGTACGTCTGGCCATGGAGGGGGCGGGTCATAGGGTTTAGTCCTGCTAAAGGGTGTCTTAGGATAATTCGTTGGTCAGTGCCGATCCAGAGGATCAGTATCGCGCCAATTGCGCTCGGCCTACAAAAATGGCAGCGATTCCTACTCCATTGCTTGTAAGGCTTTAGCATGGCTATCAGTTTTTTCGATCTATTCAAAGTGGGCATCGGCCCTTCCAGCTCCCATACCGTCGGCCCCATGCGGGCAGCGGCGAGCTTTGCCCAGGCACTGGTCGACCAACAGGTGCTGAGCGACACGCGCCGGGTCGAAGTGCGCCTGTACGGCTCGCTGTCCGCCACCGGGGTCGGCCACGCCACCGACCGGGCCTGCGTCATGGGCCTGATGGGCGAATGGCCGGATCAGGTCGACCCGACCTCGATCAACACCCGCATCCAGCAGTTGCGTGAGTCCGGCCGGTTGTTACTCGCGGGCACCCAGGACATTGCCTTCAATTGGCACTCCGATCTCCTGCTGCTGGACGAAAGCCTGCCCTACCACCCCAACGCCATGTCGCTGCACGCCTACGGTGAAACCGGCCTGCTGAGCGAGCAAACCTATTATTCGGTGGGCGGCGGCTTCATCATCGACGCAGCTGAGGCGGCTTCGGGTAATGCGCCGACCAGCGATGTGCAATTGCCCTACGACTTTTCCAGCGCAGTCGAACTGCTGGCCCTGTGCAATAAGCACGGCCTGCGAGTTTCGGAGCTGATGATGGCCAATGAACGGGCGTGGCGCAGCGACGCAGAAATCCGTAGCGGCCTGCTGCATATCTGGTCAGTGATGCGCGAATGCGTGGAACAGGGCCTGCGCGACGAAGGCATCTTGCCGGGGGGCTTGGATGTACCGCGTCGCGCCGCGAAACTGCACCGCAGCCTGTTGGAAATAGGCAAGCCGAATGTCATCACCTCGACCCTGTCCGCGATGGAATGGGTCAACCTGTTCGCCCTCGCCGTCAACGAAGAAAACGCCGCCGGCGGACGCATGGTCACGGCGCCGACCAATGGCGCGGCGGGGATCATCCCGGCGGTGCTGCATTACTACATGAAGTTCAATGCCAACGCCTCTGACGACGATGTGGTCAATTTCTTCCTGGCTGCGGCCGCTGTCGGCATTCTGTGCAAGAAAAACGCCTCGATCTCCGGTGCCGAAGTCGGCTGCCAGGGCGAAGTCGGCTCGGCCTGCGCCATGGCGGCCGCCGGGTTGGCCGAGATCCTCGGCGCAACCCCCGAGCAACTGGAAAACGCCGCCGAAATCGGCCTGGAGCACAACCTCGGCCTGACCTGCGACCCTGTCGGCGGCCTGGTGCAAGTGCCGTGTATCGAGCGCAACGCCATCGCCGCCGTGAAGGCGATCAACGCCACGCAAATGGCCCTGCGCGGCGATGGCAAACACTTCATTTCCCTCGACCGGGTGATCCGCACCATGCGCGATACCGGCGCCGATATGCATGACAAGTACAAAGAAACTTCACGGGGCGGCCTGGCGGTCAGCTGGGTGGAGTGCTGATCGGAGCACTGCTACCCGCCCCAACGTGAGCCCGCGCAAAAATAATAACGAGGCAATATCGATGACTGATGTACGTACACCTGCCGTAGAAAATCCTGCTGTAGAAACGACCGTGACCACGGGCTGGACCCCACACGACACCACCTGGATGCTTGGCCTCTACGGCACCGCCATCGGCGCGGGCACCTTGTTCCTGCCGATCAACGCCGGCGTCGGCGGCTTCTGGCCGCTGATCGTGCTGGCGCTGCTGGCTTTCCCGATGACCTTCTTCGCCCACCGTGGGCTGACGCGTTTTGTGCTGTCGGGAAAATCCGGCGACATCACCGAAGTCGTCGAAGAACACTTCGGTATCGGCGCAGGCAAGCTGATCACCCTGCTGTATTTCTTTGCGATTTTCCCGATTCTACTGGTGTACAGCGTGGCCCTGACCAACACCCTGGGCAGTTTCATGCAGCACCAGTTGCACATGACGCCGCCGCCCCGGGCGATCCTGTCGCTGGTGCTGATCCTCGGCTTGATGGCCATTGTGCGCTGCGGCCAAGGCGTGATCGTCAAAGCCATGAGCGTGTTGGTGTATCCGTTCGTTGCCGCCCTGTTGCTGCTGGCGTTCAGCCTGATTCCCAATTGGAACGGCGCGTTCTTCGCCTCGGCCGGTGACGGCATGCCGATGCCACTGTTCTTCAAGACCCTGTGGTTGGCTATTCCGGTGATGGTGTTCTCCTTCAACCACTCACCGATCATCTCTGCATTTGCCGTCGACCAGAAGCGTGTGTATGGCGCCCAGGCCGAACGCAAAAGCGGCGGTATCCTGGCTACCGCCCACGGCATGATGGTGCTGACAGTGATGTTCTTCTGCTTCAGTTGCGTGCTGGCCCTGTCGCCGGCCGATTTGGCGGCCGCCAAGGCGCAGAACATTTCGATCCTGTCGTACCTCGCCAACCACTTCCAAACGCCGGTCATCGCCTACGCCGCACCGTTGATTGCGCTGGTGGCGATCACCAAATCCTTCCTTGGCCACTACATCGGTGCCAGCGAAGGCTTCCAGGGTTTGATCGTCAAATCCCTGCGTGGGCGTAACCGCTCGATGTCGTCCAAAGCGCTCGAACGCTGCACCGCATTGTTCATGGTGCTGACCTGCTGGGCCGTTGCGACCTTCAACCCGAGCATCCTGGGCATGATCGAAACCATGGGCGGACCGATCATTGCCTGCCTGCTGTTCCTGATGCCGATGTACTCGATCCGCCGCGTGCCATCGCTGCGCCAGTATTCGGGCCAGTTGTCGAATGTGTTTGTGGTGGTGATCGGGTTGATTGCGCTTTCAGCGATCGTTTTTTCCGTTCTGCCCTGAAACGGGTCGCCCACCTCAAGAACAATACAGCGCTCATGTGAAAAGGGGCTTGCTCCCGATAACGGTACATCAGCCAATAAATACTCGGCTGAATGACCGCCATCGGGAGCAAGCCCCCTCTCACATCAAGCCCACAGCGCCTGGGAGGCCCGTGTACGGCACGGCCCTTGCTGTACAGCTTGCGAGGTAAACGGACTTTGTAAAACCTCAGCGACGGAGTGGCCGGTGGTCAGGCAACGCGAACTATTCCCGACACCGGTCGTCAATGACTGCATGTTCCTATCAGGCGGTAACGCACCATGGACAATCCTTTTCAGATCATCACGGACACTTTCACCCCCCAGTACCGCGTCAACCTGAGCATCCAACGGCTCGACGGCAGCATTATGCTCACGCTCTCGAATGAAACGGGCGTGGTGGCCAAGCGCATGATCAGCGCCGAACAACGCAACGATCCGCAACGGCTCAAACGGCTGGTACAAAGCATTCAGTTCGGCATCGCTATCGAGCAGGGCCATAGCGCCATGGAGATCCTGGCGATGATGACGGACGGTGACGGCCACAAACTCCTGCAGCGACCGCCCACGCCCAGCCTGCCCTTCAGCGTCGGGCTTTAAAGCTCGCCCTTCTCGGTTTCCTGGCTCGCCTCGCCTTTGCGACGCGGGCCTTCAACCTTTACCGACGGGAACGCCGACGAGGCGTACCGAACGACCATAATCGAGAACGCCAACAGCAGAATACCGCCGCACAGGTAGATGATGCCGATGTCCGGCGGGTTGTGGTGCGATACGTTGGAGATCAACAGGCGCGTCAACGCGGTGATCGCCACGTAGATCAGGAAGCGCACCGGCATGTGGTTGGTCTTGAAGTAAATCCCTACCATCGCGCCCAATTCCAGGTAGATGAACAGCAGCAAGATGTCATCGATCTTGATATGCCCGTTCTCCAGCATCCCCAGAAACTCCATCACCGCCGCCCAGGCGGTCACCGCGCCAATGGCGAACAGCGCCAGGTAGTGGAATGTCTCGACGAACAGATTGCCCAGGGACTCGGCGAGACCATGTACGTTCTGGCGCAGCCTTTCAGCCCAGTTGATTTTCACGATGATGCTTCCTTAGGTCGGCTCGACCGGATAATGCGAGGTGGACGTGACGATTGTTCTGCATGCAGAAAAAAGGCCAGCAGCCGGTATAAGATGATGGCAGGGTGATATGAGGCACTCCAAACCTGCCTTTTCGGGCTACATTAAAAAACTGCTACCCAAACCCCACGGTTTGGCTTACCCTTTTAGCTGTATATAAATACAGTAGTCGCAAAAGACAACTATCGTGAAGGCATGTGAGGTGGTGAATGGCCGTCGAAGTGGTATACCGCAGCAGCCGAGATCTGGAGCGTTTGTTCATGGATAAAGCCGAAGCTGACCGTCATGACAAGATGCTTGAACTCGCTGAGTTGCTGGCAGAAGTGTTGCAAAAAGCCGTGCCGTCCCTGAGCGAGCAGCAAGTGGAAGAAGCCGGGATCTACATGGCGAAGAACCGCGATGTATTTGCCAAGGCGTTCAAGAGCCAGCCGGACGCGTTGTCCGAATTGCTGAACCCGGCAGCGGAATAAAGCCCGAATTGAACAGGCCCTGAGTCACTGACTCAGGGCCTTTTTAATGCCCGGGCTATTTGTACAGCAGCCGCTCGGCGAGCTCGTCGGCGACCCGTGCCGGGGAACGTTTTTCGGCCTGGGCGTGGGCGAAGATTTCGGTCAGGCGCCTGCCTATGTTTGACAGATGAGCCGTGATGTCCGCCAGCTCCGCACCGCCGTGCTTGAGAGCGACGTAGATCAAGCCACCGGAGTTGATCACGTAGTCTGGCGCATAGAGTATGCCGCGTCCTTCCAGTTGGTCGGCGATCTCCAGGTTGGTCAGTTGCGCGCTGGCGGAACCGGCCACAGCGGCGCAACGCAGTTGGCCGACCGTATGGCGATTAAACACCGCGCCGACGCCGCAGGGCGCGAGGATGTCGCAGGGGGTGCTGAGCAAGGCATCGTTGGCGATGGGGTGCGCGCCGAGTTGCTCCATGGCCAGTTGAACCTTGCCGTGATCGATATCGCTGACCAACAGCTCGGCACCGGCTGCGTGCAGTTGCTCGGCCAGGGCATAACCCACGTTGCCCAGCCCCTGCACCGCTACGCGCAAGCCTTCGAGGTTGTCGCTGCCAAGGCGGGCCATGGCGGTGGTGCGGATACCGGTGAACACGCCCATGGCGGCATGGGGCGCAGGGTCGCCGGCGGCGGTGGTGCTGGTGACGAAGCGGGTGTGCTGGGCGATGCAGTCCATATCGGCAACCGAGGTGCCGCTGTCGATGGCGGTGATGAAGCGGCCATCGAGTTTTTCGATGCAGCGGCCAAAGGCTTCGAACAGGGCGGCGCGGCTTTCCACGTGCACGGGACGGATGATCACCGCCGTACCGCCGCCCACCTGCAGGCCGGCCAGGGCAGCTTTGTAGCTCATGCCTTGGGCCAGGCGCGCGGCATCCGCCACGGCACTTTGATCGTCGGGGTAACTGAGGTAGCGACAGCCGCCCAAGGCCGGCCCCAAGCGACTGTTGTGGATGGCGATGATCGCCTTCAGCCCCGTCACCGGGTCGACGCTCAGGTGCAGCGATTCAAGGCGGGTGCTGTGCATGAGCGCAAACATCAATGAGCTCCCGAATCACTTCTGGTAGTGGCCCAAGTATAGGCTTGCGGTAGAAAAATGCTGGACTGCGCTGGAATAAGGCTCCCGGTTTTGCAGGCCCTAAGACATAAGGCGGCAGGATATTTCTCAAGACGCTGGACGAAAATTCACAGCAAGGCTAAAACGGGGGCATCTGCCGGAGAACGCAATGAATCCCCGCCAAGCCTTTTTTGCCTGCCTGGACCGTTCACCCCCCGCGCTGTTTGAAGCTGCGCTGTGGATTGCCGCCGAGCACGATCCTGCCGTACAGCCGTTGCAGATCCTGCAAGACTTCACTTTGTTGCAACAACAGGTCGCGCTTGGCCTGCCGATGTTGCCGGCTGACGAACTGGGCCAACCCCTGTTACGCCGCTTGAACGACCTGGGGTTCGCCCAGGACGACTTCACCCCGCTGCGCCCCGCCGCCGCCCTGTTGGACAAGGTACTGCAACGCAAGCGCGGGCAACCTTTGGCCATGGCGCTGATTGCACTGGAAATGGCGCGACGCCTGGACATCCCTCTGGTGGGTGTGAATTTCCCGGGGCATTTTCTGTTACGGGTGCCCGGCGCCGACCACCTGCTGGACCCCTGTGGCGGTCGGCGTCTATACCCCAATGACTGCCGCGAATTACTGCAGCGTCAATACGGGCCGAACCTCAAGCTGCAGGCCGAGCACCTGCACACCACCGAACCACGTTCGATCCTGCAACGGCTGTCACGCAACCTGCGCCAACTGCACCTTTCCAATGACGCCCCACTCGACGCATTGATCGATGCCGAGCGCGTACTGGAACTGGGCAATGCCAGCGCCGCCGACTATTTGGCCCGGGCCAGCCTGTATCAACGCCTGGACTGCCCGAACGCCGAGCGCTTTGACCTGGAACATGCCCTGCTGCTCAGCGAAGACCCGATCCAGCGCCTGCGCCTGACCGAGCGGCTGGGGCATCTACCGCCCAATACTGTCGTGCATTAAGCCTGCGGCGCCTTGAGGATATCGGTCTGCAACGGGCTCTTCGGCGTGCTGACGACAGGCGAACGCACCTGAATAATCAGCAACGCCGCAATCACCGCCGGAATCGCGCAGAAAAAGAAAATCTGCTGCACCGGAATATGCATCGCCAACAGCGCGCTGCCAAACAGTGGCCCCAGGATTGAGCCGAATCGCCCCACACCCAAGGCCCAGCCGGTGCCGGTGGCGCGCACGTGAGCCGGGTAGAAGTTGCTGGCAAAGGCGTTGAGCGTAAGCTGGCCGCCAATAATGCAGAAACCGGCGGCGAACACGCAGGCCACCAGGTAGCGCGGGTTGTCATGGTTCAATCCCAACAGGACGGTGCACAGGGCAGCGGCCGCCAACACACCGGACAACAGCCGCACTTTGCTTTTCAGGCGGTCGGCGAACCAGGCCATGCCGATGGCACCCAGAGTGCCGGCAAACAGGAACATCGACGTCACCAGATTGGCTTCTTTCAAAACCAGGCCGCTTTCCAGCAGCAGCGACGGCAACCAACTGATCATGAAATACAACAGGATCAGGCTGACGAAAAAAGTCGCCCAGATCAGTACGGTCGGGCGCGCGTAGCCGTTGCGGAACAACTCCAGCACCGTCAGCCGGCTGCCCTGCTCCTGCCGGTTTTCGGCCTCGGTGGCCAGTGGCGGTTGCCAGTCGGGCAGCATGCGTGCCGTAACCTTTTGCAGGCGCGCATAGGGCGGTGCATCACGCAACAGACGCGGCAGGGATTCGGGCAGCAACCCCACCAGGAAGGGGAACAGCAACAACGGCGTGACGCCGCCCGCCAGGAAAACCGCCTGCCAGCCATAGCTTTCGATAAAGCCCGCCGCTACGAACCCACCCGCCGCGCCGCCGAACGAGAAGCCGCACGCCGCCAACGTCACCATCAAAGTGCGCAACCGGGGCGGGGAGTATTCCGACATCAACGCCATGGCGCTCGGCATCGCACCCCCCATGCCAATGCCGCAGATAAAGCGCGCGGCCATCAGTGTGGTCAGGGAGTTGGCGAATACCATCAGTACGGTAAGGCTGGCGTAAATCAGCACGCAGCCCAGCAGGATGCGCCGCACGCCAAACCGGTCGGCCAGGGGTGTCACCAGCAGCGAGCCCAACGTCAGGCCCAACAGGTTGGCACTGAATACCGGGCCGAACGCGGCTTTTTCCAAGCCCCAATCCTTGGCCAATGCCGGCACTACGTAACCCAGTACCTGAGCGTCGTAGCCGTCGGTCACCAGCAGCAGCGCCAGCAACAGGAGGATCAACCACTGATAGCGCGACACCGGACGGGCATCGAGTGCCGCGCGAAAGCTGGCAATCTGATTGTGCATCGCAAGGTACCTTGATTATTTTTATTTGAATAATGCCCCTCCCACATGGATTCAGGGTGTAGCAGGGGTATCCGGCTGGTTGGCAGGATGCGCTTGCACAAACGCCGGATGCTGTGCCGCCAGCGCCGCCACCCGCCCAATCCGCGGAAATGCCGCCAACGGCACCTTGAAGCGCTCCGCTGCATACAGCTGGGGAATCAGAAACGCATCCGCCATCCCCGGCTGCTCGCCAAAGCAAAAACCTTCATCGCCAATCAACTGCTCCACCGCGCCCAGCCCCTGGCTGATCCAATGGCCGATCCATTCCAGCAATTGCGCCTCGTCGTGCCCCCACTGTCGCAGCAGGTTCTGGGTGCTGGAGTTGTGCAACGGGTGAATATCGCAACCAATGATCGACGCCACCGCACGCTCATGCGCACGGGTGGCGATATCCCTGGATAACAGCGGCGCCTGTGGATAACGCTCGTTCAGGTATTCGATGATCGCCGTCGACTGAATCAACAGCTCACCGTCGTCCGTGCGCAACGCCGGTACACGGCCCTGCGGGTTGATTGCCAGGTATTCCGGCTGGCGGTTGGCGCCGCCCGCCGGGACCAGCAGGTTGATCGGCACGGCAGTGAAATCCAGCCCTTTGAGTGCCAGCGCGATACGCACTCGGTATGACGCAGTAGAACGGTAGTAGGTATAGAGCTCCATCGCCCGGCCTCCTTAATGCGCCGCAACCACGGTGCCACGGCACTCGCCGAAGCCGATGGAGGCAAACCCTTCGCGGCGGCACCGGGCGCGCAGGATGATTTCGTCGCCATCTTCAAGGAACTTGCGCACTTCGCCGGAGGCCAGCTCGATCGGTTTTTTGCCGCCTTCGGTGATTTCCAGCAGGCTGCCGAACTGCCCCGGCTGGGGCCCGGACAAGGTACCCGAGCCGAACAGGTCACCGGCCTGCAACTGGCAGCCGTTGACGCTGTGGTGCGCAACCATCTGCGCCACTGTCCAGTACATATGCTGGGTGTTGCTCAGGGTCAGGCGATGGGCCGGCAGGTTCTGCTCACGCATCGACGCGGTGGTCAGCAATACCTCCAGTTCGATGTCTAGGGCGCCCGCGTTCTGATCACGGTTATCCAGCAGGTATGGCAGCGGCTGCGGGTCACCTTCGGGCCGCGCCGGTTGCGCCTTGCGGAACGGCTCCAGCGCCTCAGCCGTAACTACCCACGGTGAGATGCTGGTGATAAAGCTCTTGGACAAAAACGGCCCCAGAGGCTGGTACTCCCACGCCTGGATATCCCGTGCGGACCAGTCGTTGAGCAGGCAGAAACCGGCGATATGCTCGGCCGCGTCGCCAATGGCAATCGCGTCGCCCATGGCGTTGCCCGGACCGATCCAGATGCCCAGTTCCAATTCGTAGTCCAGCCGCGCGCAGGGTCCGAAGGTCGGCTCGGTCTGGCCGGCCGGCAGGGTCTGGCCTTTAGGGCGACGGACTTCGGTGCCCGATGGGCGAATGGTCGAGGCGCGCCCGTGGTAACCGATCGGCACGTACTTGTAGTTCGGTAGCAAGGGGTTGTCGGGGCGAAACAGTTTGCCGACGTTCTGCGCGTGTTCGATGCCCACGTAGAAGTCGGTGTAGTCGCTGATTTTCGCCGGCAGGTGCATCTGGCAATCGACAGCGCGGTGCAACACCTGCGCCTCGCGGGTTTGCAGCTTGCTGCCTTCGGCCAGCAGTTCCAGCAGGCGTTCGCGCAGGGCCACGCGCGGGCCACGGCCCAGTTCGAAAAAGCTATTCAACTGGCCACCGGCGGTGGCTTCTACGGCGCGGCGCGCCTCACCTTCAAACTCGTCCAAAGCGGCGTGCAAGTCGAGGATCGAGTCGCCAATCGCCACGCCGCTGCGTGGTGCCGAGCCGTTGATGCTGAACACACCCAGCGGCAGGTTTTGCAGGGGAAAGTCGCGGTGACCGTTGGCGGAGGCCACCCAGCTGCGGGTTAGCGTCGGATGAGTCATGGGTTATCTCCGGTTCGGGTTGAAGGTGGCGGGCAGCGCGGCCCAGCACGCGTCATAGGTGTTTTGCAGTTGCGGGCATTCAAGGGCGAACTGTGTGGGACGCAGCACTTGGCTGGTCTCGAACATGAAGGCCATGGTGTTATCGATTTTGTGCGGCGCCAACTCCACGTTGATGGCTTTGGTGCAGGTTTCGCCGTCCGGGCCGTGGGCACTCATGCAACTGTGCAACGACGCACCGCCGGGCAGGAATCCTTCGGCCTTGGCGTCGTAGGCGCCCTGGATCAGGCCCATGTATTCGTTCATCAGGTTGCGGTGGAACCACGGCGGGCGGAAGGTGTTCTCGGCCACCATCCAGCGCGGCGGGAAAATCACGAAGTCGAGGTTGGCCAGGCCGTGAGTGCTGGTGGGCGAGGTCAACACCGTGAAGATCGATGGGTCCGGGTGATCGAAACTCACCGTACCGATGGTGTTGAAACGACGCAGGTCATATTTGTACGGCACGTTGTTGCCATGCCAGGCGACCACGTTCAACGGCGAATGGTCCAGCTCGCAGGCCCACAGCTCGCCAAGGAATTTCTGCACCAGGGTGGTCGGTTGCTTGAGGTCTTCGTAGTGCGCGACCGGCGTGAGGAAATCGCGCGGGTTGGCCAGGCCGTTGCTGCCGATAGGCCCCAGGTCCGGCAAGCGCAGCGGTGCGCCATGGTTCTCGGCGACGTAGCCACGGGCCTCGGCATCCAGCAGTTCGACACGGAATTTCAGGCCGCGCGGCAGCACGACGATTTCCAACGGTTCCACGTCCAGCACGCCCAATTCGGTAGCAATGCGCAGGCGCCCCTGCTCGGGCACGAGCAACAGTTCGCCGTCGGCATTGAAGAACACGCGCTCCATGGAGCGGTTGGCGCGGTAGTGGTAGATGCTGATGCCAGAGGGCTTTTGCGACCCTGAGTTGGCCACCATGCCTGCGAGCCCATCGATAAAGTCGGTCGGTTCGCTGGGAATATCCAATGGATTCCAGCGCAGGCGATTCGGTGTCACCGCGCCCAGAGTCCCGCCGGCCAATTGCCGCTCCACCTTTACAAATGCCGGGTGATTGGCCGATGGCTGAATACGGTAAAGCCAGGTTCGGCGCGCTTCGCTGCGTGCCATGGTGAACGCCGTGCCGGAGAACAGTTCGGTGTACAGCCCGTAGGGCGCTTTTTGCGGGGAGTTCTGGCCGACAGGTAGCGCGCCTGGCAGGGCTTCGCTGGCGAATTCATTGCCGAAGCCCGATTGATATTCGAGGTGCATGGATCATCCTCTGTGCGGAAGTTGTTTTTATCGTAATCCAGTTACGCATAACGTAATTTGATCACCATCGACCGTCAAGCTATAAAGACGCCCATTCATCTCTCGGATTCTCGCCCTTCCATGGAAAAGCCCCGCGACACCGGTAAACAGAAAGTCCGCTCGGCCGAAGTGGGCACCGATATCCTCAAGGCCCTGGCCGAACTGTCACCCGCCACCTCGCTGTCGCGCCTGGCCGAACACGTGCAAATGCCCGCAAGCAAGGTGCATCGCTATTTGCAGGCGTTGATCGCCTCAGGCTTTGCCGAACAGAACACCGCCACCAACCACTATGGCCTGGGCCGCGAGGCGTTGCGCGTGGGCCTGGCTGCATTGGGCAGCATGGACGTGTTGAAAGTCGGCGCCATGCCGCTGGCCGAACTGCGCGATGAATTGAATGAAACCTGCTTTCTGGCGGTGTGGGGCAACCAGGGCGCCACCGTGGTGCATATCGAACCTGCGGTGCGCGCCGTCACGGTAGTGACGCAGTTGGGTTCGGTATTGCCGCTGCTCGGTTCGTCCACCGGCCTGGTGTTCAGCGCTTATTTGCCGCCGCGGGAAACCGTGGAATTGCGTGAACGTGAGATACAGGCCGGAATCGCCCACGCCCTGGCCGACGATCAGGCCTACGCCACCGTCTGCGAGCAGATTCGCAGCCGTGGCCTGCACTTTGTGCACGGTTTGCTGATGCCTGGGGTGGACGCGTTGTCGGCGCCGGTGTTCAACGCGGTCGGGCAAGTGACAGCGGTGATGACCGTGGTCGGCCCCACCTCATTGTTCCACGCCGATGAAAATGGCCCGGCGGCGCAACACCTGCTGGCAGCGACCCGGGCCGTGAGCTGGCGAATGGGCTACCAACCCTGAATCAATCGTCCCAGCGTGACAGCGCTTCTACCACACGGTTTTCCACGCCTTTGACCTGGGCGCCCGCCACCACATAGTTATTGCTGATCATGGAGAACACCAACCGCCGCCCGTGGGTATCAGTGATGTAACCGCTCAAGGACGAAACGCCGCCCATGGAGCCGGTCTTGGCATGCAGATTGTTTTCCGCGGGCGTGCCCTTGAGGCGATAACGCAGACTGCCACCGGCCATGCGGTCGGGATTGCCGGCAATCGGCAGCGCGTTGTACCAGGCATCGAACCACGGCTGTTTACTCGCGGCCAATAGCGCATCCGTAAGGTTCTGGGACGACACCAGGTTACGTCGCGACAGGCCCGAACCATCCACCTGGCTCAGCGTCGCGGTATCCAGGCCCTGACGCTTGAGAAACCCGGCCACCGCCACCGCGCCGGCCGCCGCCGTGCCGCTGTTGGCCGTCTTGCGGCCCATGGCTTTGAGCAAGGCTTCAGACATGTTGTTGTTCGAGAGTTTGAGCAACGGCGTGATCAACGCCTGCAGCGGTGCCGATTGGTGCTCGGCCAGCACGGTGGCCGTGGCCGGGCTCACGCCGCCCATCACGCGACGCCCCGATACGCGGATGCCCTGCTGTGCCAGCGCCTGTTCAAACAGGTTGGCGACCAGCTGCGTCGGCTCCCACACACTGACCAGTTGCTCGCTCTGCCTGCCCGGCGCGACCGCACCGCTGAGCTGCAACAGATTGGTGCCATGACGGCGATTGATCCCATAGGTGTTGCCCGGTCCACTGATGGCACGGTTGCTCAGCTGCAGGTAATCGGTGGGCGGGTAGATCTCGACGCTGACCGGCTGGCCGGCGCGCACCGGCGCCTTGGCCGTGACCAGGACGCTGCCCGCATCGAAATCCATATTGGGGGATACGGTCAGTGCCGAAATCTGCGCGCCGTAGTAGGTGGTTTCATCATCATGGGACCAGTCCACCCCCAACCGCTCGGCGTCGAACCAGGTGTCGTCGAACACCAGGTCGCCCTGCACCTGGCGTATGCCCAGGCTGGCCAATTGCGCCGCCAGTGCCTGGTAGTCGGCAAACTGGATGGTCGGGTCGCCGAGGCCACGCAGGTACAAGTTACCGGTGAGGCGATCACCCTGGCGTATGCCGTTGCTCAGCAGTTGCGTGGAGAAACGGTATTGCGGCCCCAGCACATCCATCGCCGCCGCCGTGGTCAACAGTTTGAGGTTGGACGCCGGCACCAGCCGTGTGCGCGGGTTGTGCTGATAGAGCGTGGCGCCACTGCTGGCATCACGCACCATCAGGGACACGCTGGCGCCGTGCAGCGCCGGATCGGCCAGCAGTTGGTCCAGGCCATGCCCGCCCGCCGTCTTCGACGGCGTGGCGCAACCACTGAGCAGCAGCCCAAAACCCAGCGCCATCGCGCCGGCGTGTATCCATCGTCCCCACTGCATAAACCGCATTCCTGAATCTACGAGAGTGCGCAGCTTGGTTAATTCACGGCCCTCAATCAAGTGCCAGGGTAGTGATGGAGAACGTACCGGCCTGAAACTGCGGGTCGGGCTTGGGTTCGGCTTGGCTCGGCGCGGGTTGGTTGAAGTCCATCGCCGGCAGGTAAACCCGCTGGCGCTGCGCGTCGAAGGCCATGTTATAGGCCATCGGCACGGTGCTGAAGGTGGTCGCCAATGCGTAATGATCGGCATCACTTTGCTCGATCACCCTGACGTTCGCGTCCACGCCGCTGGGGATCAGCAAGCGACGATGTTGCGCATTGTAGGCCAGCGCATTGACGTCATGCCCAATCGGCAGCTTCGCCTTGACCTCGCCGCTTTCACGATCCGCCACGATCAGCACCGGCGCGTCACCCCGACATGCCACAAACAAACGCTGGCGCTCGACATCCTGAGCCAGCGCACTCGGTTTGGGGCAGTCGGTGAATTGCCAGGTATCGAGCACGGTAAAGGTGTCGGCCGCATACCGCGCAACCTTGCCCTCATCCCGCATCGGCAGGAAGAAACTGCCATCGCCCTTGAGCAGCAGCGGGTCGATCTTCTTCACCGCGAGTTCATGGGCGCCGGTGATGCGTTCCTGCTTGGGATCGAACTCAAACAGCGTCGAGCGATCCGCCCGGCGACCGCTGACGATGATCACCTTGCCGGTGGACGGCTCGTACACCGCACTGTTGAGGTTGCTTTGCGCCACAGCAATACGCTTGAGCGGCTTGAGTGTGGATAACTGCACCACACTCAAGCTGCCATCGGTATTGAGCACGAACACGCGATCCAACTCGGGCACGAACACCACGCCGTTGGCGCCATCGGACTGCGCCACGGTCTTGACCGCACGTTGGTGCTGGACATCAAACACGGTCAAACCGTTTTCGCGGCGGGCCACGAACAGATAGGGACGCGTCGGATCGAGGCCGACGAACCCCCAACTGTGCCCGCTGCCGGGCAAGGTCACCCGGTGTTCGCGATGGATAGCACCGATGTCTGCTGCCGCTGCGGTGCCGATGAACAGAGCCAATAGCCAGGCGGACTTTTTCATCAGAAGGTCAACGTACTGGAAACCGACACCTGCCGTGCATCGCCGATGGACACAAACTGCGTGTTCACCGAGGAGGTGTAGTAGGTGCGGTCGAACAGGTTCTTCACGTTGAGCTGGAACTTGACCTTTTGCCCATCGATTCTGGTGTCATAGGTGGCAAACGCATCGGCCACGGTGTAGCTCGGCAGGTCGAAGCTATTGGCGGCGTCCCCTGCCCGCTCGCCCACATAGCGTGCACCGGCACCGACCCGCAACTGATCGCCGCCCAGGATGCTGCCGAAGTCATACACGGCCGATAACGAGGCGGTGTTCTTCGCTACGTTCTGCAGGTCGTTGCCTTTGTACTTGCTGTCCTCGACCACGACCGCATCGGTATAGGCGTAGCTGCCGATCAAGCTCCAGTTGTCGCTCAACTGCCCGCTGGCGTCCAGTTCCAGGCCACGCGAGCGCACCTTGCCGGCCACGCTGTACACCGAGGCCAGGCCGTCGCCCACCTGCACCAGTACGTTGCGTTTTTCGATGTTGAACAACGCCGCGCTCGCGGTGATGCGCCCCGGCATATCGAATTTGGTCCCCAGTTCCCAGGCCTTGGACTGTTCCGGCTCCAGGCTGCCGTCCAGCACGGTTTTGTTGGCCAGCGGCGCAATGGTTGAGTTGGGTTTGAACGACTCGGTGTAGCTGCCATAGAACGACAGTTGGTCGGTGTAGCGGTACACCAGGCCGGCACGTGGCACCCATTTCTGGCCATTGCCGTCGGTGTTGGCGGTGAACGGCACACCTTTGCCGGCGTACTGGTCGTACATCTGGTAGCGCGCGCCGCCCACCAGAATCCACTGGTCATTGAGGTGGATGGCATCCTGGAAGAACAGCGAATCGCTACGCAACAGGTCGGTCTGGTTACTGTCCGGGGCGCTGACGGTGGTGCCCGCCACTTCTCTGCCATACACCGGGTTGTTGTAGTTGAACACGCTACGCGGCGCCTGGCGGATCAGGTCGGCGCGGTAGATCTTGCGGTATTCGTCGTCCAGGCCGAATACCAGGTCGTGCTGCATGCCGGCCACATTCACCTTGCCTTCGAGGCTGGCGGTCGTGAAGCGGTCGGTCGTCAGCGCGCCCTGGGTGCCGTCCATGCTGCGGGTCAGGGTGCCGTTGTTGTTGACCTTGACCACGCGCACTTGGCTGGCGTCGTAGGTCTCGCGGTTCCAGCTGTAGCCGAAGTGAGCTTTCCAGTCGTCGTTCAGGTCGTGGTCGACTTCCAGGCGATACAGGTCGGAGCGACCTTCCATGTTGTTGAACGGCTCATCCAGGCGACGGGTCGCGGGGATGTTCAACGGGTGGTTGGTCTTGGGGTCTATGGCGGTGCCACGGTCGAATGGCGAAAGGAATTCGCGGTGTTCATAGGCGAAGACCACCTTGGTGGTATCGCCATACCAGGCCAGGGATGGCGCCACCAGCGTCTCGCGGTGGGTGCCGAAATTGCGCCAGTAATCTTCGTCTTCATGATCGACGATCAGACGGTAAGCCAGGCCGCTGTCACCAATCGGGCCCGTGGTGTCGAGGTTGCCGCCGCTGCCGTTCTTGCCATCGCCGAAGGTCGAGCCGCGTGCCGTCAGGGAGGTGGACTGCACCAGCTCGGGCTTTTTGCTGACGATATTGACCACGCCGCCCGGGTCCTGGATGCCGTACAACAACGACGACGGGCCTTTGAGGACTTCGACCCGTTCAGCCGTGGCATTCAACGCGCGGCCCTGCACCAGTGGCATGCCGTCCTGCATGATCGAACCGTTACGGTTGTCGCCGAAACCGCGCAACATCACGGCGTCCTGAGTGCTGCCGAGGGTATTGGCCTGGGTGATGCCGCTGATGTTGCCCAGGGCGTCGTCCAGATTGCGCGGTTGTTGATCGCGCAATACCTGAGCGGGCACGACGTTGACGGTCTGCGGGGTTTCCAGCAACAGGCCGTGGGAGCGCATCACCGAGCTGGTGGGCGGTGGCTGATAGCTGGTGGTGTCCTGGGCTTGGCTGGCACCGTTGATGGTGGTCGCGCCGAGGTTGACCGCACCTTCGGTGGGCACGGGTTCCAGGGCCAGGGTGCGGGCATCGATCTGGCGGAAGGTGAAGCCGGACTGGCCCAGCAGGCGTTGCAGGGCCTGGGTCGCGCTCATCTGGCCGCTCACCGCCGGAGCGCTGAGACCGTAGGGCGCTTCATCGGTGTAGATCACACTGATACCGGTGACCCGGCTGAAATCACTCAGGGCCTGGGGCAGCGGTTTGGCTGCCAGGGCAAAGTTGAACTGGGTGCTTTGCTGCTCCTGTGCCTGTGCCACGGCCAAGGGCAGCAACGCCAGCCCCGACACCGCCAATACCGAGGCTCCCAGCCACTGTTTAACCAAACCGCCCGCCGTCGACTTCATGCTGTGAGAACCCGTGTAGAAAACGCTGTTAATGCGAATAGATCGCAGTTTCAAGCACTACACGGATGGGCCGTCGGTTTACCTCACTGCTGTTCACAAATAATTTTTTTATTGCGCCTGGATGCGAAAGCCAAAGCGTGGGAAATGCACATGCACGGTGCCGGCGCGCTCGTCAGTGCGGCGCAGAATCAGCTCTTCACGGCCGGCGAACACCAGTTCCCCCGCTACCGGGTCAACGCCGTAGTCAGTGGCCGCAATAGTGACCTGCTGGCCCGCCTTGAAGCCGTTCAAGTCCGCGAACACTTCATCGGGCAGCGCCGTCGGGGCCGTATTGCGCGCCACCTCCAAGGCGTCTGCGGCGCTCATTTCGCTGGCGGTGCCATGCCCGAAACTCAATACCCGCGCCAACCAGGTGCTGACGGCGGGATAGGCATCAACCAACGGCGCGGTTACCGATGAGCCCTTGAGGAACCACAGCGGGTGGGCCAGGGCAAAGTCGGCAATCGAAGGCTCGCCGAACAGGAAATCCCCCGCCTCGTGGCGCAATTGCTGATCGATGCGGCTGATGATCGCCGGCCACTGGTGCTTGGCCTGATCCAATTGCAGACGGGTTGCCGCACCGCCGCTGAACAGCTTGGCACGGTCAGCCACCAATATGTCGAGCATCGCCGGTGGCACTTTGGCGAATTTGACCGCCAGGGATTCCGGCTGGAACACCAGCGCCACTGCGTGGGAAAATACCACTGAGTCTGCCCAGGCGCTGAAGCCTTGGGTCACCAGTTCCAGGCCAAGAGGAAACAGTGCCGGCGAAGCTTTTTCCTGCTCCAGGCGCCGGGCGATCAAGGCGGTGTCGCAGTAGATATCGGCACCGACTTGCAAAACCGGCGTCTTGCGATAGCCGCCGGTCAGTGCGGTGAGGTCCGGCTTGGGCATCACCGGCGAAATCATGACCGAACGCCAGGACAACCCCTTGAAACCCAGCAACAGCCGGGCTTTTTCAGCAAATGGGGACTGCGGGTAGTGGTGGAGGATCAACTCAGACATGCCAGGCTCCGCTCAAGAAGTGAGCCGCAAGCTTAGCCTGCAAAAGCCCGTATGCGACTGATGGAAACTTATCAGTCAGCGTGATGAACCACTCGCCGCCAGACATTCCTTCGCACTTTTCTTGAGTTTCTTGATCAGCCGCTCCTGGCGCAAGGCTTCGGCTTTGCTGGCACACACCTCGGTATACACCAGGGCCACGGCGGGGCTGGAGAGAAAAAACCGTGCGCCTTTGCCGCTCTGGTGCATGGCAAAACGGCGCACCGGGTCGTTGCTGATGCCGCAATACAACGCACCATTGGCGGCGCGTACCAGATAGACAAACCAGGGTTTGGGGTCAGGCGTGTTCACAGATGAGTTCGGCAATGCAAGGAAGCACCCAGCTTATCAACGACTGGCCTGGAATGCCTTCAAGCCTTTGAGGGCCTGGGCACGCACGGCGTTTTTCACCAATGGCGTCCAGCCCAGCAACAGGCCTTTGGCTCCCAGGGCCTGTCGCGACCAGCGCCACAGGTCGAAGTGGTCATGGTGCTCGCAGATCTTGCCATCACGAAACACGAAACGCGCCTGGATGTCGTTGATCACCGTGTTGCCGGTGGCACTGAACAGATACGTCGCCACCCAATGCGCTGCGCCGCTGTGTTCATCGCTGCGCACGTTGTCGAAGGTCAGGGAGAAATCCTTGGCGCGGGTGGTGAGCATGCGCCACATGTCGCCGGCATCCCGGCCATGCAGTTCGCCGAAGGCCGGGTCGCTGAACACCACGTCATCGGTGTAGCAGGCGGCCATGGCCTCGGCGTCCAGGCGTTGGAACGCTTCATAGAAACGGGTGATCAACGCGGTGTGGGCATCACTCATGTGCAGCTCCCTGAATCGTTGTTGTTGATAGGAGCGCACGATAATCCGCGCGGCGGGGGAAAGCCACGGTCATTCGCCAGGGGCATGAGTGAGGTGTGCGCCGATTACAGGTAGACGACGTCCAGGGTGGCGCTGCCGTCGATCAGGACTTCTTCCGCCGCCGGCAGCTTGTTTTTGTCCACGATCCAGGTGATGAAGTCCAAGTCGGCCTTGAAGGCCTGCATCGGCAACGGCGCGTAGGACCCGGTCGCCCCGTTCAGCGAGCGCATCCAGTTCGGCTGCCAGACGGTGCCTGCGTACAGCCAGGTCTTGCCATCGACAGACTCGATCACCTCACGGGGTACGCCGTCGGCCGTGGCGTTGTTCATCCTCAGCTCGTACCAGCCGATTTTATTGTTATTGGAAGCCAGCCCAAGCCCGAAGTAACTGTCGGTCCAGTCGGTATAGCCGGCGGTGCCGAAGCGATTATCCGTAACCTTGACGGCCAGGGCAGTGGTCGCCACGCAGTTCACCTCAAACGTCAGCGTGGCATTTGGCAGTTGGGTATTGCCCCTGGGGTTAAGGTCCTGCACCGATATCTTGCCGTGGTCGACGGTGCCGCCCCTGGACAATGATGGCGTACACGCTGCCGGGGTGATCTTGCCGGTGACGCTCAGGTCCACACTCGAGGCGGCCGATACAGTAGAGACACCGGCCAGCATCAGCGCGGCGGCAATAACAAGTTGAGACTGTTGCATATCAATGCTCGCTTGCGGTCGATTATCAGCAGGGCAACTACACGTGCGTCGCCACCCTGCAAGTTCGACTCAATTAATAGACTAGGGATGTCAGACTCCCAACACACTAGCGATGAGAGGACATGCGCACTTTAGAGCACAGACTAGTTAAACCAAATACAAGTAATACGAATACAACAAACACACCACAATCATAAAACACCGCAACTATCAGGGCACCATTCCTGCTTCACGGGCATAAGCAAACAAATCCACATCCGTGGAAATGCACAGGCGGTGCATGGCCGTGCTTTTCTGCTTGCTGATCGTGGAAATACTGCGATTGACCCGTGCGGCAATCTGGCTCACGGTCATGCCGCTGGCGAGCATGCGCACCACTTCCTGCTCCTTGCCGGACAGCCTGGGAGTTTGCGCAGGTTGCGCCTGCTCAAGCTGGGCACGCAGGCATTCACTGACAAACGTACGCCCCTGCACCACGGTTTGCAGGGCTTGCGGCAGTTCCCTGGCCGAGGCGCTCTTGGCCACCACGGCCTTTGCGCCGTGGGACAACGCCGTGCGCAGGGTCGCGACATTGGCAAACATGGTCACCAGTATCACCGGCAACCTGGGGTATTGACGGTGCAACAACCCGAGTAATCCATAACCATCGGCCTGCTGGTCGCCGGGCATTGCAAAGTCCGTCACTATCACATCACAGGGGACACTGCCCACTAACGCCAGTAATTCGTCTGGCCCATTGGCCTCGCCCACGACCTTGCACTTACCACTCGCCTCAATCACCACTTTCTGCCCTACGCGAACAATAGGGTGATCGTCAGCAATAATTATGCGGAGCATCGGTAATATCCATGATGGCAAATAAGTAGCAGCCAAAATACCTCGCCCTGCCGCAGGCAACAACCGTCAATAAACGCTCTTGACAGGCTATTGCCCCATACTTCTGGAGGCCGGCATTAACACCTACACAATTAAAAGAAAATACATACAGAAAAGGACTACATAACAGAATGGAAAACTCCTTCATTTATCAAGTCGAAGTTTTCCCAAGTACTGTAGGTAACGTTCCACATCCTTATGAAACATCGCCAGCGCCATACGGCAGGTTGCTACGCCCGAACGCTGCACGTTGTCCATCAGCCACACCGCCTGTGGCTCAAGCTCCGTCGCACCGAGAAATGCCACGCCCCCCACCAGACGGTGCAGGTGATGGACCGTCAGTGCGGCATCCAGGCTTGCCTGGGCCTGGGCCAGACCTGCGAGGTCCTCATGGGCTTCGTGGATCAGGCTGGACAACAGCGGCTCGACAACCTCCCAGGTGCCGAACGAGGCCAGCAGGCTGGCGCGGGTCGGGCGCCGTTCGCGCGGAGGGCTCGCGTGCCGGGGTGGGGCTTGGCGGGCATGCAGGCATGTATCCGACAACCAGTGCCTCAGCAGTTCGCGCAACCGCGCCAGGGACACCGGCTTGACCAGCCAGCCGTCCATTCCACAGGCCTGGCAAAGACGGATGTCCTCGGGCTCCAGCCGCGCGGTCAAGGCAAGCACCGGCACCCGCTCACTGCCCGCCTCGCGCTCGCGACGTCGCAACTCGCGGGTCATGGTGTAGCCGTCCATGACCGGCATGCGGCAATCGCTGATGACCAGGTCGAACACATCGGTGGCCAGGATTTGCAGTGCCGCCTGACCATCGTTGACCAGCTGGTGAGCGACACCGAGCTTGTCCAGCAACGCGCTCATCAGCAGCCGATACGTCGCGTGATCGTCGACCACCAATACCCTGGCATCCTGCCAATGGCTGGGCAGATTGTCCGCCGGCAATGCCGTAGGCGGCCCTCCGCCTGGTTTATTGCCCCGCATAGTGACCTCATGCAGAGCGATAAGCTCACCTGGCTTTGCCTGACGCCAGGAGCCGACGACACATCATCGACTTTTCTGACAACTGCACTGGAACTTCTCGCTCAGAAAGTTTCGCCACCCATTGAGTTTGAGTAAAGGCGAAAAAAGCGCGAAACGTATCCAAATGAACCTGCCAAGGCGATACAACAACTACGACAACGGTGTTTTTTTCGAATAAAGGCGCCCTCTTCGAACGGCATTACAGGGTTGCTCGCACTATCGTAAAAGTTGCATTCACCCTGCACGGCCCCGGCGATAAATTCCCTCCCGCTTTACCAACAACAGCGCGTGCCCCTCGATAACCCTAAATCCAACGGGCAACTTCCCCGCGCACCCTATCTGTCCCTGAACCCTTGCACAGGAATACGTATTCCATGAAAGCCTCTTTCGTTGCCCTTGCGGGTACCGTGCTGCTTGTCACTTGCCCTTGGGCGTCGGCTGCCAGCAGTGTCGACCTGACTGTCAAAGGCACCATCACGCCGAGTTCCTGCACACCAAGCCTGTCCCAGGGCGGCAAGATCGATTACGGCAAGATTGCCGCCAAAGACCTCAACCAGACCACTTGGACCGAACTCCCCAAAGTCACTCTACAAGCCGCGGTGGACTGCGAAGCGCCGACTCTGTTTGCGCTGGTGACCCAGGACAATCGGCCCGCACGCCCTGTGCCGATCAGCCCGGAGCTTTACGGCCTGGGAGTCACCACCCACAACGAATTGATCGGCGGTTATTACCTCGATATCCGCCAACCACCACTGGCCGATGGCGTGCCGATCACTCCACTCAAATCCGTGGACGGTGGCCAGACCTGGAAGGGCGGGGACATTGTCACGCCCTGGGCCCCTGACACGTTCACAGGCTTTGGCGACAGGTCCAGCGGCCAAGTGGCGCCGATCCCGATTCAGGTACTCACATTCAATATCGAAGTGTGGCCCCTTCTGATGCCGGCCAAGGACTTGACCCTTACCGAAGAAGTGTCGATAGACGGCTCCGCCACCCTGGAGCTGCGCTACCTGTGAAGCGATCCACGATCAAACGCAGCGTGCTCAGCCTGCTCGCGGCAATGGCGCCCTGCGCCTTTGCCGCAAGCAGCGTCGACCTGCAGGTCCAGGGCCTGATTATCCCCGCAGCCTGCACGCCGTCCCTGAGCCAGGGCGGCACGGTGGACTACGGCAGGCTCGCGGCCCGGGACCTGCTGCCGGATACCTCCACCTGGCTGCCGCCAGCGATTATGCAACTGGCGGTGACCTGCGACGCGCCCACCTTGTTCGCCCTGCGCGGTCGCGATAACCGCCCCGGCACCGCGCACAAGGACGACGGCTATGGCTACGGCCTCGGGCTGATCAACGGCGACCAGAAGCTCGGCACCTACCTGCTGACGTTGCGTAACCCGGTGTCGGACGACGGCCCGGTGCAAACGCTGATGTCGACCACCAACGGCGATACCTGGTGGCTGGTCCCCGAAGGTACCTGGCTGGTGGCGCACCAGCTCGCCGCGTTCGGCAACAGCGACAGCGGCACACCGGCGCCGAGCCCGCTGCAAACGGTCACCGCCGAGTTGCATATCGAGCCGAGCATCGCCCCGGCCAATAGCCTGACATTGACCGAGGAAGTACTGCTGGACGGTGCCGCGACGGTCGACGTGATCTACCTGTAACCCACCCCACCACAAGGACTTGTGCCCATGCAGAGATACACCCTCACTACCCTGGCCATGTTGTTGATCGCCGCGGCGCCCGGCACTCAGGCCGCGAGCCATACCGACCTGAGCGTCAGCGGAACCATCGTCCCCAGCGCCTGCACACCGAGCCTGTCCAGTGGCGGCGTGGTCGACCACGGCAAGCTGACCGGACGCGACCTCGACCCGGACCTGCCCACACGCCTGCAACCGGGTGAACTGCAGCTTGATATTCATTGCGAAGGTGCCACGTTCTTCACCCTCACCACCGTCGACAACCGCGCCGGTACCTCGGCGATCAACCCGGCGCATCACGGCCTCGGAATGGTCAATGACAACCAGAAATTGGGCAGCGTGGCCCTCGGGGTATTCGAACCCATCGCGGACAACGTGGCGGTGCAGACCATCATGTCCCGCGACGGCGGTGCCAGTTGGGGCCCGTCCTCGTACCTGGGCCATATGGCGCTGACGTCGTTCGCCGTCGCAACAGACACCAGCACCCCCATCGCCCTGCAAGACCTGAGCGCGCGCCTGCGGGCCTTCACCGTGATTGCGCCGGCAAGCAGCCTGACCCTGCTCGATGAAGTGCCCATCGATGGCCACGCCACCCTGCAACTGAAGTACTGGTAACCCCCCATCTTTCCCAGGAGCCCGACCATGAACCTGCTACCCAAAGCCCTGACCGCCGCACTGCTGATCAGCGGTATCAGCCCCGCCTTCGCCGCCTCCAGCGTGGACCTCACCGTCAAAGGCCTTATCACGCCGAGCGCTTGTACCCCCTCCCTGTCCAATGGCGGCGCGGTGGATTACGGCAAGATTTCGGCCAAGGACTTGAACGTCGCCCAGTCGACCTTTCTCGAACAACAAACCCTGCAGCTGACCGTCACCTGCGACGCCGCGACCCTGATGGCGCTGGAAGGCAAGGACAACCGCGAGGGCACGGACTACGGCAATGACTTCATGGAATATGGCCTGGGGTTGATCAACGGCACCGAAAAACTCGGCGCCATGACCCTGCGCCTGCTCTCGCCGATGGCCGACGGTGTGGCGGCACGCACCATTGCCTCCAGTGATGGCGGCAACACCTGGTTCAGTGATCGCTACTTCATGCGCGACAACATGGTTTCCGTGGCCGACACCGCGACCATCGCCCCGATGCCGGTGCAGGTGTTCACCGCGGACCTCATCGTGAGCCCCGAGATCGCCCCCGCCAGCAGCCTGACCCTGACCAACGAAGCTGCGATCGATGGCTCGGTCACCCTGACCGTGCGCTACCTGTAAGTCTTCCCTGAACCCAAGGATCTGAAACCGCCATGAAATCTCTACCCGGCCTACTGTTGACCACCCTGCTGCTGGCTGCCGCCCATCACGCATCCGCGGCGTCGAGTGTCGACCTGACCGTCAAAGGCTTGATCGTTCCAAGTGCTTGCACCCCCGGTCTGTCGCAGAACGGTATGGTCGACCACGGCAAGGTCTCCGCCCAGGACCTGAACCAGGACTCCGGCACCTTGCTCGAAGACCGCACACTGGGCTTCACCATGAGCTGCGACGGGGCCACGTTGATGGCTATCCAGGCGATCGATAACGCCGCCGAATCTTCGCCGGAGCCCACCGACAGCTTCGGTCTCGGTTTGCTCAATGGCGAAAAGTTGGGATCGTTCACGCTTCGGATGAGCAACGCCATCGCCGACGGAGCAGTCGTCCAGACGATTGCTTCCGATGACATGGGCAAAACCTGGTTCGCCGAACCCACCATGATTCCTTTGTCCTACCAGTCAGTGGGTGCGGTGTCCGACGCCACCACGCCGATTCCGGTGCAGAACCTGCAACTGGATCTGCGGGTACGCACCTATATCCGGCCGGCGCGGAACTTCGACCTGAGTAACGAAGTTGATCTGAAAGGGTCCGCGACCCTGCAGGTCGTGTACCTGTAACCGCCCTCCCTCGATAACCCGGTACCCGGTGAAAGACACGCCATGAAGAACGCGACGCCACACCTGCTTGCCTGGCTCTACCTGCTCAGCGTCGGTGCTCCAGCACTGGCGGGGTCCAGTACGGAGCTGACGGTCTCGGGGCTGATCACCCCGAAAGCCTGCACCACGACCTTGTCGGCCGACGGTATCGTCGACCACGGCAGGGTCCCCGCGCGCAGCCTCAACCAGTATGAGTTCAGCAAGTTGCCGGCCCAGACCCTGGACCTGAGCGTGAGCTGCAACGACCCGGTGCTATTCGTGCTGGTGGGTGTGGATAACCGCGCCGAATCTTCACTCGGGCCGGGGTTCTACTACGGCCTGGGCACCAACGCGCATGTGCCCACCGAACGCCTGGGTACGGTGTCCCTGGCGATTCGCAACGCGGTGGGCGACGGCCAGCCGGCGCTGGTGCTGGCCTCCAGCAACAAGGGCCTGACCTGGTTCCCCGAGTCCAACGCCTACCCGGATAACTACATGGGCTTTGCGCAACCCGGCACGTTGGTGCCGGAGCCCCATCGCCTGGTCACCGCCACCCTGCACGTCAATACATCAATCAACGCAGCGGCCTACCTGACCCTTAACCAGGAGGTGCCGCTGGACGGCTCCATCGTGCTTGACCTGAGGTACCTCTAGCCATGTTCCCTTTCCCTGTTTTCCCCCTGATCGGCGTCCTGGCCGTGTTGTTTTGCAGCCCCGCGCGGGCTGACGGCATGGTGCCGGACACGTCCGTCGTGATCGTCAACGAAGCCGACGGTGAAGCCTCGGTGTCGGTGACCAACACCGACAGCAAACTGGCGCTGCTGCATGTCACCCTCGAGGACATTCCCGAAGACCCGGCCAAGCTGGTGTTCGTCACGCCGCCTCTGGCGCGGGTCGAACCGTCCAAGAGCCAACTGATCCGCTTTATCCTGCAAACGCCGGAGCCGCTGACCACCCAACGCCTGAAACGGGTGATTTTCGAAGGCATGCCCCAGGGTCGCTCGGAAGCCCAGGCCGGCCATGCTCGGGTCGGTGTGACGGTGCGCCAGAACCTGCCGGTGATCCTGCACCCCAAGGGCCTGGCCCCCAACCGTACACCATGGACGGGGCTGGTTTGGAACCTGAAGAACAACCAGCTGAGCGTGCATAACCCGTCGCCCTACGTGGTGCGCCTGGCCCAGGAGTTGCGGTTGCTGCCGGGTGACTCGGCGGCCCTGTTACCGCGCACATATGTACTGCCGGGGGAAACCCTGACGGTGGACACCCACGCCCCCGGCGCAACCCGCGTGCAACTGCAGCCGGCCACCGTCTACGGCTTTGCCGTGGCGCCCTACGAAGCACCGATCACCCTTTGATCGCCGGGCGCCAATGGACGGCGCCCTCATAAAAACAAAGTGGCCTCCTTGAAGGCCACCGGATGCGGCCCCGACGAGTAAAGGTCGGCGCGCACGCTTCCCGTATGTGAGAACGACCTTGTGAGCACAGTAAACACTGACCGCGACGGCGAAGCCGTGCCTGGCGTTTGCCTACGCCGGATCCTGGCCGGCCTGGCGCTGACCCTCGGCGGCGGCCTCGCGGCCAACGATGCCATGGCCGAAGGCGCCTTCGACCCCCAGACGCTGGCCCAACGCGGTATCGACCCGGAGCTTGCCAACCTGCTGCTGGAAGCACCGCGGTTCACCGCCGGGCGGCATGCCGTCTACCTGTACGTCAACGGTCAACGGCGCGGTCGCGTGGACGTGGCGTTCGATCGCCAGGGCGCATTGTGTTTCGACCGCGCCCTGCTGGACGCGGGAGATCTGAGAGTTCCAGCGGATAACCCTGACGGCAGCGCGTGCCTGGATTTTATCGACGACTATCCGCAAACCGTCATCGAACAGGACCCCGCCAGCCTGAGCCTGTCCCTGGTGGTGCCCACTGAAGCCTTGCGGCCGGTGGTGCGGGATATCTCGGGCTACCAGACCGGCGGCTTTGCCGGCTTGCTCAACTACGACGTGACCGGCCTGTACAACGCGTTCGGCGATGACAACAGCCGCTTCGCGTCGGCCAACACCGAGGTCGGCTTCAATGCCGGCGACTGGATCGTGCGCAGCCGCCAGGTGCAGACCTGGCAAGACAAGGTATCGCGCACCACTCACCTGGACGCCTATGCCCAGCGCACCTTCGCCGAACAACAGGCGGTGTTCCAGGGTGGGCAGATCAGCCTGTACAACCCGGTGCTGGCCGGCACGCAAATCACCGGCGCCCAGGTCTTGACCGAAACCGCCCTGCAGGACCAGAACCAGGGCGCAACGATCAATGGCATCGCCAACAGCCCCGCCCAGGTAGAGATACGCCAGAACGGCACACTGATTCATTCCACGGTGGTTCCGGCAGGCCCCTTTGCCCTCACCGATGTGCGCCGCTTGAACAGCCGCTCGGACGTGGAAGTCACGGTCAAGGAAAGCCTCGGCGAGGAGCGGCGCTTCACCGTGCCGGCGGCGATGCTGGGCCTGGGCCTGCCCGCGCCGGGCTACTCAGTAGCGGCCGGCCGCGTGCGCCGGATCGGTGACAGTGACGGCGCCGAACCCTGGGTGGTCAGCGGTGGCTGGAGTGGGGCCTTGCACCCCCAGGTCAGCGTCGGCGGCGGGCTGCTGGTGGCTGACCAATATCGCTCGGCAGGCATGAACCTGGGTTGGCTGCCCTGGCAGGACAGCCAGTTGCAGTTCTCGGGGCAGGCCGCCGAAGCCAGCCGGAACGGCCAGGAGCGGGGCGTGCAAACCGACTTGTCGTGGTCCCAGCGTCTGAACGATAACTGGGCCATCACCACCGCCGCGTCCTGGCGCAGCCTGGATTACCGCGACCTGGAAGAGTCCACCCACACCCGCTATACCCGCGAGCAGGAGCGTTCGCGCTATCGCGACCAACAAAGTGTCACGGCCTCCTGGGCCCATCCCTGGGTGGGGGCATTCAGCGCCGGGGTGTCGCGCTCGGCGTCCTATGCCGGTTTCAGCAGCAGCCGCGCCCTGGCGTCCTGGGGCACGAGCATCGGCGGGGTGTCGATTTCCGCCAGTGCCGAATGGCAAGTCGGTGGCCGTCAGCAGAGCGATGACAGCATTTACCTGACCATCAGCATGCCACTGGGCGAAAGCCGCCGAGGCCGCGCCTGGGCGCGCAATACCGGCGGCGAGCATCGCATCGGCAGCGGCTTGAGCGAACAACTCAACGACCAGCTCAGTTATCGGCTCGGCGTGGAGCGCGACAGCCGCGACCGTGAGGTGGAAACCTCTGTCGGTGTGTCCACCCTGCCCTGGTATAGCCAGCTGGACCTGAACTACACCCGCTCCGACGCTGAACGCTCAAGCTACCAGGGCGGTGCGCGCGGTGGCGTAGTGGTGCATGGCGACGGCGTGACGTTTTCGCCTTACCCGGTGCGCGACACCTTTGCCGTGATGTCGGTGGGTGAAATGGCCGGGGTCAAAGTCACTACCCCCAGTGGCCCGGTGTGGACTGACTGGCAAGGCCAGGCCGTGGTGCCGCAGCTCAGCGCCTATGGCCGCAGCCCGGTAGAAGTGCAAACCCGTTCGCTGCCGCGCAATGCCGACATCAGCAATGGCCTGGCGGTTATTTCAGCCGGGCGTGGGGCGGTGGACAAGGTGCACTTCGGCGTTGCCGTGACGCGCCGCGCCCTGCTGACCGTGACCGACCAAGACGGTTTGCCCCTGCCCCGAGGCGCGGCGGTGAGCACCGGCGACGGTGAGTTCGTGACCCTGGTCCAGGAAGGCAGCCAGGTATTCCTGCCCAGTGTGCTCGACACCCGCCCCCTGTGGATCAAGGCGCCGGGGCAACCGCGCTGCCGTCTGGACTTCGCACTGCCGAAAGACGGCGATCCCGATGTGTATTTCGAAACCGCACCGGCCCGGTGCCGACCACTATGAGGACTCTCGCCATGGGCCTGAAACCTGTCTTGCTGGCAGCGCTGCTGCTGGCCAACCCCGCCTGGGCCACCGAAGAATGCCGGCTCAACCTGAGCGAATCGCGCCTGGATTTCGGCCTGATGAACCGCGCCGTGGCACTTGTGCCCGTGCCCGAACGCCTGCTGGGCGAGCGTCGCTTCAGCCTCAACCTGAACTGCCCGCAGGCCACCGACATGACCCTGCTCTACCGTGGTTTGGCGGCCACCGTGGAGCGCTTTCGCTTCACCGAGCGCGGCAGCTATGACTTGCAAGCCAGTGATGCCGTGCTGGACGGGCAACCGGTGGAACTGGGCCTGCTCGCCGGCATCGGCCAGGCGCCTGGTGCGGTCGCCACCAGCCTGCGTTGGCGCCCCGGGCACGGCATCGTGCCGATGCGCGCCGGGGTGCCGGTCATCGGGCGCAGTTTGTCGGTGCAACTGCAGGCCAGCGCCTGGGTCGGCGAAGACGCAGCCCGCGTGAGCGATGCGGTGACCTGGGAAACCAGCGGGCTATTCGATGCGGTCAACGCTGGGCGGTCGCGCGAGCTGAGCCTGCTGGCGCGCTTCGCGCCGGCCGCCTGCACGCCAACCCTGTCCAACGGCGGCCATGTGGCACTGGGCAAACTCTCGATCAGTGACCTGAGCCAGACTCAGGACACCCCGCTGCCACCACGCCCGGTGGTGCTCAACGTGGCCTGCGATGCGCCGACCTATTTCGCCGTGCGCATGCAGGACAACCGGCCAGGCTCGGCCACCGGTGACGTCGATGCGAGCGCCTACGGCCTGGGCCTGGATGCGCGCCGGCAAAAAATCGGCCGCTACCGCCTGGCCTTCGATCCGAACCAGGCCAGCGCCGACAGTCATGCCCAACTCTATCGCACCGACTCCGCCACTGGCGGCTTGCCATGGAGCAGCGCCAGCAGCAGCCCGCTGGCCGTCGCGGCTGACCGCTACCTGGGCTTCGGCACTGGCGCCGGCAGCACCAGCGGCCCCGCTGCGATCCAGAACCTCAGCGCCACGGCCAGCCTGGAAGCGCTGATTGCACCGCTGGGCGCCCTGGACCTGGGCAGTGAGGTACGGCTCGACGGCGCGGCCACCCTGGAAATCCATTACCTTTAGGAGCTATCCCATGAAGCGTTCCCAGATGCACCTGTTCGCCCTGCCCCTGCTGTGCGGCGCAGCCCTGACACATGCGGCTTCCACCGTGGAGCTCACGGTCAGCGGCCTGATCACGCCCATGGCCTGCACCCCGGTATTTTCCGGTGGCGGCGTGATCGACTTCGGCAAGATTTCCCGGCAAGACCTCAACCTGACCAATGGCACGCGCCTGCCGCTGAAGTACCTGACGCTGACCGTCAGTTGCAACGCACCCGGCCGTTTCGTGCTCCTCATGCGTGACAACCGCGACGGCACCGCCCACATCGACAGCGAGATCTACTATGGGCTGGGCCTGGACAATGGCGGCAACAAGCTCGGTGTGTATTCGCTGAGTTTCGACCCCAGGCAGACCGTGGTCGACGACCTGGCGGTGGTCTACGGCACCGAGTCCACTACGGGCGGCGTGGCCTGGCGCACCTCCAACAGCAACCCCATCAACATCGGCTCGCGCAGCCTGCTGGGCTTTACCGAACTGGAGGGCAGCACCGCAGGCCCTTCAGCGATCAAGAACCTGACCAGCACCGTCACGCTGGAAGCGGTGATCAATGCCAGGCAGAACCTGGACCTGAGCGCGGAAACCCGCCTGGATGGCTCCGCTACATTGGAGGTGATGTACCTGTAAACACAGTCGGCAGGGGCGGAGCCGGCCAGCCCGCATCAAGGCGAGACTTTCTCGCTGCGCACGTTCACATACCGCGCACGCCCCGCCCCGCAGCCGGTGATGATGGCACCTGCGCCGATCACTGCGAAGACCCAGCCGGTCGCGCCCCAGCCGCCGGTCCAGTCGTGGAGCACGCCCACCGCCAGCGGCCCCATGGACGCCAGGGTATAGCCCACACCCTGGGCCATGCTGGACAGGTTGGCGGCCACATGGGAATCGCGCGAGCGCAAGACGATCAACGTCAGGGCCAGGCTGAACGTCCCGCCCTGCCCCAACCCCAGCAGGATCGCCCATCCCCACAACCCTTGCAGCGGCGCAAACAGGCAGCCGAACAAACCCACCAGCGTCAGCAGCATCACCACCACGATAGCCAGGCGTTGGTCCTTGCCACGCGTGGCCAGCCACGGTGCGGCAAGGGCGCTGGCCAACTGCACAATGATCGAACCGGACAGCATCAGTCCGGCTTCAGTGGCACTCAGGCCCCGATCGATCAGAATCGACGGCACCCAGCCAAACACGATATAGGCAAGGGACGACTGCAGGCCCATGTACAAGGTCACTTGCCAGGCCAGCGGGTCGCGCAGCAGACCCTTCACGCGATAAGCCACCGGGTGTGCGCCATGGGTCTGCCGGACCTGCGGCAACCAGAACAGCGCCGCCACCAGCGCGGGCAGGATCCAGAAGCCCAGGCCGATGTTCCAACTGTCGCCAAAGTAATGGCTGATGGGCACCGTCGCCCCCGCCGCCAGCGCCGCCCCCAGGCACAGCGCCATGGTGTAGACGCCGGTCATGGTGCCTGCCTGCCGGGCAAAATCGCGCTTGACGATGCCCGGCAGCAATACGCCGATGATGCCGATACTCGCGCCGGCCATGATGCTGCCGGCAAACAGCCCGAACTCGCCGAACGCACTGCGCAGAATGATCCCGGCAGCCAGCGTCAGCAGAATCCCCAGCACCACCCGCTCCGCCCCGAAGCGCCGCGCCAGGACCGGCGCCAACGGTGCGAACAGGCCCAGGCACAGCACCGGCAAGGTCGTCAGCAGACCGGCCTTGGCTGCCGACAATCCCAGGCTGGCGGACACATCACGCAGCAGCGGTGACAGGCTCGACAGCGCCGGGCGCAGGTTCAACGCCACCAGGACCAGCCCCAGCAGCAACAGCCATGCGCGGCTGACCACCGGTGGGCTGTGTTGCACGATGTCGTCGTCGGCTTCGGCGTCAATCAACAGTTCTTCAAGTTCGGTGGGGCGCTTGGCTTCAAGGTTCATTGATCAACTGCCGGCAGAGGGATTTGGCGCATTCAGGGTCTTGCTGCGTCACCGCATCGAGCAGGGCGATATGCAGGTCGAAGACCGCCTGGCGACGGGGCGAAAGGTTGAGGGTCTGACGTAACCGGGCGCCGACGATAGCGCAAAAGTGCGGGTACAGCTCGCTCAGCGCCGGTTGCGCGCGGTGCCCCACAGCCTATGCAGAGTTGCCGGCAAAGGCAACGCACCTGGGTTTTCCCGCAGGCAAAAATAAACCCGGCACCAGGCTAATGCCAGTCAGTTAAGAAGGGGAAAGGCTGAAAAG